>NZ_CAMTTE010000001.1:1702500-2016284 GCF_947077775.1 Salinibacter pepae
GGAAACTGCAGGGGTGCACTCGTGTTACTCTGCCGTCACGCCGAGTAGGGGCTCCGGCCCGTCGTTCCGGGTCCCTGCCGCCCATTGCCTCCAGTGTCTCTCGCTACTTCCTCCCAAGCGATGCGCCTCCCTCCGTCCCTCCGGGCCCTGCTGTACTGGTTCCGCACCCTCCTCCGAAATACATACTTCTGGGGCGGGCTCGGCGGCCTTCTGCTGCTCGGCGTGGGCGCGTACTTCCTGGTCGACGCCCTCCTCATGCCGACGTACACCCGGCACGGGGTGTCCGTCCAGGTCCCCAACGTGGAGAGTCAATCGTTTCTGAAGGCCAAGAAGCGTATCGAGACCCAAGACCTGCAGGTCAAGCGGGAGGTGGGCCGCTTCAACCCGAACGTTCCCCGGGAGACGGTGGTGGACCAGAATCCTCCTCCCCACGCGGGCGTGAAGCCCGGGCGACGCGTGTACCTGACGGTGAACGCGGGAAAGGCCCCTGTGGTGAGCATCCCCGACCTCAACGGCATCTCGGTGCGGGAGGCCAAAAACCGGGTCTCCGCACTTGGCCTTGCCGTGGGTACGGTCGAGCCCGACTCGCTCCCCTCCCCCTATCCGAATACGATCACCCGGCAGCGCCCGGAACCGGGCGACTCCCTGAAAATGGGCGGCACCGTAGACCTTTGGTACAGCACGGGGCTCGGCACGGACACCGTTCAGGTCCCCAGCATCGCCGGACGGACGGTCGAACGGGCCCGGCGTCTGCTGCGGGCCCGGCAACTCCGGGCCGTCGTTCTGGACCCGCGCACAGCCGACCCGTCCGGCGCCCCCACCCAACCGTCCGACACATCGTCGTCCCGGCGTTTTGTCCAACGTCAGGGCCGCGCCCCAACCACAAAGGTGCGGGCCGGCACCGAAATTCGACTCTTCACGACCGACGACTCGACTGCGGTGCCCGAGCCGGGCTCCATCGCTCAGGACACCACGGCCGCGGGTGATGCCGACGAGGAAAAGGGCCTTTAGTCCTCTACATACACCGCACACTCGCCGTCGGCCTCCACGACCACCTCCTCGTCGTGCTTCGTCTGGAGGCGACGGCCGGTGAAGTCCGGCTGAATGGGATACTCCCGGTGCCCGCGATCAACGAGGACCACGAGCTGAATGCTGCGCGGGCGCCCGTACTGAAGAACAGCGTCGAGCGCGGCCCGCGCCGTACGGCCCGTGAATACGACGTCGTCGACGAGAATCACGTCCCGATCCGTCGCGTCCACGTCGTGGGGCGTCTCCTCAGGGGGGGCCAGATCGGGGCGGTCGTCCCGAAAGGGCGTCACGTCGAGGGCGTAGGGCTCCAGGGCCTGTTCCTCCACCTCCCCAATCTCGTCGGCCACGACCCGGGCCGGCGGCACGCCGCTCCGTCGGATCCCGAATAGCTCAAGCGACTCGGCCCCGCGATTGTGCTCGATAATTTCGTATGCGAGACGCCGGAGCGTGCGGCGGACCCGCTCCGGAGACATGATGCGCGTTCGGCCCATGTGTTGGCTCGACGTGATCGATTTGAGAGCAAAGAAGCACGTGCAGTGTCTGTTCGTCCTGGCTCGAAGGTACGACCTGGCGGACCGAATGTCGAAGGCATGCGGCCAAGCAACGACGGCCCCGTCCGCCCGTCCCACGAGTCGCGGCCCTGCGTCTGCTGTTTCATCGCGGGCGCCCCCGGCATGGCCGCGGCGACAATACAGCCCACGAGCCCCTCTACGCGATGTCGGCATGGACGGCAATGAGCACGGCAGTCGGGGAACGGGGAGGGGCGAATCAGTCGGTGGTCGGGGACAAGCGTTCGACGACGGACGAGGTGGCGGCCCCGATGCCGGCGGCGGGGTTGCCGCCGATGGCGTAGATGTGCCCCCCGAGGGCGACTCCTGCGAGGCCGTGCCGCGGCGTCGGCATGGGGTCGTGTTGGGTCCAGCCGTCTACGTCCGGGTCGTACGCCCATGTGCGTCCGTACACGCCCCCGTCTCCCGAGAAGTACTCGCCCCCGAAGACGTAAAGCATACCATCGAGCGCAGCCCCCGCCAGCCCCCCGGACGGCTGGGGCAACGGGCGCAATTCGGTCCACGTGTCCGTCGCCGGATCGTACCGCTCCACCGCCCCGAGGTTGGTCACCCCGTCATCCGTGCGACGTCCGCCCACGACGTAAAGGCGCCCGTCAATGACCGCCCCTGTGGCACTGCTCCGGCCCGTGGGCACCGGGCGCGCCTCGCTCCAGGCATCGGCGCCGGGGTCGTAGACCAGGTGGGCACGAGAGGCCCCATCCGACGCGCCGTCGTCCGGGTGGAGACTGCCTGTCACGAGATGGACCCGCTCCTCGACCGCGAGCGCAGCCGTCTCGCCGAGCGGCGTGGGCATTGTCCCGATGCGGGCCCACTGGTCTCCGTCGAACGCGTACACGTCGGGCCGGAACTGAAATCCGTCGCGCAGGGTCTCCCCCACGAATCCCCCAAACCCATACACCGTGCCGTTGGCCTCCGCGAGCACGATGTGGTGGCGCGGGGACGGAAGGGCTGGCCCGCGCGTCCACGCCTCCGTGGAAGGATCGAAAAGGGCCGTCTCTTCCAGCGTCGTGAACCGGCGATCGCTGTGGGCCCCGGAGCGGAGTCCGCCCGCAACCACGATCCGCCCGTTCCACGTCGTGCCGTAGACCTCCTGGGTCGCCCAGGGCAGGGCGTCGCTCGCCTCCCACTCGGCCCGGCCGGCCGCGCACAGCAGACGTTCGGGATGCAGGGCACACGTGGCGGCCGCCGCCGCACCAAGGGTGAGGAACCGGCGTCGGGAAAGGGACATGGAGGGGTCTGAACGAGCGCAGGTGCGTGGGCATCTCAACAGGCGTATCCGGCGGCGTATCGAGTGTGTTTGCCCCCAGCACGCCCACGAGGACGTGCGTTTACCGTCTGGCCCCTCAATTGCTTCGAATCTAAATCGACGGAGAATTCGGGACCGAGATGGCCCCTTCCGCGTTGCTACAATCACGAAACGCATTTGCAACAATCGGGGTGCCCGTTGAGTCTTTCGACCGGCGCTTTCGTTCCGTATTTGCCATTGTGACATCCCTTTTCCAAGCGACCGTTGCCCCCAATGACGCCCTACGAGTTTATACAGCGCTACGACCGTGAGGAGTACAACAGTGACCCCCGGTTGGTGGAGGGGGAGTTTTTTCCATCGGCCAAGCTCGGCGTGGAGTCGGGCGATACGGTAGGGGTTGTGCTTCTCAACCTGGGCGGCCCCGACGGCGAGGAGTCCGTGGAGCCGTTTCTCTACAACCTGTTTATGGACCCGGCGATCATCGACTTTTCGGAGGTCGTCTATTTTCAGGCGCGGGGCCGCGTGCGGCAGGCGTTCTCCAAGATTATCTCGTACTTCCGGTCCCAGTCGGTCGCGGAGGACTACAAGGAGATCAGTGACGACGGGGGCTCGCCCATCAATCCCCTCACCCGCGACCAGGCCGACAGCCTGGAACAGACCCTCAACGAGCAGTACGCCGCGGAGACGGGCGCCACGTTTAAAACGTACATGGCGATGCGGTACTGGGAGCCGTTCAGCGAAGACGCGGCGGCACAGATGCAGGAGGACGGCGTCGACAAGGTCGTGCTGCTCCCCCTCTACCCGCAGTACTCCAAGACCACGACCGGCGCCTCGCTCGTGTACTGGCACGAG
Organism: Salinibacter pepae; assembly: GCF_947077775.1. Taxonomy (NCBI): domain Bacteria; kingdom Pseudomonadati; phylum Rhodothermota; class Rhodothermia; order Rhodothermales; family Salinibacteraceae; genus Salinibacter; species Salinibacter pepae. The sequence goes on from NZ_CAMTTE010000001.1 coordinate 1,706,197, forward strand.
CTGGAGAAAGCGGGCGAGATTCCGGCCTGGCCCACGACTTCCGTCTTCGAGTACGCCACGTACCCGAAGTACATCGAGGCACTGAGCGACCGGATCGACGAGGGCCTGGAACGCTTCCCGGACGACGTGCGGGACGACGTGCACCTTCTCTTCAGCGCACACGGGACGCCCCTCTCGGAAATGAAAGACCGGGACGACCCGTACTGCTGTCTCGTCCACTCCACGGTGAAGCACTTGATGGAGCACCGCGGGTTCGACCACGACTTCAGCACGGCCTTCCAGAGCAAGGTCGGGCCGTCGGAGTGGCTGACGCCCGCGACGGACGACACCGTGGAGGAGCTGGCCGAGGAGGGCGAAGACGTGCTCGTCATTCCGGTGGCGTTCGTGACGGACCACATCGAGACGAGCTACGAGCTGGCCATCGAGATTCCGGAGGACCTCGAAGAGGAGGGCGCCCCGATCCCGGAGCACTACGAGGTCATGCCGGGCCTGAACAGCCACCCCAAGTTCATCGAGACGCTGGCCGACATGACGGCCGCCCAGCTTCAGTTGCCCAACGTGCAAACCCCGACGCCGGCCTCCGAGCGCCCCTGCTGTCAGGTTCAAAACCGCGACATCCGGTGCCACCAGTGCCAGCACGTGGCCGAGGCCACCGACTGGAGCGCCCCGGAGGAGGAGCAGGCGCGCGAACTGGAGACGGCGTAGGCGTTTGGGGACGGCGCGTGGGGCGTGAGCGGCCGCGGCGTTTCGGACGGAGGTTTGGCTACTCGGTCGGCGGCCCCTCCAGGGGCGGCAGGGCCTCGTGGGAGGGCCATTCGGCCCAGGACGTGAGGCGCAGTGCGGCCGTCACGGCGCAGTGGTCGGACGGGGGCGCAGGCCTGCCGCACCACCGCTGTGTGCCCACCGCCTCGAAGAACTGCGGGGGATAGAAGATGTGATCGATCGTTCGGGCAGGAGCGTCGGCCGGGTACGTAGCGCCCGCCGTGTCGGCCGAAGCGGTATTGGCGGCCGAGCGCAGGTCCGTGCCCTCCAGTATGTGCTGCATCGTCGCGTCCCCCGCCCCGGCGTGCCCCCCCTCCTCGCCGGACGAGAGGGAACTGTTGAAGTCGCCGAGCAGAAGCGTCGGGATGCCCCTGTCGGCGAGGCGGCGATAGCGATCGTTCACGACGCGGGCCTGCGTCTCGCGCGTCTCAACGTCGAAGGCCTCCAGGTGCACGTTGATGACCGCGAGCGGGCGGCCGTCCACGTCGACCACCCCGACCTGTGCCAGGCGGTCGAGGTAGAACGCGTCCCGGAAAAACGGCTGCGGCGGACGCGGGAGCGTCCTCCGCACGTGCCTCCGGACGGGGAAGCGGCTGAGGACGGCCTGCCCGGAGAGGGTGCGCCCGAAATGCACGGCGGGGCGGCCGTACGGAAACGGCAGGTACCGCTCGTCCCAGTTCACGGCCTGCGCCGCCCCCGGGTACCCGAGACGCGCGGCCAGGACATCCAGCTGATGGACGTGCGCGGCCCGAGCCCCGCCGAAGTCGATCTCCTGAAGGGCCGCGATGTCGGGGGCCGCCGCTCGGAGGTAGCCAGCGGCCTGGTCCATGTTCGCGTGGAACAGGCTGTCGGGCCGCACCACCGGCTCGTTGTTCCTCATGCCGGAGAGATAGCCGATGTTGTAGGTTGTCACCGTGAGCGTGTCCGGCCGCGTTGTGTCGGGCTGCGCCGTGTAGGTCCGCACCTGCGCAAGCTCGTCGTCGGGCAGTGCCCCGGAGCTCGCCCAGAAGAACACCCCGGCGACGCCGAGGACCAGCCCGCCGACGGCGAGCCCAATAATTCGAAGTGCTCGTTTCATCACTCTGCTGTTGGCCGATGCGTGTTGGACGGAGCCGGAACAGGCCGGGGCCTGTCGCCGGATGGGACGGTCTGAGGCGGACGGTCGTGACGCTGGGCCTCCTGCTTGTTGCCACCGCGGGACGGCCTGCACAGGCCCAGTCGCCCCGGGCGGCGCTGGAGTCGCTCACCGGCCACTGGACGGGGACGTTCGTGGTGTATGCCCACGACGGGACGCAGGTCGACTCCCTCTCGACGGAGCACCGCTACCGATGGGAGAACGGCGTGCAGGTGGGCACACAGATCGATCGGTATCCGGACGGGCGTGTCGTCCGCAAGACGGCGCGCAACTACGTCACCGACGACGGAACGCTGATCTGCGAGGTTAATCCGCCCGACGGGGCCCCCATCACGTACCGCGGGCGGGTGTCCGACGGCGCCATCGTCTGGCACCGCAAGACCGACGCCGGGATCGTTGAGAGCTTTCGGGAGCGGGTGGTGGACACGCCCACGGGCCCGGAGTACCGGATCAACGGCTTTGGCGTCTATCCGAGCGGGGACGGGGCACGGAGCCACCTCCATTTTGTCGGGCGGTATCGGGCCGTTCACCAGGACGTATCGACGGGGCGGGAGTAGTCTTGCGGGGGCGGGAGGACCGCAATGCGAACCCGCCGGTTCCGACGGCGCCCTCGTGCCGTTGCGTTTGACGCGACCGGGTCGGTGGCCCCGTAGGCGAGGGCGGCAAACTGGGACGGGGCCAGGGCGCTGCGGGCACTGAGGTAGCGCACGACCGCCGTGGCCCGGGCCGCCGAGAGCTCCCAGTTCGACGCAAACCGCTCCTGCAGGGCCTCACTCAGGGGCGTATCGTCGGCGTGCCCCTCAACCCGGACCGCCCGCGTGGGGTAGGCCGTCTCCAGGTGAGCAACCGTGGCCCGGAGCCGCTTCTTTCCCGCGGCCGTAAGGGTGGCCGTGCCGGATTCGAACAACGAGTCGGCCGGGAGCACGCGCACCGCCCGCCCCCCCTGGCGACGCATCTGCACCTCGTAGGCCAGGCGGTTCAGGCGGTCCGTCAGGACGCGCAGGTCGCGGTAGTACTGCCCCGTCGCAAGGTCGTCCCGAAACCGCAGCGAGTCTTCCACGCGGCGAAGCCGGCTCCGCAACGTCGCATTCTCGGCCCGGAGGGAGTCCAGGCGCGGCGGGGCGGACGCCCCTGGAAGCCGCGTCGTGGCGCACCCGACCAGTCCGGGAAGGGCAGCAGCGAGACCGGCGAAGAGAAGAAGAAGGCGCATCGGGGAGGAGCGGCGGCGAGGCGAGCCCGAACGTCACGCTACGAGGCGGAGGCGGTCGTCTCTTTTCCGGCGGTCGAGGGGCTCCAGGCCAGCAGCACGAGCACGGCCCCAAACCCGACCAGAGCAAGGAGCACGACCGACCCGATCGGCTCACCGGCCTCGGGGGCCCGCAGGACGCGCTCGGCCCCGCCGTAGGGCCAGAGGGCCCGGAGCGCCCCGGCGATAAGCCCCACGAGCGCCGCCATCATTGCGTCGTGGCGGTGCCTGAGGAGCAGATCGAGCAGTTTCGCGAACGTGCCGAGCCCGACGGCCGCCCCGGTGCAGAACGTGAGCACGTACCCCCAGTCGAGCGCATTGACCGCTTCGAGCGTGGGGGCGTAGATGCCGAGCGCCTCCAGCAGGAACGCCCCGCTCACGCCGGGGAGAATCATGGCACAAATCGCAATCATGGCCGAGCAGAAGACCCGGATGAGGCTCGGGTCCGACACGGCGAGGGCAGGGAGGCTGGTCAGGAAAAACGCCCCGGCGGCACAGGCGAGGCCGATGCCCACCCGGAGGCCTGTGACCCGCTCGATGCGACGGGCGGGGATCAGAAGCGACGCGGCCACGAGGCCGAAGAAGAGCCCCCGCATGGGGGCCGGGTACGCCTCCATCAGGGGCGGAATCACCCGCGCCCCGCCAAGAATGGCGCCCCCAATCCCGCCCAGGAGGGGGCCGATGAGGCGCCACGGCACCGCGGCCCAGTGTTGCCGAGCGGCCGCGCGGTCGAAGCGTAGCAGCGACAGCCCAAACGACACCGCCGAACTGAGGGCCCCCACGAGCCGCTCGTAGATGCCGACGATGAGGGCCATGGTGCCGCCGCTGACGCCCGGAATCACGTCGGCGCCGCCCATCAACACGCCGTACAGCACGTGGCGGACGAAGGCAAACGGGGCGCGGGGCATGCAGGAGGGCGGATGAGTTCGACAAAAGACCGCCGGTGCGGACGCGGCACTCGGCGCGACGATCCGGGCCGGGGGCTACGAATCGAGGTCGAGAAGCCGCCGGACGCGGTCGTTGTCGTAAAGGGTGGGATAGGCCTTCTGGAACTCCTCCTTCTTCGCGGGATCGAGCCGAAAGGCCGTCTTGAGGGCCCGAATGCTTTCGTCCGCCCGCCCGAGCGCAAGCAGGGCCTTCGCCTGCCGGAAGTACGTGTTGGCGCTTTTCGGGTCGAGCTCCAGGGCCTGTCGGTACGCCTCCAGCGCCTCTTCGGGCTGCTCCTTCTCCAGAAGCGTCTCGGCGTAGCCCGTCCAGGCGTGCTCGTTCGACTCGTCGAGCCGCACGGCGTGCTGGTAGGACTCCAGCGCCTCGTCGAGCTTCCCCACCTTGTACGCGCAGTCGGCCCGGGCCGTCCAGAACTTGGGCACGTTCGCGTCCAGGTTCACGGCGTAGCGGAAGCACTCAAGCGCCTCTTCGGGGCGCTCGTCCGTGTCGAAGCAGCAGCCGAGGCCGTACCACGCCTCCGGATAGTTCGACTTGAGGTCGAGCGTCTTCTCATAGTAGGTGCGCGCGGCGCGGAGGTCGCCCTGCTCCTCGTAGGCGAGCGCAAGGTTGTAGTAGGTCGCCGCATCCGGCCCTTCGAGCTCCAGCACGCGCTCGTAGCTCTCGACGGCCGCCTCTAGGTCCCCCTGGTTCGCCTCCGCGTTGCCTCGATTGTAGTAGGCGGAGGCAAACTCGTCGTGGATTGCAAGGGCCATGTCGTAGCTCTCTACCGCCTCCCCGAAGCGGCCCAGCCGGTTCAGCACAATGCCTCGGTTGTACCACGCGTCTTTCGAGTACGGGTCGATGTCGAGGTGATTGTCGTACGCCTCTACGCTCTTCTCGTCCTCGCCGAGCCGGTCGTAGCAGTAGCCCAGCTCGTACCAGACCTCCGGGTGCTCCGGATAGACGTCCGCACATCGCTGGAAGGCCTCCACGGCCGCCTCCAGTTGCTCGTCCCGTTCCAGCGTTACCCCGAGGTTGAAGAGGGCCTCCCCGTGCAGCGGGTTGATGGAGAGCGCCTCGTCGTAGACCTCCAGGGCCTCGTCCACCCGCCCCAGGCTGTCGAGCGTAATCCCGAGATTGATGAGCGTTTCGGTGTCGGTCGGGTTCACGTCAAGGGCCTGCTCGTAGGCCTCCAGGGCCTCTTCCGGGCGGCCCAAGTTGTTCAGGAGAATGCCGCGCCGCATCCAGGCGTCGGAGGTGTAGGGGTGGAGCTCGATGAGACGGTCGATGACCTCGAGGGCCGTTTCCATCTCCCCCTCCTCAAAGTAGAACGAGGCAATCTCTTCGAGGTCGCCGGAGTCGAAGTACGCAGACGGGTCGTTTTCGTACGCGGCCACGAGATCTTCGAGGGGGTCCTCGTGTGGGGAGTCCTCGGAGTCATCGAAGCCGAAGTCGAACGTGTTCATACCACACCAGTACGTGAGTGAGGAGTGCGCACGGTTGTCACCGAATCGTCGTGCCGACGGTCCCGGCCGGCATTCGCTCCCAAAGTATAACGCCTCCGCGGAGGAACATCCAAAGAGAGCGCCTGCACGGGGCGGCCGTCCGCCGGGCACCGACTTGATTCTCATGCTCTTGGGGTCCCCATGCTGCTTCTCACATTCGAAGGCATTGACGGAAGCGGAAAGAGCACACAGGCCCACCGGCTCAACGAGCACCTGCAGGAGCGCGGGCACGAAACCCTCCTCGTCCGCGAGCCCGGCGGCACCGAGTTGTCCGAGCAGGTCCGCTCCGTCCTGTTGGAGCCTGCCCTAAACGTCCATCCGATGGCAGAGTTGCTTCTGTTCTCGGCCGCCCGGACCCAGCTCGTGACCGAGCGCATCCGGCCGGCATTGGAGGCGGGGCGGATTGTCATCTGCGATCGCTTCTACGACTCGACCACGGCCTATCAGGGGGCCGGCCGCAACGTCGCCGATCTGGAGTGGCTGCAGTCCTTTCACCGTCGCGTGACGGACGGCCTCGTGCCCGACCGCACCTACCTCGTAGAACTCGATCCCGAGACCGCCCGTGCCCGGCGCACCGAGGGCGACGACACGGCCGGCGACCGCATGGAGGCGGAGGACGAGGCGTTTTATCACCGCGTTGCGGCGGCCTACGACACGCTCGCCGACGAGCACTCCGCCCGCATTCATCGGCTCGACGGGCACCGGTCGATCGGGGCCCTGCACGCCGAAATTCGGGGCGACGTGGAGGCACTGCTGGATGCCCCCCCCGGAACCCCCCACGCCGCCACCGGTTCGTCTGATCCGTGAGCAGGCCGGTCGTATCGGGGGCGCATCTGCTCTCTCGCCCGCACAACCTGACGCCCCCGTTGCTGTCGAACACAGGCCCACCAGTGGCATGTCGACCCTTCCCCAACAGAAGATCGACGAGGTTCGCTCCATCTTCCAGGCCTTCCTCAAAAAGCGCAACAAGCGACAAACGCCCGAGCGCTTTGCCGTCCTGGAAGAGATCTACCAGACGGAAGACCACATCGACGCCGACGAGCTGTACGTTCGGCTCAAGCAGGACGGAACCGAGGTAAGCCGGGCCACGGTCTACAACACCCTGGAGCTCCTGCTGGAGTGCGACCTCGTGGTGCGTCACCAGTTCGGGAAGAACCAGGCCAAGTACGAGCGGGCCTACAGCTACTGGCAGCACGACCACCTCATCTGCATGGACTGCAATGAGCTGTTCGAGTTCTGCGACCCGCGGCTGCAGAGCATTCAGGAGATGGTGGCCGACATCTACGAGTTTGAGATTAAGCACCACTCCCTGAACATGTACGGCCACTGCATCCGCGAGAACTGCCCGAACCGGGCCGAAGACTCGGACCGTGACGAAGCGGATTCCGCCGATCAGACAACCGCCAAGAAGGCCGCGACGAGCGAGGCGGAGTCGTAAACGATCCACCTTTCCTGTTTTCCCGAGCGAGATGTGTCTCACCCGGGGAGGCCTTCGCAGGTCCGGACCAGACTGCTTCTCAACTCTCTTCCTCCCCGCCGTTGCGGCGCCTCCTTTCCTTTCTTCAGACTGGCCTCAGCGGCCAGTCCAATTCTCTCCTGGCGCGTTAGCGCCGCCGCGTTAGGAGGGCCGGGGCGGATGCATGCCTCTCCGGACATTGTCTCACCTGCCTGCTCAGCAAGGGTCGTCCTGTTTCGAGCGGACGAACAGGACCTCATCGCCCGAGTCTACCGGCTCGTCCTGTAGGTCCACCGTCGCGAGCACGTACGGGGACGTAAGTGCCTGCGTGACCGCACACGCGTCTCCCGGCACAGTCTCGGTCACCTCGACGCGCATCGTGCCCTCGCTTCCGTTGGCCACTACCTGGTCGACATCCACCGAGTATCCGCCGCTGGACCGTTCGCCCAGCACAACGCCCACGACCACCTGCGTCTCAAAGTCAATCTGAGGCGGATCGGGAGAGGTGTCTCCACCCGCGCTGGTCGATCCGCCATGCAACTCCGCCCAGAAGGCGGCCAGTTCGTCTTCGCTCCGAAGAACGACCTCCGTGCCCTCGACGATCTTGCCGTATGTCCCTGTGTCGATTTCTTCGGTATCCACGGCCCCGGTCGCAACCGTTTGCGTTTCTACTTTAGTGTTGAAGCCCGTCTCGTCGGTCGGGTCGGATCCCATGCTGTTGCATCCTCCCATCAGCAGGAACACCGTTCCTAAAACGAGAGGGGCCTGCAGAAGGGTCCATCGTGCAGTTCGAGGAGCGCCGTCGTGTTGCATCGTGGGAAGGGGAGGGTGGGAAAAGGCCTCGATTGTCTCTGTGCGTGCGTGTATCCTTACACGCATCCGCTCCCCAGACACACAGTTGAGGGCTTGTCGGCCTCGTGTCCTCAATTCCACGCGCCCCCTCCACTCGACCCCTTCGTATTATGAGTGGGATTCCAGTCTAGGGCCTCGTCGTCCTCCTCGTGATCGTCGCGGCGGGATGCCTGGGGCGTCCCGCTTATTTCGTACCCTCCGGTGGCTGAGCCAACAGGCCGACCGGGGACGGTACCGGATCGACGACATGCTGCCTCGGATTTTCGCCGCCCCGTCAGTCGCGGGCGGGAGCGGTCGTGGCCTCTACCTCCGCCCGAAAGTACTCCAGCGTGCGCCGGAGGCCCTCCCGGCGGTCCACCTCCGGCGTCCACCCGAGCTCTTCCCGGGCCCGCGAGATGTCCGGCTGGCGCACCTGCGGGTCGTCGGACGGGAGGGGCTCGTAGGTGATGTCGCTGTCCGAGCCAGTGACCTCGATGATCTCTTCGGCAAACTCCTTGATCGTGATCTCGTCGGGGTTTCCGATGTTGACCGGGTCGGTCGCGTCGCTCATGAGAAGCCGGTAGAGGCCCTCCACGAGGTCGTCGACGTAGCAGAACGCGCGCGTCTGGCTGCCGTCGCCGTAGACGGTGAGGGGATCGCCCCGGAGCGCCTGCGACATGAAGTTGGGGAGCGCCCGGCCGTCGTCGATGCGCATCCGCGGGCCGTACGTGTTGAAGATCCGCGCGATGCGGGTCTCGACCCCGTGGTACCGGTGGTAGGCCATCGTGAGCGCCTCCCCAAACCGTTTGGCCTCGTCGTAGACCCCGCGCTTGCCCACCGGATTCACGTTGCCCCAGTAGTCTTCCGACTGGGGATGGACCTGCGGGTCGCCGTACACCTCGCTCGTGGACGCGATGAGCAGGCGGGCGTCTTTCGCCTTGGCGAGGCCCAGGGCCTTGTGGGTGCCAAGGGCCCCGACCTTTAACGTCTGGATCGGGTACTGCAGGTAGTCGTCCGGCGCGGCGGGGCTCGCGAAGTGCAGGACGTAGTCGAGCTCGCCGTTGACGTGGAGGTAGTCGGTCACGTCGTACTCGACGAACCGGAAGCGGTCCTGTCCGAGCTCGAACAGGTGCTCGATGTTTTCGGTGTCGCCCGTAATGAGGTTGTCCATGCAGATCACCGAGTGGCCCTCCTCGATGAAGCGGTCGCAGAGATGGGAGCCGAGGAAGCCGGCGCCGCCAGTGATAAGGGTGCGGGGCATGAGCGTTGGCGTAGACACGTGGAAAAGAGAACGCGGGGCGCGGCTTGCGCGCGGCTTACGGCTGCCCGTTTTCGACAATGGCCGCCTCGATGGCCTCCTGATTGGTCTCCGGCGCGTAGCTCGGCCGCCCGATGCTGTGGTACTCGAAGCCCATCTCGGCCATCCGGGCGGGATCGTACAGGTTGCGTCCGTCGAGCACGAGCGGGGTCTCCAGGTGCTCCCGCACCGCGCCCAGGTCCGGCCGGCGAAACTCGTGCCATTCCGTGCAAATCAAGAGCGACTCGGCCCCCTCGACCGCCTCGTACATGCCGTCGGCGTACGCGATCTGGTCGCCGAACGTCTCTTTCGTCGTCTCGATGGCTTCGGGGTCGTACCCCACCACGTCGGCGCCCCTCTCCAGGAGATAATCGATGATAACGTGCGAGGGCGCCTCTCGGGTGTCGTCGGTGCCGGGCTTGAACGACAGGCCCCAGACCGCAATCCGCCGCCCGTCCAGGTCGCCGTCGAAGGAGTCCTCCACCTGCTCGGCCAGGCGCCGCCGCTGCTGATCGTTTACGTCGAGGACGGCGTCCAGAATTTGGAAGTCGTACCCCTTCTCCCGACCCTTCCGGGCGAGGGCCTGCACGTCCTTCGGGAAGCAACTGCCCCCGAAGCCGATGCCCGCGTACAAGAAGTGCGGCCCAATGCGGTGGTCCTTGCTAATGCCGAGGCGCACCTTGTCCACGTTGGCCCCGACCCGTTCGCAGACGTTTGCGATTTCGTTCATGAACGAGATGCGCGTGGCCAGGAGCGAGTTGGCCGCGTACTTGATCATTTCCGCCGAACGACGGTCGACGACGAGGACGGGGTTCCCCTGCCGCACGAACGGCTCGTAGAGCCGCTTCATCGTCTCGGCGGCCCGGTCGCTCTCCGTCCCAATCACGACCCGATCCGGCTTCAGGAAATCGTCCACCGCGGACCCCTCCCGCAGAAACTCGGGATTGGAGACAACGTCCACCTCCCCGCCAATGTCGAGGCCGCGATCCGCGAATGCCTCTTCCACCCGGTCGCCGGTGCCGACCGGGACGGTGCTCTTGTTGACGACAATTCGGTGCTCCGGGTCGTCCGCCTCCACGAGCAGATCGGCCACGTCGCCCGCCGCCTCCAGCACATACGAGAGATCGGCCGAGCCGTCCTCCCCCGGCGGCGTCGGAAGGGCAAAAAACACGATCTTCGAGCCCGCGATTCCCTCCGCCAAATCCGTCGTGAAGCGGAGCCGGTCCTCCGCTCGCGCCCGCTCGAAGTACCGATCCAAGTCGGGCTCGTAAATGGGAATCTCGCCGTCGGAAAGCTGGGCGACTTTCTCCTCGTCGACGTCAACACACGTGACGTCGTGGCCCATTTCCGCGAAGCAGGTGCCCGAGACGAGGCCCACGTATCCGGTGCCGATAACTGTGATGTCCATACCAGTGTAATTCGTTTCGAACTGTGGAGATGTGCGGGGTCCGCCCCGGTCGAACAGAAAACTACAGGGGGCATTCGTGACGATTGCAAAGTGAGAACCGCCACGCACAAACGCAACGGGGTTCCGCCCGGTTCACTCTCGGGACGGCGTCTTTGAGAAACCTACGTATTTCCCGCACAAAAATCGGTCCGAGGGACACGTGCGCCGTGGCGTCGCCCCCACGCCCCACCCCAGTTGCGGACGCCACGACCGCCCGGGCCGTTCTGGCGAACGGTTGAGAAGCTGTTTGGCGGACCAACTATGGCCGCCCCGTTGAGTACTCGGTCGCTGCGCGCCCAGCGCAGAACGGGTTCTGCACGCGCCCGGTAGCGCATCAGGGGCACGACCTCGCTTCTGCTCGGCCCCCGCTACAGGGCTCGTTTGGGCCCCGTTCGTGCACGTCGCCCGCTGTGTCTCGGCTAAATATCCATCCACCAAACCGCTTCTGAGCCCCAGAGCCCTTGCGGAACGGAGGCATCTAAAAATAACGGAAGTCTATCGGCAAAAGCGGCGGGGTCCCGCCTCAGCCCCGACCACGGTTATCCACAACGCATCCACAGACTTCTTCTCCGTAAGACAATAACAGAATAAACAGAACAGTCCAGTTACCTCACTGAGCCCCTCCGTCCCGGCGGGGAAACTCTGTTATTGTCCCCAATGAGGGCCCCGTGCACTGTGAAACGGGAAGTTATCCACAATCGGTGCACACTTCGTTCATCCGGACGATGAATCTCGCCCGGCCTCAAAAGGAGAGGAGACACACAGAATCAGAAAATGCCGACCGGCCTGGAACGACCGGTCGGCAAAACGGGAGCGTGGGGACGGCCGCTTACTTCGAGGCGTATTTGATGGTGCACCCGTACGGCTCCGCGCGCTTGGGGCGCACCTCTTCCCCATTCATCGCGGCGTCGAGGGCCATCCGGACGTAGTTCGTCGCCCCCTCGATGTCGGCCTCGTCCGTGGTCGGTTTGTCGTCGATGCCCCCGCGGTAGAGCAGCTCTCCTTCCGGACTAATCACGTACATGTGCGGCGTGACCGTTGCGCCGTACGTCTTTCCGACCTCACCGTCCGGATCCATCAATATGGCCGTCATGTTTCCGGCGTGCTTCTTCTTCTGTTCGACCATCTCGTCGGGCGGATAGTAGCCCTGCTTGCCGGGCGCCGAGGAGACAATCGAGAGCCACACGACGCCCTCTTCGGTGTAGGTGTCCTGGAGCCGCTGCATGTTTCCGCTGCCGTAGTGCTTCCCGACAAACGGGCATCCGAAGTTGAGCCATTCGAGCACGACGTACTGGCCCTCAAAGTCAGCCAGGCTGTGCTCGTCACCGTCGGCGGCCTGCAGGGTAAAGTTGGGCGCGGGCGCGCCGACTTCGGCCTGATGGGTCTGGGCCATGCTCGTGGCGGGAAGCGCAGCGGCCGTTAGCAGTCCGACGACGAGGGCCGCGCAGAGGACTCGGGGATGGCGTGTGGTCATGGGCACACGGGCGGTTGTTTCAAAGAAACGTTTCAAAGAAACGGAGGGGTCCAAATTGGGAACGAGGGCGGAGGTTGCAACCGTCGTGCTACAGTTCAGTCAGTGAGGCTCATGCGTGGCGACCGTCGAGGAGAGGTCGTCCAGCGCGTTGAGGACCGCCTCTTCCGTAAGCACCTCCGGCAACAGTTCGGGCTCGGAGCCGTCGCCCGCGTAGAGCACATAGACCGGGACCCCGCTCCGGCCATGCGATTCGAGGGCACGGGTGATCTCCGGATCGCGGCTCGTCCAGTCGGCCCGCACGAGCGCCACGTCCTTCTCGTCGAACGCATTTTGCACGGATTGGGCCGTCAGTACACGGCGCTTGTTGACCTGGCAGGTCAGGCACCAGGCCGCGGTGAAGTCCACGAAAACAGGGCGGCCTTCAGCCCGGAGCGACTCGATGGTTTCTGGGGCGTAGGAGCGCCACGTCGTGTCTGTCCCCGATACGTCCTGGGTCGTGGCTGTCGCCTGCTCGGCGGGCGCCGAGCCGGCCCCGATGACCGCGACGGCAATGCCGCCCACCAGCGCGGCCCCCGCAAGCCCCCGCGTCACCAGCGTGGCCGTCTGCGAGCGCTGCGGCGCCGACCAGCGGTTCACGATCCAGGCCGCTACGCCCAGCAACAGGAGCCCCGCGAGCAGAAAAGCCACCCCGCCGGTGCTCGTTTGCTGCCCGAAGACCCACACGAGCCAGATGGCGGTCGCAAACATGGGGAAGGCGAAGGCCTGCTTCAGCGTCTCCATCCAGGCGCCCGGATCGGGCAGGCGGTCGAGGAGGGCTGGGGTCGTAGACAGAACAACGTACGGGGCAGCCATGCCGACGCCGAGGGCCGTGAAGATCAGCAGGGCCCCCACCGTCGAGAGCGTGAGGGCCACCCCAAGCGCCGCCCCCATGAATGGCGCCGTGCAGGGCGTCGCGACGACCGTGGCGAGCACGCCGGTGAGGAAGGCGCTCAGGTTGCCGCCCCCGGACGCGGCCGCCTCCATCCGCCCGCCCCAGCCCATGAGGGTCGTGCCGACCTCGAAGGCCCCGAGCAGGTTCAGCCCGATGCCGAAGAAGAGCATCGTCATGAGGGCGATAAAGATGGGCGACTGGAGCTGAAAGCCCCATCCAATCTGGCTGCCTGCGGCCCGCAGGGCCAGAAGCCCCCCGGCCAGGATCCACATTGACCCCAGGACGCCCGCGCCGAAGAGCAATCCATGGCGCCGCATGGCGCCGGCCTCGCCCCCCGCCTCCTCGGCGAACCCGAGGATCTTCACCGACAAGACCGGAAACACGCAGGGCATCAGGTTCAGCAGAACCCCACCGACCAGGGCGAACGCGAGCGCCCACGGGAGCGAGAGTCCGCCCCCGGCCGACGAGGCCCCGGCCCCCATCGCGTCGGCCGCCGAAAGCGTCGAGTCGACCGGCACGTCCACCTGCATCGCGCGCACCCTGCCGTCCGGGTCCCAGCCTGTGCCCTCGGGCGCCACCAGTGCGCCTCGCAGTCGGTCGGCCGGCGCCTGGGCGTATTCCGACTGCCGCAGTGCAATCGTGTAGGTGTCTCCGTTCCGCGTCACGGGCTGGGGCGCGCCCGGATCGACGACGGACTTCTCCGCCGGAAAGAAATAGGCGCCTTCTAGGTCGGGCCGGGCCCCGTCCGGCGCCCCCAAGATCAGGGTATATCGGCCTTCACTGCGCCCCGCCCCTACCGACCAGTCGCCCACACGCTTCGGATGCTTCGCCCGCGCCGCCTCGAAGGCAGCGGCCCGCCCTGGTTTTGGGGAGGCCTCCTCCGCCACAGGGAGCGTCACCGCCACGTCCGAGTGCGCAGGCAGGCAGATTTCCTCGCAGATCAACCACTCGGCGCGCCCGCCGAGGGTCGCCATCGTGCCCGGCGTCAACGTGTCCGGCGGGGTAACGGCGGCAATCAGCAAGACCTCATCGGAGTACCCATAGCTGATGAGGGACCCGAACTCAATTTGATGTGGATAGGGCCATTGGAATCCGCTCGTCTCGTAGCCTTCCGGCAGTGCCCAGTCGATGGACGTCGGCTCCCCGGACGCCCCGGGGTTCTTCCAGTAGCTGTGCCACCCCTCCTCCATGTTCAACCGAAGGCCCACCGTCAACGGCTCGCCCGGCACGATCGCGTCCTGCTCACTGACAAGTGTCGCCTCACTGTGCGGACTCGGGTCGTCGGAGGCCTGCGACTGGGCCTGTAGCGGCGTAGCGGCCCCGCTCCCCCACAGAACCACGAGGAGCCACACGCCAAGAACTGGGCACCGGCGTCCGCTGGACCGCTGAAAGGACGTCATGAGGGGCTGAGGGCGTCGTGCGGGCAGTCGTCGAGCGGACTGTGTGTACCCGAGCTTTCCCAAATGGTTCATTCCTCACCGTCCCTCCATCAGGCCGGCACGCTCGGCCGCTCCCCGCTTCTGGCTGGCCAACACAGCGTCCGCGCCGGCGGAAGACATCCCCGAAAAACGGTAGATTTTCCCCACCTTGCCACGAATTGCCCCGATTGGAGACCGGACACGCCACGATCGGCGGCCGATGCCCCGAGAGTGTGCCGGGGCACAATCGACGAATGCCCCCGGCCTGCTCTTTTCTCTGCGGAAACCCGCAAATCGCCCCCCTACAGCCCCCTCTTTTTGCGAAAGAGATGTATGCTTCTGCAGTGTTCACGGCGTCCTCTCAACGCCTGGAACGGTTTTCGTGGCGTCGGTTTGCCGGCCGCCGTACGGATCCTTCCTGAAAACGCCGACCTCCACAATTGGGCGGAGAGACGGAGCCGGGCGTCGTCACCGGCCCCCATTGCCGACAGGCGGGAAGCAGGGTCGGATGTCGTTGGCCTCCCGCGGGACCCTGTCCACCTGCGCATTTAAGCCCTCGCCGCGGGCCGTCGATACCTAGAAGCGGAGGACCATCTGACAGACACGTTCCGGACGGCTCGTTCTATCGACTGGCTTTCCGGAGCATCCCGAAACGCCATCTTTCGCCCATTGGACCGATCAGAATGTTCCTCAATAACTCCTTCCTTCCGTTCGGATCCGTCGCCGACTCCGACCCTGAGGAGTCGCTCGACGAAGACCTTCCTCCCGATCTGCGCCGGGCCGGTCGAGATGCCTACCGCCGCGGATGGGAGGAGTACCGCGAGGCCGATTGTCCCTTCGGCCCGACGGACCAGGCGATGCTCATCTGGTTCTCGTTCAGCAACGAAACGGAGATGTCCCCCACCGTGGGGCAAAACTGACCGGCCCCGCTCCCAGAACCCACCCATGCGGATCGAGGAGCTCGTCCCCGCACAGGGGCCCCCTCCACGCAAGACGGGACGCGAGGCGTCCCTACTCGGTGCTGCAGTCTCCTCCTCGCAACCCTTCCAGGTGTCATGAATGAACCCGCCTCCACCGTAAACATCACGTTTCAGAGCCCGACCCGGGCCTCACGCCCGACCACGCCCTCGTTCCACCACCGCAACCTCGAAGGCGTACCGGAATCTACGGCCCGGCAGATGGCCCAGGACTTCACGACCTACCAGCACGAGCCGTCTACGATCAGCGAGAAGAAACTGTACACGTATCCGTCTGCGAGCCAGAACGGTGCGCTCGACGACGAGTGTCTCGTCGCGCTCGACTTCGGGGAAATCGTCACCCTAGAGGTCACCCATTCCCCAAACGTACCCGTACGGGAAGAAGCCTAAAGCCCGGTGCGTGCCCCTGCCCCTTGCCGTCCGCACATCAGGGAAGCCCGAGCGTGCCTATTCATCCCTTGAAGCTTTCATCTCTTGAGGCTCCCCAGAAGCACCATCAAGGGGCTGCGGGACGATTCACGACGCTGAGGGCGTCTTTTCTGTGGTGGGGGGCGTCTCCGCTGGCAAGATTCTTGTCCCCTCGTTGGGGCAGGACGACCGACGTTCGTTTGCGGCATCGCCCAAGTCGTCCTCTCTTCCGGTTGTCCCCCACCGGGGGCACCGTCCTTCGATGATGCTTTTGGGAAACAAGGGACCAGAGCGGTCCGGAGCGTTCCCTGCTTCGCTCAGTCGGGCCCCACCCGTACCATGATGGGCATTTCCCTCTTCACTTCTGGCCGGCGGGCGGTCCGTGCGGCCCTCGTCGTTGTACTGCTCGGCGGCCTCGGCCTTCCCCTTCGGGCCGCCCACGCGCAGGACGCCGATCCCCGCATTCCTCTCACTGTACGCAACGGGGAGGGAGGCGTCTTCACCTTGACGCTTGGCCTCGCCCCGGAGGCCACAAACGGCATCGATCCGGCACTTGGGGAGCAGGAGCAGCCCCCCGTTCCCCCCTCCGACGTCTTTGACGTCCGCCTCGTCGACGACGACATCCCTGTGTCCGGGTTCGGGGAGGGGCTTCTGAAAGACATTCGGCCGGGCGGTGCGCAATTCGAGGGGACCACACAACACCAGATTCGCTTCCAGGCGGAGAGCGGGACCGACCTCACCATTGCCTGGGATTTGCCCGAGGGCGTCACCGGCACAATTCAGAATGCCTCGGACGGAGGCACGTACGGCACGGACATGACCGGGCGCGACTCCCTCACGGTGGACGCGGGTGCGCCCGACGCGATCGTCGCCCTGGAGTACGCCCCGAATCAAGCCCCGACCCTCTCCCTCGATCCGCCCAACGCCTCAATCGCGGAAAACAACAGCCCCCCCACCCGGGTCGCCACCGTTTCGGTCGCCGACGATGGCCTCGGCACGAACGAGCGCTCCCTTGGCGGGCCCGACGCAGGCTCATTCGCCCTCACCGACGCGAATGGACTCGTGCTCACCGAATCGGCCGACGCCGAGGCCACGCGCCGCTACTCCGTCACCGTCGCGGTGAACGACCCGGCCGTCGCCCCCAGTCCCAACGATAGCAAAGAGTTTTCGCTTCGGGTCGACGACGCAAACGAGCCGCCCGTTCTTGAGACGAACGCCGGCCTCGCCCTGTCGCCGGGCGGATCCGCAACGCTCACGACCGGCACCCTCAGTGCCTCCGACCCGGACGACGCGTCCACGACACTCACGTACGTGGTCACCCAGGCCCCGACCCGGGGGGAGCTCCTGGTGGGCGGCAGCCCCGCTGCCTCCTTCACCCAGACGGACCTGAGAGAGGGGACCGTCCGGTACACCCACACCGCGTCCGACACCGACAATGACCAGTTCTCCTTCGCCGTTGGGGATGAGGCTGGCGCACGTGGCCCCGAGGCCACATTTCGGATCGCCGTCGACCCGTCCACCCATCGGACCACCATTCGAGGGACGGACGGGACGGGAAACGACACGGGCTGGCGCCTGCTCGCCCCGCCCTCGAACACGACCCGACGCGCCTTCGAGGACGACCTCGCGTTCGATGTCAACTCGGGGCCCCTGCTGTACACCTGGGACGGCGCGGCGTGGACGCCGGCTACGGACTCTTCGGCAGCACTGCCGCGTGGAGAGGGCTTTATCCTGTACTTCTTCGACGACGAGGTGGACCCGATTTTCGCCGACGGGCTGACCCTGGAGATTCCCGACCTCAACGAGGACCAGACGGCGGACGTGACGGTCGACGGCCTCGACGCCAGCCGGTCCCTCCACCTGCTCGGAAACCCGTACGACGTGGCCTTCGACCTCGGCGCCCTGGCCGGGGGCGACCTCTCCGGGCGCGGCTTCCAGAATACGGTGCAGGTCTGGGACCCTTCGGGCGGGGGGCAGTGGACCCTAATCACACAGGGCGGGCCCGACGACACCATTCCGGCCTGGCAGGGCTTTTTCGTGGAGCGGGCCCGAGAGGGCCGCGGCCGGACCCGCCTCACTTTCGATGCGGACGGCCGCCAGTCTGCCCCGGGCGACCTCATCGGGAGCAGGCCCGCGCTGCTCTCGGCCTCCCAGGGCGAACGGGTCCGGCTGGACCTGTCCCTCGTCGTGGCGAGCGCGTCCGACACGCTTTCCCGAAACGACGCCACCCTGCTTTTCCGCGGGGACGCCGACACGGGCTGGGACACGTACGAAGCCACTCAGCTCCCGCCCCCGACCGGGAACGCCTACGCCACGTTGACCAGCCCCCTTCAGCGCAACGGCGCACTGGTCCGCCGCACCCTCGCCAGCGAGCCCCCGCCGGGGCAGAACAAGACCCGCTCGTATCCGCTCTCGGCCCGGTCGGTCGGGACGACGGGCACGGCCACCGTGCGGTGGCCCGAGTCGAAGCGCGCCCTCGTCCCCCGTACGTGGACCGTAGAGCTGATCGACCGCAAGACCGGTGCCGTCGTGGACCTGCGAGAGGCGCCCTACACGTTCAAGCTTACCGAGGAGGCCGGCTCCATCGATGCCCCCAACGACGCCCGGTTTGCCCTCCGTCTTACCCCCAAGGCGGGCTCCGCGGAGATCGTCGACCTATCGGCCGAGTCCACCGAATCGGGCGTCCGCCTGTCCTGGAACACCACCTCCGAGATCAACAACACCGGCTTCTACGTCCAGCGCAGGTCCGCTGGGGCCCAGTGGAAACGAATCGGGTTCGTCGAGAGCGCTCTCGCCAAGAGCGCAACGACCCGGCCTCAATCCTACCAGTTCACCGACGAGAACCCGCCGTACGCAATCGACTCGCTGCGCTATCGCCTCCAGCACGTAGACACGACCGGCACCGCCCACACTGCCAACAGGACGGGCATCCAGTTTAACGCCCCCAAACAGATCACCCTTCGCCCTCCCTTCCCCAATCCCTCCCAACAGCACGCAACGCTTCACTTCGGCCTCTCCGACGCCACGGCGGTGCAGATCACGGTCTACGACCTTCTGGGACGCTCGGTGAAGGCGGTCGTGCGGGGCCAGTTCGAGGCGGGGCGCCACCGGACGCGACTCTCGACGTCGGACCTCGCTCCGGGCATGTACTTCGTGCGGATGCGGGCCGGCGGCACCACCCGGACCCGCAAACTCACGGTCGTCCGGTAGCGCACCGACTCCCACGGGCGTCGACTGGAGGCCCGCCGGAAATGCTCTGCTCTACGGGAGTATTTTGAAGGCCTAAGCTGATCCAGATGTCCACCCCAGTCACTCCGAATCCGTGACGGAGGCGTCCTCAAGCGTGACAAGATTGGAGGTCACGCACTGAGCCCTTCCCACACGGCCCTGCACTGCGATGGGACTGATCAGCACGCTGTTTCTTGCCGCCTCGGTGGCGACGTTCTCGGTCTACTTCCGGCGCCTCTCGGACGAGGCCCCGGCACAAACCTCGTAGCCCTGTCGGCACAGCGGTGCAGCAGGTGCCTCCTCACGTCGGTGCTACCGGATCGAGTCCCTCTCCCCCTGTCCCCTGCTCGCAGGCGGACAGAGCGAGCACGGCGAAGCGTCATTCGGCGACGGGGTCGGCCCGTCGGGCCATGAATCCGATGCGCTCCTCGTACCCGTACGTCGACATGAGCACCGGATAGAAAGACTGCTCCGCCCGCCGCACGCTTCCGTTCTTCGTCGCGAAGATCTCCCCCGCCTCCACGCGCCGAAAGTTTTCGGCGACAAACTCGAAGCCCCGCCCCGACGCGTCCCCGAACACCTCGTACACCGTTGGGGTGGAGCGGACGTAGGGACGGTCGATGAGTCCCTCGGCGGCCAGGAAGTGCAGCAGGATGCGATGCGCGCTGGACGCCGCGCCCTCGTCGTCGTAGTACCCGCACTCGATCGCTATGCCCGTCACGTGCTCCGTCACCCCCCCGCCGACGTAGCTCATGTCGACGAGGCGGTCGAGACCGGTTGACCGCGCGAGTCGACGGGAGGCCGCGTCTCCCCCCGTCGCAATGGCGTAGGGGCAGCCCCGCGACTCGGTAGAGTGGAAGTCGATCACGGTGGTGCCCTCCAGCTCGCGTCGGAGGCGGGCCGCGAGGCGCACCTCGTGCTGATCGCTCGACGCGTCGCCCGGCATGGCCCGGTTCAAATCCGTATCGCAGAACCGGTAGCCGAGCTTGAACGCGCGCTCGTTGGCAAGGACGAACTTGATCGGGGCCTGCAGCGTCACGTCGCCCGCCTTGAGGCGATTGAGGGCGTGCCACCCACAGGTCTCGTCGCCATGGACACAGGCCAGGATGGTATACTCCGGGCGGCCGTCGCCGAGGGTTTCAACGTGCATTGTAGTCTAGGCAGGTGAGTGTAAGGCTCAGAACCTGTTTGTCGGACTGTCTATGGCCTGCGACGTCGCGGATCTCGTGCAGCCCAGGCACTACTCGGTCACTGCGTTCCCAGCGCAGAACGGCTTCTGCACGCGCCCGGTAGCGCATCAGAGGCATGACCTCACTTCTGCTCGCCCTCCGCTACAGGGCTCGTTTGGGCCCCGTTCATGCACGTTGCCCGCTGTGTCTCGGCTGAATATCCATCCGCCAAACAGGTTCTCATTGTTCGCGATTGTGGGCGAACACGTCGCAGTGGGCCGCCTCGTCCTCGAATCGGCGGAGCCGCGCGCGAGCAGCGGGCGGCACGTGGGCCTCCTGCGGATCCGTTCCCACGAAATGCCGGTCCGCGTCGTCCGGGGCCGCCCCCCCGCCACACGCGAGCAATCATGGGACTGTGGGGTTGTGTGAGGGGCAGGAGTGACGCCCACCGTCAGTCAGCCGTTCGTCGCACGCAGGAGGCCTTCCGCCCCCACGACGACACGACGCGGCGTTATCCCGACCGCGTCTCCCCTTCCGCCGGCACTTCTACCGCCGACGCCGGGGGCGCCGCCCCGTTCGCATCGGTCGGCACGGCCTCTTTTCTAACGGCCCGCCCTACCTGGCGGTGGAAGCGCGCGAGCAGGAGGACGGACGCCGCGGCGAGCCCCGTTACCAGCCCCCACCAGAGGGCCTCGGGGCCGCCCCCGCCGCGCACCCCCCACAGGTAGCCCGTCACCAGCCCGATGCCCCAGTACGTCCCGACCGCAATGCCCATCGGCACCCGCGTGTCCTTGAGGCCCTGGAGGGCCCCGTGGGCCGCCACCTGCAGGCCGTCGAACAGCTGAAAGACCGCCGCCACCCCCAGCAGCTGCACCGCCAGCGCGATCACCTCGGTGTTGCCGGGATCGGAGAGGTCCAGGTACAGCCCCACGATGGGCCGCGGCAGGGTCCAGAAGAGCGTGGCCGTGCCCGCCATGAACAGGGTCGCGAGCCCCATCGCCATTCCGCCGGCCCGACGCGCCCCCGCCTCGTCCTGCGCCCCGGCCGCCTGCCCCACCCGCACCGTGCCCGCCATGCCGATGCCGAGCGGCACCATGAACGCGAACGCCGCACACTGCAGGGCCACCTGGTGGGCCGCAAGCGCCGTCGTCCCCAGCGTGCCCATCATCACCGTCGTGACCATGAAGAGGCTTGACTCCACGCCCCGCGACGCCCCCATCGGCGCCCCCACCCACACGAGCTCGCGCAGATACGCCGCGTCCGGCTCCCGAAGGCGCGTGAACACCTCGTAGTCCGCAAACGGCGCCGTGCGGTGCACGAACAGGGCCAGCAGCCCGAACAGGACCGAGAAGACGATGGTGCTCGCCCACCCCGTTCCCGCCAGCCCGAGCGCCGGCAGGCCCCAGTAGCCAAACATCAGCACCTCGTTGGCCGCGATGTTCACCCCCACGCCGATGAACGCGATGATCGTCACGGGCAGGGGGCGCGACAAGCCCTCCACGAAGCTCCGTAGTGCAGCGAACCCGAGAAACGGAAGGATGCCCCACCGGATGGCGTCGAGGTACGCCGTGGCACCGTCAATCGTCGCCGGCTCCTGTCCCGTCCACCTCAGCACCGGCTCAATAGCGCTCAGGATCAGGAGAACGACCGCGCCCAGCCCCCCGGCCAGCCAGAGCCCCTGCCGCACGCTCCGTCCCGCGGCCGCCGGGGCCTCCGCCCCCACTGCCTGCGACACCATCGGCCCCACGGCCCGGACCATCCCCATGCCCATGATCGCGAAGAAGAAAAAGACCGTGTGCCCGAGCGCCACGCCCGCCAGCGCCTCCGGCCCCAGGCGCCCCACCATCACCGTGTCCACGAAGCTCATCGAGATGTGCGCCAGCTGGGCCGCCACCACGGGGCCCGCCAGGCGGAGGGTGGCGCGAAATTCACGGGACAGGGCAGCAGAAAACACGGAGGTGGCGGACAGCGAAAACGCTTGGTTGATCACTCCATCCAACGCGGGACCGGAACTGCCGTTCGTCACACCGGCGGGGAGACGTGCCCGTTTCGGGAGAACTTCCCGTTCGCAATCGGCCCCCTCGGTGGTGCCGGAGCGGACGTCATGACGGCGCTCTGGTGTGTCAACACGATCCGCCCTGAGACACCGGTGAAACAGGCGTGCTACACCCCATGGCAAACTGGAGCGTCGTCGTGCCCTCCTTCTTCGCTCCCCCCCTTCGTCCCTCGCCAGTGGAAGTGCATATTGTGCCCATACTGTGAACTACTGCGGCGCAGCGGGGCCCGGTATGCGCTTTGTATTTCGTAAAGGGCAGACACACCCGACGCAATGAAGGCCCGCAGGCTTCCCAAACGGGCGCACGGCTTTGTACCGGACGAGCTCGACCGCGCGCCGAAATATTCTCACCAAGCAGACCACACGCCATGACACGATCCGCACTCCTACGCTCCCGACTCGCTCCGCTGGCCCTCGCCGTCGCCCTGGTCGTTGCCGTCACCGGCTGCGATTCCACCGGCCCGTCTACCAGCGGGGGCGGCGGGGAGGTACAGGTGGGCTTTTCAACCGCCTCTTCCTCCTCTCCATCATCGACCCCCGCGCTCGCCAAGGCCGAGTCCGACTCCCTGGTGCTGTCCGGAGCAAATGGCGACACCCTGAACATCCACGACATCCGCCTGATCGTCGACACGGTGAAGCTGGAGCAGGACGGGGAGGACCAGGACGGCGACGATGACGGAAACGACAGCACGGAAGTGGAAATCGAGCGCGAAGTCGAAGTCGAGCGCCCCAGCTTTCTGGACCTCCCGCTGCAGGGATCCGAAATCTCGCCCGTGGCGGCCGGAGACGTGCCCGAAGGCACCTACAACGGGTTCGAGTTTGAGGTCGACGACCTCGACGATGACGAGGGCAACGCTCGAGCCCTGCTGTCGGAGATCCGGAACGGAGACGAATTCCCGAACTGGCCCGAGGAGGCAAGCATGGTCGTCGTCGGCACCTTCACGCCCGCCGACGGCACGCCGACCGCCTTCACGACGTACTTCGCAGCCGAAATTGAGGTTGAGCGGGAGTTGCAAACGCCCCTCGAGGTGACCGGCGACGGGTTCTCCCGCGAGCTCGTCGTGCGGCTCGATCCAGCACGATGGTTCAAGGGCACAGACGGCTCTCCCAAGGACCTCTCGCGGTCCGACTTCGAACAGACCGACACCGTTGTCGAATTTGAGGCTGAGTTCGAAGAGGGCGTTTCGGAAATTGAGTTTGACTAAACTGAGGCCCCCACCAGAGAACCAAGCACGGCGGCCTGGCCGGATGGGGACAATGCCCATCCCGGTCAGGCATTGCTTTTTGTCCCCCTCATCGTCCTGCTCAACGGCCTTCCCGATGACACTCGGCCACGAGCGAGCACGTGGGATCAGCGGCGGGCGGGAGCGCCATTTTCCTCCTGCCGCTCCACCTGCTCCAGGAACGGCACGCCGTCTTGAATCCACGCCGGGCCCTCCTCGCCCTTCAAGTAGTGGCCGAACCACTCGAGCACCCGGTTCCGGTAGTCCACCGTGTTTTTCTCCTGGCGGCTGATGCCGTGATTCTCGCCGTCATACACCAGGAAGGCGAGCTCCTTGTCCGCCCGGCGGGCGGCGTTGTAGAACTCCACGCCCTGGTTGAACTCCACGGCGCCGTCGTCGGTGCCGAAGGCCATGAGGAAGGGCGTGTTGAGCGATTCGATGTGGTGGAGGGGCGAGTTTGCCACGTAGGCGTCCATGTCCTCCCACGGCGGCACGCCCATCCGGCCCTGGCTGATCTCAAAGATGCGGGCGTCGGTGGCGCCGCTCCGCCAGTAGATGGAGTTGTACATCGAGACCATGTTGGTGAGCGGGGCCCCCGCCACCGCCGTCGCGAAGATGTCGGTCTGGGTGGCGGTAAACGTGGTCTGGTAGCCGCCCCAGGAGTGCCCCACCAGTCCGATCCGCGAGGGGTCCACGGCGGCCGCTTCGGCCGCGGCCTTCACGCCCGGCACGATGGCGTCGACCGCCGAGTTGCCCGGGTCGCGCGGGCGGTACGTGATGTCGGGCTGAAAGACGATGTAGCCCTCCTGCGTGAACGTGGTGGTGTTGTACGGGTGCTCGCGGGTGGGCACCACGTAGCTGCGGGCCTCCGGCGAGCGGGTCTCGTAGATGTAGGTAATCATCGGGTAGGTCTTCTCCGGGTCGTAGTCCGCCGGGTAGAAGAGCGCGCCCTGCAGCTTCTGGCCGTTCGCGCTGCGGAAGGCGACGAGATCGGAGCGGCCCCAGGCGTAGTCGTTCTGGAACGGGTTGGTGTTCGTGACCTGGCGGGCGTCGGCGAGCCGGGGCCCGGCCCGAAAATAGTCGGGCGAGTCCTCAAAGTCCTCGACGCGGTAGGCGTAGACATCAGCGGAGTCGGCCTTCGTGAGGCCGGTTACCCTCTTCGGTTTCCATACGCGGCGCTCCGGGGTGCCCGTGAGGACGGACGCCCGGGCGTAGCCGTGCTCCTCCGTCCACTCGTCGTAGAGGTCCCAGTAAATTGGCTCGTTGCGCGGGATCACGTCGGGCTCGCCCGGCGCCTCGTCCGTCAGGTCGACGTAGCGGTGCCGCACCGAGTCGGGCCGGCCCGTGGTGAGGCGCTCCGTGGACGAGCCATCCGGCGCGATCCGCCACACGTCGTACTCGCTGTAGACGAGCACCGACCGGTCGCCCGCCGTCCAGCCGGCGATGCCGAAGGGCGGCTTCTGCTCCACGGTGTGGTCGTCGTCCACGTCCACGACGGGCACAGGCACATCCGCAGTGATCGTATTGGTGGTCTCCTGCTGGAGGTCGTAGGCGTGATACTGATCGTTCTTGAGCCAGAGCAGGTAGCGGCCGTTCGCGCTCGGGCCTTCGAAGAACTGCACCTTCTCGGCCACCCGCTCGCGCTCGCCCGTCGCCACGTCGATCGCGTAGAGGTCGTGGTAGACGGGGCCGAACATGCGCTCCTCGCGGTAGGGCGTCTGGTCGAGGCCCACGGCCCGGGCGCCGCCGTGGAGCACCTGCACGTCTTCCGTGAGATCGGTGCCGAGGCGCGTCCAGCGGGCGTCGCCGCCGCGGCCGAGGTGCCACGCGGTGAGGGAATTGTCTTCTCGATCCTGCTCGGCCTGCACCTCCTGGCGCGGGATGATCTCGACATCGCTCGTGTGCCACACCTTCACGCCGGCGGGGCCGTAGTCCTCCAGGGAATCGGCGGCCGCGGAGTCGGCCGGGGCCGCGTCCGGCGTGACGGCCTCCCGCTTCTGGACGCCAAAGAAGAGGCGCTCGCGCTCGGTGGCCCACTCCGGTGTGCGGTGGTCCACGATGCGGAGCGAGTCGGGGAAGGAGGCCGTGTCCGCTGGGTCAAACTCGCGCTGCTCGGGCGCGCCGTCGTTCAGGCCGGTCCAGGCCA
This sequence comes from Salinibacter pepae, assembly GCF_947077775.1. Lineage (NCBI taxonomy): Bacteria > Pseudomonadati > Rhodothermota > Rhodothermia > Rhodothermales > Salinibacteraceae > Salinibacter > Salinibacter pepae. The sequence goes on from NZ_CAMTTE010000001.1 coordinate 1,731,833, forward strand.
GCACCACGTGGGTCTCGTGCTGCCAGTCGTCGTCCTCGCGGGCCCGGAGCGCGGCGAGGTCGTCCTCGGCCGGGCGCCAGGAGAGGCCGGTGTAGTCGCCCGGCGTGGAGGCGAGGGTCTGGAGCCGTCCGGTGGCCGCGTCGTAGAGGCGCACGCCGTTTCCAGTCTCGGTCCGGCCGTCGATGGTGAGGGCGAGGTGCGGGGCCTCGTGCTGCCACGCCATGTCGGCCACGTTGCCGAAGCTGGTGTACGATTCGGCCTGCAGGTCGCGGACCAGCAGGTCGGCCCCGCGCAGGTCGTCCGGCGCCTCCTGCGGCGGGTAGCGGCGCATGGCGAGGTAGCGCCCGCCGTCGCTGAAGGCAAAGCCCGACACCGCGGGCACGACGGTCGTGTCGCCGGTCGCCAGATTCAGCAGGCCCAGCCTGCGGCGGACGGGCTGTTCTTGTTTCCGGCGCTTCTTGCGCTGCTCCTCCGACATCCCAATCGAATACGCGAGCCACTGCCCGTCGGCCGAGAAGGCGGGGCTGCGCCCGAAGGCGACGGTGCGCGTGGTGTCGCGCCGGGTGTGGTGGATGCGCAGCTCGTGATTGCCGTTCACGCGGCGGATGGGGGTCGCCATCCAGGTGCCCTCGGGCGAAAGGGAGCCGCCGCCCAGGCGCTCCCACTGCCCGTAGTCGGCTTCATCGAGCGTGGCGTCGGCCGGCTGGGCCCGGCCCGGCCCGGAGGCGATCGTGAGCAGAAGGGCGAACAGAACGGCGAGGGAAGGGCGCAGGACTCCAAGACGAGACATCATCGGGCGGCGGATCGATGGGCAGACGCGAGCAGTCGTCGATTGAAGCGAGGGGGCGGGCGAGACTGTTCCCGGCACTCAGGACCGGAAGACGGGCGTGCAGCCCTCGTTGTTACAGGGACGCGTGGAGCATGTCGTTGCGGACGAGAAAGCGGCCGTTGAGGGGGACGGGGACGGGGACGGGCCGGGCGTCCGCTAGTATATACGTGAGCACCGTGAAGAGCATAGCGCGGCCCTCATTGCGTTCAGTCGGATCGCAGAGCGTGGAGGAGTGCCATTCCCGTTTCAGTCACCCGTCGAGACGAGAGGGCGGTACTCACGAGCACCACGACGCCGTGGCCGGTGTCCCGGTCGAGCGCCACGAGACTCCGGAAGCCCCCGGTGCCGCCGTTGTGCCAGAGCACGGCGTGCCCCTCGCGGGTCGATTGGTGCCAGCCGAGGCCGACGCGAGTGCTCTCGCGGTCGGTGGGAGCGTGAACCGTGGTCGCCCGCCGCATCGCCCGGTGTAGCGCCGGCGTCGTATCCGGACCCACCGTGAGGGCGCGACGGTGCGCCCGGAGGTAGGCCAGGAGGTCGGCGGCGGTGGAGCGCAGGGCCCCGGCCCCGGCCAGCGCGTCGAAGTGCCAGGGCGAGGTGGGGGCCCCGGCGCGGGTGTGGCCCTGCGCAAAGCGCGACTGCTGGGCATCCGTGAGATGGACGCGCGTATCGGAAAGGCCCAGCGGGGCGGCGATGCGCTGGCGGACGAGCGCCGCGTAGGGGGTGTCTGCCTGGCGGGCGAGCAGGTGGCCGAGCAGCCCCATCCCGAGGTTCGAGTACTCATACGTTGTGCCCGGCGCCCGCGGGAGGACGTAGCCGTCGAGAAAGGCGTAGAGCGCGCTGTCGCCGTAGGCGGCATACGGATCCCGCGGACGGGCCGTCGCGCCCAGGTTCGCCGGCAGGCGGGGCAGGCCGGAGCGGTGCGTGGCGAGGTGCTCCAGTGTCACGGTCGTCGAATCGGCCGGGCCGATGGTCACCGAGTCCGGCAAAAGCGTCGTCACCGGCGTCGACCGCTCCACCTCGCCCCGCTCAATGGCATCGGCCAGGAGCAGTCCGGTAACCGTCTTGGTGATGGAGCCAATCTCGAAGAGGGTCCGGGCCGTCGGGATCTGCCCGGTGGAGTCGACGGCCCCGAACGCGTGGACGGCCGTCGTGTCCCCACGCAACAGCCCGATCACCGCCCCCCCTGGATGATTCGCCACGAGGGCCTGCCCGATCGAGTCGACGGCCGGCGCCGGCTGCCCGCATGCAACCTGGGAGCTCTTCCCCACGAGGACCAGTCCCAGTACGGTCGCGCACAGACCGCACACCACAGCACGACCCGTGCTCAGAAGGATGCGTGCGCGAGGCATGGCTACCGGGCGGTTACTTCTTCCAAGGCCTGCTTCAGGGCCTCGGGCTCGTCCGTTCCGATGCGGAGCTGTTCCTGCCCGCGGATCGTCACCTCCACGGCCCGCAGCCCAGACACGTTGTAGAGCCAGCCGTGGGGCGTGTAGCGGATGCCCCAGCCGTAGAGCGCCGAATTCCGGACAACCTCTACGCTGATGATGTCGTCGAGCGCAAAGCGCCGGGTCCAGAATCCGGGGCCGAAGTAAAACATTAACTCTCGATCGGTCACCTGCACCGTCAGGCTGGAAAACAGGATCGCAAGGACGCCGACCCCACCGAGCATCATGTAGGCGAACAGCCCGAGTTCTCCGTCCTCCACCATGAAGGCGTAGTAAATGAGAGGCAGGGCGGCAATCGTAACGCCGCCCGTCACGTAGCCAACCTGCGTGTGCCTGTACTGCATCGTGTTGAGAGGCTCTGTTTGGCGGAGCAGAATGTTACTGCCGTCCCGGTCGATGCACGATTTCCTGCTACGGTCCCGCCGGCTTTACGAAGTACCCGGCCACCCGCCACGTCCCGTCGTCCTTCTTCAGGTACATGGTTTCGACGGTGTTCTTCTCCCCGTATATCGATTTGTACTGTGCCACGACGTACTCTCCCTTCGGCGCGTTTGGGATGCCCTTCGTATAGCGGGCCGTTACGAGCGAGCGCGAGCGCAGACTGTCCAGAGCCATGTGCGCCTGTCGGATCTGAGCGGCCCACTGCTCCGCGGTCGTTTTCGACTTGATCAATGTTGCGCCCTCCTCCCAGGTCGCTTTGTATTTGTCGGCGTCGAGGAGCGCGAACCACTCCTGCGCCGCCTCCTTGGCGGCTTCTACGGCCTGCTCGTTCGACTGGGCGGCAAGGGGGCGCGGGACGACGAGAACGAAGGCGAGAAGTCCACCGATGAGAAGTGATGATCGCATGGGACTGAGTCGTTGCGAAGAGGAATACGAGAGTCGCCTTGATTCACGCAAAGGGAAAGCATTCTGCCTGCAGCTAGCGCGTTCGCGCCCGGATCCACGCCGAGATGGTCTCCAGAGCTGTCGGCGCCATCGTCGTGTCGATCTGGGCGTACTCGCTCGGCAGGCCGGTCTCGGCGGGCTGGAAGAGATGATTGAGGCCGTCCAGCACGCGCACCGTCGCGTCGTCGCTCGGGCTGGCCTGGAGGGCCGCGCGCATCGGGCCGACGTTCTGCCCGGCGGGCACCTGGAGGTCCTTGCTCCCGTAGAGCGCCAGGACGGGCACGTCCACCTGCCGCAGCGTGGGCGCCGGGTCGTAGCCCACGAAGAACCGGAACCAGGGATCGGTCGCCTGCTCGATCTGGGACCGGACGCGGTCCGCGCCCACCCCCTCGTCCTCGAGCACAGTGCGGAGGTGCTCGGCGGCCGCGGCCGAGTCGGCCGCCGTGGCCACCCCCTCTAGGGTCCGGCGCTGCACGGCCCGGATCGAGTCGACGGCCCCAGACGGAGCCCCCTGCGCGGCGGCGATCCGGGCGGTCTGCTCCACCAGAATCTCGTGTCCCGGAACGCTCGGCCCGGCCATCAGCACGAGAAAATCGACCGGCTCGAACCGGGTGTGGACCATCGGGGCCACCAGGCCGCCCTCGCTCATGCCGACCAGGCCCACGGCACCGGGGTCGACGTCAGAATGACTCCTCAGGAAGCGAACGGCCGCGGCCGCGTCCCCGGAAAAGTCCTCGGAGGTGGCGCCCTCAAAGGTGCCCTCGGACGCCCCCACGCCGCGCTCGTCGTAGCGGAGCACGGCGATGCCCTGGCGGGTCAGGTGGTCGGCCAGCACGTGGAACAGCTTGTGGTTGAACACTTCGGAGTTGCGGTCCTGCGGCCCGGAGCCGGAGACGAGCACCACGGCGGGGTGCGGCCCCTCGCCCTCGGGACGGGTCAGGGTGCCCGCCAGCCTGAGGCCCGCCGCCTCATTCCGAAAGGTCACACTGTCTGCGGCGTACGGGTACGGCGGCTCGGGATGCTGGGGCCGGGGCGGTGGTCCCGTGTCTGCCTCCGCCGTGGGCGTGAGTGTCAGCGGAAACGATTGTCCCCCCTGCGTCCACTGCCCATCGATCTTGGTGTCGCCGTCGGCCAACGCCCCGGTGTAGACGCCACCGATGCGGTCAACCGCGAGCGTCACGCTATCGCCCACTACGGCCACGTCGGACACCGGAATCCCGGTCGCGCCCTGATCGGGGCTGTCCATCGTGGCGGTCAGCCCGTCTTCGCCCGGCTCGATGTGGAAGACGATTCGTAGCTCCGTCCCTCCAACCTTCAAAGGCCCCGACCACGCCCCCACAACGGCCTCCTGCGCGGCGGCCGTCGTGAGGCCGAAAAGCGCGAGACCAAGTCCGAGAAAGAGTGCGATGCGATCCCCGTCCGGCATGCGTTCAGAAGCGGATTGTGGCAGAATGATGCGAAACGAACCAGGTTTGCCCCCACCTCCGCGTGCCTGCCCACCCTCCCTACCCCCCGTTTGTCCATTCTCGCACTCGCCCCCGTCCTCATTCTCCTTGGACAGATCGGCCCTCCAGAGTGTGGAAGACCCGCCGGCAGAGGACTCACCTGAATGATACAGCCATCCTCTCGACGAGATGGCCCGCTCACCAACGATGACGACCGCTCACAAATTTCCCGGCGGTCTCGTTGCAACGACACACCGGATCCGTCCGTCTGTCCGGCACCCTCTGCCCTCCGAATTCCAGGGCCCCTAAATGCCACTTGGCTGAATGTACCCGCACCCGTCGACACGTCGATGAGGATCCTGCGGGCCGCGGTCGGTATCACCATCCCGCGCACTATCGGGAACAACGATGTCGACGCAGTTCTGCATGGCAGTGACCCAGCACTCCTCGTAGACGGAACAGTAGCAAAGCGTAATGTCGAGATTGCCAACCCATATAGAATTGGACAAGGCTCGGGTCGAATCCCTGATGGCAAACACTTCGATTTCGGAGTCCGGCGAGGGGACCCGCTGATTGAGCAATGAGGTGGATACGCTCCCCTGAATGTCGAGACGCTCCATCATTGCTCTCCATCCAGCGACGTGCTCCCCGTTGTGTTCGACCGCTGCGGCTCGTACCCGGGCGGGACCAATTCCGCTATTCTCGACGATCACTTTGACCGAATCCCCACTTAGGCTCGGCGCCACCGATGCGCGCGGCCAGACCGACGCGCGTTGCTCCTGGCGTTCGAGGGAGGTTTCGTAGATCGACACGAACAGCCCGCAGAGGCTGAGCAGCACGGCCGCGAGCCCAATCATCGTCTGCGGTTCCGACAGCTACTCCCCGAAGGACTGGGGATCGGCGCGGGACGATTGAGGTGTATCGGGGACATCGACCTCTTCCGGCTCCATGACACGCTTGACATCGGCTCGCGCGAATCAGCGTTCGATTCTCGTGGGGAAGAATCTAACGTGCGTGCCATATACACGAAAATTACCGCCCACCCGTATGTCCTCCACAAGTCCCATTCTCCCACGCCGGGCATACCGTTCGTTTTCTATCCCCCGCTTTTGGCCATCAATGTACACTTTCAACCGGTCTCTTGTGGATCGCTCTTGTGGATCGCAGGAATGGAGCGGTTTCTGTTCGACAAGCGAGAAGAGCCCCAATTTCCCCGCCAAAGTCCTTCTTTGAAGAGAGACGTTCATTTTTGCCTAGATGCAAAAACGAACCAAAAAGATCACGGCTGCGATGACTCGGACTGACATCGGCTCCCACTTCGCTAAAATCATCGAAACTCGCTCGCAGGCTCGCTCAGACACCGATGATTTTGGCCGCTTCGTGATCGCCTCTGTCCGGGCGTCCGACTCATCGAGGCCGGGAGAAACGCCTCCAGGAGGACGGCGCTGAGGCCAGGATCTGCGTGATCATCCCAAAAGGACCGGCTGGTTTTGCAAATGATGGAGAACCCCGCCTCTTCCATCACCGCTGCCTCGTCCTCGTCCGCCCCACCGTTGCGGCCTGCGACCATCGGAGGCCTGCAGGGGGCCGTGTGGCTCATCTACGGCGTCGCGTACTGCCTCACGCTCCGTCCCCATCAGCCGTTCGCGGACCTCCTGTGGAAGCAGACCCTCATCGCGGCGGGGAGTGGCCTGCTCCTGAGCACCGCCCTCGGCACCCTCTACTGGACCGCTGGTCTGCGCCGACGGACGCTCCTGTGGCAGGGGCTGGCAATCGTCGCGGGGGGCGTGGCGACGGGACTGCTCTGGTATCAGGCCAAGACATGGGGCGTCGACTGGGTCAACCCGTTCATCGCGCCCGTCGTGGGCGTCACGGCCCTTCGCCCCGGCGAGGGCTCCATCCTGTCCGGTGTCGCAGCGTTCCCCATTGTTATGCTCGCCTGGAGCGGCCTCTACCTCGGCCTTGCGCAGTGGTACGCGCAGCAGCGGCAGGAGCGGCGTCTGCTGCGGGCCGACGCGGCGGCGCAGCGCGCCCGGCTGCGCATGCTGCGCTACCAGCTGAACCCCCACTTCTTCTTCAATGCCCTCAACACCATCGGCGCCCTGGCCGACGAGAATCCGCAGCGCGTGAAGACGGCGGTACGCGAGCTGTCGGGCTTCCTCCGCTACACGCTGCTCGACGAGGAGGCCCTGAACGTCCCCCTCCGCGACGAAGTGGAGGCCGCCGAACACTACCTCGCCGTCGAGAAGATTCGCTTCGAAGACGACTTGCACGTGGCGGTGGACCTGGACGCCGAGGCGGGGCGTCGCGTCGTGCCGTCGTTTCTGGTGCTGCCGCTCGTGGAGAACGCCGTGAAGCACGGTCCCTACACAAGCCCGACGCCGCTGCGCGTCCGCGTCGCCGGCACGGTTACGGAGGACGTCCTCGCGGTGGAGGTGGCCAACACGGGACACTGGCGCGAGGCGGCCTCCGACGCGGACGGCACTGGGACCGGCCTCGACAACGTCCGGCGCCGACTGGCCACGCAGCACCCGGACCGGCACCGGCTGGCCGTCACCGAGGAGGACGGCTGGGTCCGCGTCCGCATCGAGATCGACACGGCGGCCCTCAACCCTCATGCCTGATCCCCTCCAGATTCTGATCGTCGACGACGAGCGGCTGGCGCGCCGCTCCATCCGCAGTGCCCTCCACGGCGTGGCGGGCGTCGCGGTGACGGGGGAGGCCGGGAGCGTAGACGCGGCCGCCGAGCAAATCCGCACCGAGGCGCCGGACGTGGTGCTGCTCGACATTCAGCTGCGAGGCGAGACGGGCTTCGACCTGCTCGACCGCGTGGAGGCCCCCGTGCAGGTGGTCTTTATCACCGCCCACGACGAGTACGCCGTGCGGGCCTTCGAGGTGAACGCGCTCGACTACCTCCTCAAGCCCGTCGACCCGGACCGCCTCGCCGAGGCCCTCCAGCGCACCCGCACGGCGGAGACGGCCCTTCCCGAGGATGACGCGACCGACCCCGAAGGCTTCCGGTACGACGACCTCTTCTTCTACGAGGATGGGCGCCGCCCCCGCTTCATCCAGGTCCGCGAGATCATTTGTATCGAGGCGGCCGGCAACTACACCGAGCTCTACGTTGCGGACGGCACCACGGCCCTCACCTCCACGACCCTCTCGACGTGGACCGACCGACTGCCCGATGCTCACTTCGCCCGGATCCACCGCTCCACGATCGTCAACGTCGAGCGCGTGGCCACCGTAGAGCAGGGAGACGGCCGGACCTACAGCGTCCACGTTGAGGGCCGGGACGACCCGCTCTCGATGAGCCGACGACGGGCCCGTGCGCTCCGCGACCGACTCGCCTAGCGCCACACGTCCACGCGATCTTCACGCCCAGAGGCCGGACGCGGCCTTGCAAGTGCGCCCCACGACCAATACCGTTGGGGTGCAGTGCTAGTTTAGAACTAGTCTAAATAAGGCTTATCGACAGAATCACGATGCGCTCCCCCGCCCTTTTGCTCCTTCTCATCGGCCTTCTGCCCCTTCTCAACGCCCCCACGCAGGCCCAGCCGGCCCCGGCGCGACCGGTCGCCGACACGACGGCCCGCGCCGATTCGCTCTGGCAGCTCGACATGGAGCAGGTCGTGGTCACCGCCACCCGCGCCGAGCGGCCGGCCGACGACGTGGGCGTGCCGGTGTCGGTCATTAGCCGGCAGGAAATCGAGGCGCAGGGCGCCGCCCGGGCCACGGACCTGCTGGCCAGCCAGCCCGGCCTCTCCATCAACAACGACCACGGCTCGGGCCTCCAGATGCGGGGGCTCGGTCCCGAGTACACGTTGATCCTGCTGGATGGAGAGCCCATCGTCGGGCGCACCGCCGGCACGCTCGACCTTGGCCGGCTCACCACGGCCAACATCGAGCGTGTGGAGGTGGTGCGGGGCCCGACCTCCTCGCTGTACGGCAGTGAGGCCCTGGCGGGGGTCGTCAACTTCATCACCGGCGCCCCGACCGGGGGCTTGGGGGGCGAGGTGCGCACCCGGTACGGGACGCACGGGACTGTCGACCTGAGTGCCCGGCTGGAGGGGACGAGCGGGCCGTGGCAGGGATCGGTCTTCGTGGATCGGTACCGAACGGGCGGCTACGACCTGTCTTCCGCGAGCCTCGCCCCCACCCGCCCCGGCTACGTCGACTACACGGCCCAGGCCCGGGGGCAGTATGAAGCCAGCCCGAGCACCACATTTTCTCTGCGCGGCCGCTTCGCCACGCAGTCGCAGAACTACGACGTCGGCATCAGCGCGGACGGAACCCAGGGCGACATCCGCCACGCGCAGCAAAACGACCGGCACGACTGGAACGCGTCCGCCGAGGTCGAGCAGCAACTGGGCGCGGGGTGGCGGCTCACCGGCACGCTCTACGGCGCGGGCTACCACACCGACCAGTCGCTCCGCCGCGTCGACGACGGCACGATCCGCAGCGAATCGGCACTCGACCAGTACCACGGGGAGGCCGAGGCGGTGCTCCGCGGGGCCCTCGGCAACAATCACCTGCTGACCGTCGGGGCGGGCACGACCGTCGAGACCATCGACGCCGACCGCAAGACCGGGACCCGGCGCGGGGGCTTTGGCTTCGTGCAGGACGAGTGGAGCCCCCTAGAGACGCTCGACGTGACGGGCAGCCTCCGGCTTGACGGCAACAGCGACTACGCCTCCCGCCTGAGCCCCAAGATGGCCGTCCGCTACGCGCCCTTCGAGCGCGTGTCGTTCCACGCCTCCGTAGGCAGCGGCTACAAGGCGCCGGCCTTCCGACAGCTCTACCTCAACTTTACCAACCCGCAGGCCGGATACAGCGTCCTCGGCGCGACGGAGGCGCAGCGCGGCCTCCGGCAGTTCGAGGACCAGGGCCAGATCGACACCTTCTTCCGCAGCCCGAGCGCGCTGGGCGCGCCGCTGGCCCCCGAAACCTCGTGGGCCTTCAACGCCGGCTTCACCGCGTCGCTCTGGGGCGACGCCACACTCCGCCTCGATGCCTACCACAACGAGGTGGACAACCTGATTGACGCCGAGGCGGTGGCGCGCAAGACCAATGGGCAGAGCGTGTTCACCTACGTCAACCGCAACGAGATATACACCCGGGGCGTGGAGGCCCGGCTTACCCTTCGCCCAACCTCTGCCCTTCGCGTGCAGCTCGGCTACGACTACCTGGAGGCCAAGGACCGGCAGGTGCTCGACGAGCTGGAGGCCGGCGACGTCTACCGGCGGGAAGACGGACGGGACGTGCAGGTCTCCCCCGACGACTACGCCGGCCTGCCCGGACGACCGGCCCACACCGGCACCGTGCAGCTCCGGCACATGGCCCTGCCGTTTGGACTCACCGCCAACGTGCAGGGGACGCTCCGCGGCCGCGCCGGCTACGCCGACCGCAACGGCAACGGCATCGTCGATGTCGACCGCGAATACGTGGAGGCCCGCACGCGCTGGGACGCCACGCTCTCCAAGACCGTCCGAAACACCTACACGCTGCGGGCCGGCGGCGAAAACCTCCTCGGCTACACCAACCCGCGCCGCGTCCCCTCCATCCCGGGGCGGCAGTGGTTCGTATCGCTCCAGGCCCAGTTTTAAGCAATTACGCACTACGCAACACGCAATACGCACTACGAGAATGAGCATTCTCTTTCACAGTCGACGACTGCACCACACCATGCGACGCATCTCCTCCCTTCTTTCGATTCTACTTCTCGGCGGCGCCCTCGCCCTCACCGGCTGCGACAGCACCGGCGTGTCCGGCGGCGACGGAGGAAACGACGCCCCCCTCACCATGACCCGTGTCGAGAACCTCCCTGGCGACCCCGACACCACCGGCAGCGGGGGGTACCCACAGGGGCACAACCGGTTTGCCTTCTTCAGTCTTCGGGACAGCTCTGTCGTCCTGCACTCCGACGAGAAGGCCCGCACTGATTCGGCCTCCACCACGTGGGACCTCGCCTTCCGGGGCACCGACATTATTGTGAACGGCGGCCCGAACGGTCCCGGACAAGGCGCAGCCCACGTCGCCGAGAACGCCTTTCAGGAGGTCTCCGAGGTGACTCCCGATAGCCTCACCCATCACGCCGTAGAGGACTGGTACAACTACAACGAAAACGGCAACCACGTCGTCCGCCCAACGCCGGGCCACACCATCGTCGTCCGTACCGCCGATGGGGACTCGTACGCCAAGCTCCGCATCCTCAGCTACTACGAGGGCGCCCCCGACAATCCGGCCGAGAGCGGCGCCGAGTCGCGCTACTACACGTTCGAGTACGTCCTTCAGGACGACGGCACGAGCTTCGAGTGACGCGTGACACGTGCGACTTGAATCCTGAATCGAGGACGTGGCACAGGCTCACTGACGGCAGCGCCACTCTCCTCACGCATCACCGCTCACGCACCCCGCCCCCCCATGTCTCGACTCCTCCTCAGCCTCCTTGCCGGCGCACTTTTCCTCGCGCCTCCCGCCGACGGCCAATCCCCCGCCGACCCCAGCCGCATCGTCACGCTCGGCGGCTCCGTTACCGAGATCGTGTACGCGCTGGGAGCCGGCGACCAGGTCGTGGGGGTCGACGCGTCGAGCGTCTACCCGGACGCGGCCACCGAGACCCCCAGCGTGGGCTACTTCCGACAGGTGCCCGCAGAGGGCGTCCTCTCGCTCGACCCGTCGCTGATTTTGGCGCTGGACGGCACCGGGCCGCCCGCCGTCCTCGACCAGTTTCGGAGTGCGGGCGTCCGCACTGTGCTGGTGCCTGACACGTCGAGCGTCGCAGGGGCGAAGCAGAAGATTCGGCGGATCGCCGGGCTGCTCGGGCGCGAGGCGAGGGCCGACTCGCTGATCCGGAACATGGAGGAGGACCTGGAGGCGGCCCGCGCGCTCCGTCGGCGGGCCGAGTCGACGCCGGAGGTGCTCTTCATCTACGCCCGGGGCAGCGGGTCGATGAGCGTAGCGGGCCAGGGGAGCTCGGCGGAGGCGATGATCGAGCTGGCCGGGGGCGAAAACGCCATCACCGGCTTCGACGGCTTCAAGCCGATGTCCGCCGAGGCGGTGGTGGGCGCCGAGCCGGACGTGATTCTCATGCTCACGCGGGGGCTGGAGAGCATCGGCGGCGTGGAGGGGCTGATGGAGCAGCCGGGCATTCCGCTTACGCCCGCCGGCGAGAACCGACGCGTGGTGGCGATGGACGACCTGCTTCTGCTCGGGTTTGGCCCCCGGCTCGGAACGGCGGTGAAGGGGCTCACGGAGAAGCTGCACCCCGCCCTGGAGTCGGCCGCGCCTTCGTCGTCTGCATCCCAACAGTAGCGCGGCATGGATTTCTCCGCGGTTACGACGGATTCTGGGACGGACACGCGCACCGATGCGCGGGAGGGCCCTCGCCCGTCCGGCGCCGCGTCGTCGAGACGGGCCCGGCAGCGGGGCCGTGCGTGGCGGATGTTGACGGGCCTCGTCGCGCTGCTGCTCGGGGCCATCGCGGCGGGCCTGGCCGTGGGGGCCGTGGCTATTTCGCCGGGGCAGGTGCTGGCCATCCTTGGCGACCAGGTCGGCCTCGCGCTGCCGTGGTCCTACGAGCACCGACAGGCCCTCGTGCTCACGGCCATCCGGCTGCCGCGGGTCCTGCTGGGGGTGGGCGTGGGCGGCGGGCTTGCCGTGAGCGGGGCGGTGATGCAGGGCCTCTTCCGCAACCCGCTGGCGGACCCGAGCCTCATCGGGGTGTCGAGCGGGGCCGCGCTGGCGGCGGTGGTCACGATCGTGCTGGGGAGCACGCTGTTCGGCGCCTGGGGCAACACCCTGGGGGCCGTGCTGCTGCCGGCGGCGGCCTTCGTAGGGGGGGTGGGGGCCACGGTGGTCGTCTACCGCCTCGGCACGCGGAACGGGCAGACCTCCGTGGCGACCATGCTCCTGGCGGGCATCGCCATCAACGCGCTGGCCGGGGCGGGGACCGGCCTCATGACGTTCATCGCGGACGACGACCAGCTCCGCGACCTCACGTTCTGGACGCTGGGCAGCCTCGGCGGGGCCACCTGGACGCAGCTCGCCGTCGTGGGGCCGTGCCTCCTCGGCGGCATGATTGCGGCGCCCTTCCTGGCACGCCCGCTCAACGCCCTGCTGCTGGGGGAAGGGGAGGCCTACCACCTCGGCATCAACATCGAGCGGACGAAGAAACTCGTCGTCACGCTGGCGGCCCTCGTGGTGGGCGCCGCCGTGGCGGTGAGCGGCGTCATCGGCTTCATCGGGCTCGTGGTGCCGCACCTGCTGCGCCTGGCCGTGGGGCCGGACCACCGGGTCCTCATCCCCGGCTCGGCGCTCCTCGGGGGCGCGCTTCTCCTGGGGGCCGACGTGCTGGCCCGCACCATCGTGGCGCCCGCCGAGTTGCCGATCGGCATCGTGACGGCCCTCGTAGGGGCGCCCTTCTTCCTGTGGCTCCTCCTGCGCGACCGCACCCGGGGGGCCGGATACTCGTTCTGACCACAGCCCCCCACCTGCACACTGCCTCGCCGTTCTCACTCCGCACCCGCCCCGCGCACCCTTATGCTCCGGCTCGCCCGCTTCCCCATCGCCCTCACATTGCTGCTTCTGGGCGCCTGCTCGACCGATGCCGGGCGTGCCCAGCCCGCGCCGTCCGCTGCTCCCCCCGCGCTCCACGACCTGCGGGTCGACGTGGGCTACCTCTCGGCCGATCTGCTGCGGGGCCGCGCGACGGGGACCAAAGGGGCGCGCCTCGCCGCCCAGTACCTCGTGCAGCGCTTTCGGGAGCTGGGGCTCGCGCCGGGGCTCGACAGCACCTGGACGCAGCCGTTTGACTTCACGTACAGCCCAAATCCGCACGCGCCGTCGGGACACGGGACGCCGCGCACCGGCCGCAACGTCGTGGCGCACCTCGACCGCGGGGCCAAGCGCACCGTCGTCATCGGCGCGCACTACGACGGGCTCGGCTACGGCGGCCCGGGCTCCCGGGCACCGGGCGACTCGCTCATCCACAACGGCGCCGACGACAACGCGAGCGGCGTGGCGGCCCTGCTGGAAATCGCCCGCCAGCTCAAAGCGTCCGACCCCCTGAACAGCAACGTCCTCTTCGTCGCCTTCTCGGGGGAGGAGCTGGGGCTCTACGGCTCGAAGCACTTCGTCGACGCGATGCCGGTGCCCACCCCACAGGTCCGCTACATGCTCAACCTCGACATGGTGGGCCGCCTCGGCGATTCGCGGCGGCTGGTGGTGAGCGGCACCGGCACCTCGCCCGCCTGGCCCCCCGCCCTCGACGCGGCGGCCAGCGCGACCAACATCACGCTCGCCGAAGACCCGTCCGGCCTCGGCGCCTCCGACCACTCCTCGTTCTACCTGGAGGAGATCCCCGCGGTGCACTTTTTCACCGGCAGCCACGACGACTACCACACGCCCGCCGACGACAGCCACCGGATCGACTACGATGGGCTGCGCGACGTCGCCACGTTCGCCGTCCGCGTCGTCGAGGCCCTGGAGGACGACGGGGCCCTCTCATTCACCGAGACCGACAATGAGCCCCAGGGCCGCCGGACGTCGTTCGACGTGACCCTGGGCGTGATGCCCGACTACACCTTCGAGGGCGAGGGGATGCGCATCGACGCGGTGACCGAAGACGATGGCCCCGCGGCCCGTGCGGGACTCCGGGCGGGCGACGTGGTGGTGCGCGTCGGCGACGTGACGGTCGACGACATTTATGCCTACATGGACGCCCTCGGCGAGCTGGCGCCGGGAGACGCGACCCCCGTGGTTGTGAGGCGCGGCGATCAGACGCTGACAAGCGAAGTCCGGTTCTGACGCCCACATCGCCCCGACGGTCTCCCTCGGTGGGGGCCTCCGTGCTCCGCGATCCATCATACGAACCCCTACAGACACGCGTCGTGGGGAATGAGCGACGCGCCTGTGCGGTCTTGCCATGATTACTCTCAACGATGTTGCGGTCCAAATCGGGGACGCCACGCTCATCGAGCGTGTGTCCGCCGCCGTGCGGCCCGGCCAGATGACGGCGGTCGTGGGCCCGAACGGGGCGGGCAAGACGACGCTCCTGCGCGTGGCCAGCGGCGAGCTCACGCCATCCGAAGGGGCCGTTCAGCTGGACGGCCGTCCGCTCGCCGCGCTCCCCGAGCAGGCGCAGGCGCGACGGCGGGCCGTGCTGCCCCAGGCCTCCCGGCTTCACTTCGCCTTTTCGGTGCTGGAGGTCGTGCTCATGGGCCGCACGCCGCACGTGCAGGGCCGGGAGGGCCCGGAAGACTGGGCCATCGCCGAGGATGCCCTCGCCGCCGTGGCAATGGCCGGCTTCGCGGATCGCGACGTCCCGACCCTGTCCGGCGGCGAGCAGCAGCGCGTCCACCTCGCGCGGGCGCTGGCGCAGATCTGGACGCCCCCGGCCGACGGACACCGATACCTGCTGCTCGACGAGCCCACCGCCAGCCTCGACCTCGCCCACCAGCAGAATGTGCTGCGCACGGCCCGCGCCTTCGCGGACCAGGGGGCCGGCGTGCTCGCCATCCTGCACGACCTGAACCTCGCGGCGCAGTTTGCCGATCACGTCGTCGTGATGGCAAACGGGACGGTTCACGATCAGGGCCCCCCCGCATCGGTACTCACGCCCCCGTGCATCCGCGACGTGTTCGGGTGGCCCGTGTGCGTCCTCGCGCACCCCACGCAGTCGTGCCCCCTCATCGTCCCCGACGGCGCCGAGGCCGAGGCGACGACGCCCACTCCCAACTCGCTCTAACATCCTCAGTCCACCACTGCCATGCCTACGCCCCCCTCTGCCCCCGACCTCAAACAGCGCTGGGAAGCCTTCCAGGAGAAGCACCCCGATGTTCGCCTCCGCACCGCCGCGGCCCGGATGGGCGCAAGCGAGGCCGAGCTCGTCGCCACCGGCTGCGGGGAGCACGTCACGCGCCTCCGCGGCGGCTGGCGCGGCCTCCTCAACCGCCTCGACGCCCTCGGCCCGGTGATGGCACGCACCCGCAACGACGCCGCCGTCCACGAAAAGACGGGGGTCTACCGCGACGTTGAGTTCACCGACCCCCACGGCCTGGGCCTCGTGCTGGAGGACAACATCGACCTTCGCCTGTTCATGGACCACTGGCACCTCGGCTTCGCCGTCGAGACGCCCCTGGACGGGGAGCGAGACGGCGGGCGCCGCAGCCTCCAGTTCTTCGACCGCGACGGCACGGCGGTCCACAAGGTCTTCCTGACGCGCAAGAGCGACCGCGACGCCTACGATGCGCTCGTCAACGCGTACCGCCACGACGACCAGTCCACGGAGCAGTCCGTCACGCCCGTTGAGGCCGATACGGCCGAGACGCCCGATGCAGCCATCGACGTGGAGGGGTTTCTGCACGCGTGGGGCGAACTGGAGGACACGCACGACTTCTTTCCGCTCCTGAGCGAGCACGATGTCTCGCGGGAGCAGGCCCTACGGCTGGGCGAAGGGCGCTTCACCCGCCGCGTGCCGGACACGGCCCTGCGCCACACGCTCCGGGCCGCCGCCGAGCAGGAGACCCCCATCATGGTGTTCGTGGGGAGCCCGGGCTGCCTCCAGATCCACACCGGGCCCGTTCAGACGCTCAAGGCCACGCCGCCGTGGTACAACGTGCACGACCCGGACTTCCGGCTCCGCCTCAACGAGGAGCGGATCGACCAGGCCTGGGTGGTACGGAAGCCCACGACCGACGGCCGGGTTACGTCCCTGGAATTGATGGGCGCGGACGGCGACGTCATCGCCCGCCTCTTCGGCGAGCGCAAGAGCGGCCAGTCGGAGCGCGAGGACTGGCGATCCATCCTCGAAAGCCTGCCCTCGGAGTCGTAGCCCGTTTCCCACGCGTTCTTCGCACCCGCGCCCCACACTCCCACGCTCTCCACACCCACGCTCAACACCATGCACAACCTCCACGGCCCCGACCGCCTGTTCGAAACCCGCTACGGCGACGTCCTGCAATGCGCATGCTGCGATCGCATCCAGATCACCTTCCGCGAGCACACGCTGCTGGTGGACGCGGACGAGCTGGAGGTGCTGACCGATACAATCAAGCACGCCTGGCAAAACGTACAGGATACCGACGGGCCGGACCAGTGGCAGCTCCAGGCCGGCACCGACGCCGGGCCCGTCTCCATCACGCTCTCTGAACCGGCGCTCCGCACCCTCCACGCCCTGCTTCAAGGGGCCTGGTCGATGTATACGCTGCGGGAGCGGGTGGGCGCCGTGGCGTCGGGCGAACAAGGAGAGGCCCGAGACGTGCTGCGAGACCACGCCCCGACGCCCCGATCGCGGTGGGATGGCGTGGACCGGTCGCATTAGGTCGCCCCTCGACGCCGATCACGAACAGTTCCAGGCCGCATGTCCGACGCGCCCTCCGTTCAGCAGTTCGGCCCCGATCGCGCCGCCGGGTACGACGATCGCATCCGGCGCCTCTGTCCCGGCTACGATGTGCTCCAGGACACCGTCGCGTCCGTCCTGGCGGCCCGGCTGCCGGAGCGGGCCCACCTGCTCGTGGCGGGCGCCGGCACCGGCGCGGAAATTGTGCGGATGGGACAGGCACACTCGGGGTGGCGGTTCACCGCCGTCGACCCGTCGCCCGCGATGCTGGACCGGTGCCGGTCCAACGTGTCGGACGCCGGGCTTGAGAACCGAGTCGAGTACCTCGACGCGGCCGTCGAGGAAATGCCCGGTGCCCGGTCGTTCGACGCCGCCACGTCGCTCCTCGTCACGCACTTCATCAACGGGAGGGCGGCCACGCAGCGCTACGTTCGGGGCCTCGCCGAGCGGCTGCCCCCCGGCGCGCCCCTCGTGTGGGCCGACCTTCACCGTCCGGCGTCCGACGAGGCGTTCCGCACGCTCTGGGCCGCGTGGCGGACACAGATGCGCGCCCGCCTGGACGCCGACACGGTGGAGGATGCGTTTGAGGAAATTGAAGAAGGCATCTCATTCGTCCGTCCAGCGGCCTTGACGCACATTGTCACCGACGCCGGCTTCACCCCGCCGACACCGATCTATCGGCAGCTTCTGTGGGGCGGGTGGATCGCCTCCCGACGCGCTGACTGACCGCAGCGCCGACCTGGACAGTTTCCCCCTGACGTCCCCACGGAATGTGTCCGGGCCCGGCCTCCCTCCCGCTCGGCTGGGCGCCCTCCCCGAAGGCCCACCGAGCCCCCATCCGCCCACGAAGCACCCGTCCCCGGAGCCGTCTCGCCCCCGCTCCGATGCCCCGACCGGCGGCCACGGGCCGATGTCGCTCTGGCCGCTTCGCCTTCGCCCGGGAGGCCGCCCGTACGGTATGTCCTGACGTCGCCAGGGACGGGAGCGGTATTTGCCATTTCCGGACGAGGCCCCCGGGAAAAAGATCACGTTGGACCCAGACATCCTCCGTTTGTAAAATGGTAGTCCTGCCAAGGCGGCTTGCAGGGGCGTCCGTGCCCCCGTCCCGGCCCCCTTCACGTTCCCCACCCCGTCGTGCAACGATCCTGGCTTGTCCGGCCCTGGTGGGCCGCCCTCTTCCTTGGCGGCCTCATTGCGGGCGTCCCCGGGACGGCCGGGGCACAGGCCCCGCAGGCGTCCTCCGCAATCGCCCCCCGACTCCAGGACGCGACCCCGCAGGCCCAGCAACGGGTCCGACGCGCACTGCGGAACCGATCCGCTTCCAAGAGGAACGGTGCACTCGCTCCGCTCGGGCCGCACCTCGCCACGCTTTACTACCAGCACGAGGCGGCCGGCCCCGCGGGGGTGCGTCGCCTGTTCGGGAGCACAAAGCGCACGCACCAGGCCCAAAACGCCCGCTACCACCGGCCCGTCTCGCGGGACGGCCGGTCCGTCACGGTCACCGCCGTCGCCACGAACACGGGCGCTCTCCTGTCTGACCTGCGGGCCCTCGGCTTGGAACGGGGCACCCGGGCCGGCCCGGCGGTGTCGGGACGCCTGCCGATCGCGGCCCTCGACGACGCCGCCCGGCTGGCGTCCCTCCGGGGCATGGTGCCCGCCTACGCCCAGACGCACGTCGGACGCGTCGGGTCGGAGGCCGATACGGCCCACCGCGCCTTCGAGGGGCGGGCCGACCTCAACGTGGACGGCAGTGGGCAGAAGGTGTGTGCGTTGTCGGACAGCTACGACCGGAGCGCCACCGCCGCCACCACCGCCCGGGACGACATCGCGTCGGGCGACCTCCCGGGCCCCGGCAACCCGGCGGGTCGCACCACACCCGTGGACGTGCTCGACGACAGCGAGCCGGGGAGCGACGAGGGGCGCGCGATGCTGCAGCTCATCCACGACATCGCCCCCGGCGCCGAGCTGGGCTTCCACACGGCCTTCGGCGGCATTGCCGCCTTTGTGCAGGGCATCCGTGCCCTTGCCGACCCCAACGAAGGCAACTGCGACATCCTCGTCGACGACGTCCGCTACAACACCGAGCCCTTCTTCCAGGACGGCCCCGTCGCGAACGTCGTGGACAGTGTCGCTGCGGAGGGGGTCGCGTACGTCTCCGCCGCCGGCAACGACGGCCAAAACGCCTACCAGGACGGCTTCCGCGACTCCGGGAAGCAGGGCGTCGTCAGCAGCGGGGCCGTGGCCCACGACTTCGCCCCGTCCGGCGGCGCGGTCGACACCCTGCAGCGCATCACGATTCGGCCGGGCGGCACCTTCCGCATCTTTACGATGCAGTGGACGGACCCCTCGTCGTTGGTCGACGGGTCGAGGGAGGCGGACACGGACCTCGACGTGGCCCTCGTGAACGACACGCTCGGCATCGTCGCCCAGTCCGCCCGCGACAGCGACGCCCTCGGCCTCCCGGTGGAGGGGGTGCTGGACTACACAAACCTCGGGGCCGTGGACGCCAACCAGGACGGCGCGGCGGACTCGACGTATCACCTCGTGATCGAGAAGGCCGCCGGGCCCTCCCCCGACGGCGTAAAGTACATCCACTCCGGGTTCAACTACGAGATTGAGGAGCACGCCCCGTCCGGCCCCACCCTCTACGGCCACCCCATGGCCGAGGGCGCACTGGCGGTCGCCGCGGCCCCATTCTTCAACACCGCGGCGTACAACGCGAACGTCGACCCGGCGGTGCTGGAGCCGTTCTCTTCGAAGGGGGGCATCAAAGTTCGGTTCGACGAGACCGGGATCCCCATCCTGGCCCCGGAGGCCCGCGAGAAGCCCGACCTCACCGCGACCGACGGCGTCGACAATACGTTCTTCGGCACTGACTCGGCGTACGACACGGACACGCACCCCAACTTCTTCGGCACGTCGGCGGCCGCCCCGAACGCCGCCGCCATCGCGGCCCTCGTCTGGGAGGCCAATCCCGGGTTCACCCCCACGGAGGTGTACGACCACCTCAAATCGAGTGCTCAGGACGTGACGGACCGCCAGACCCGGAACGGGGCGTTCGTGTCTGTCCCGTCGGGCGTCGACGCGTGGAGCGGGCACGGGTTCATGCGGGCGACCGCCGCGGCCCTGCCCGTGACGCTGGCCGACTTTGGGGCGGTGGTGGAGGAGAAGCGCGCGGTGCTCACCTGGACGACGACCCGCGAGACCAACAACGCCGGGTTCGGGATCGAGCACAAGCGCGGCGACGGCACCTTCGAGACAATCGGGTACGAGGCCGGGGGCGGCACGACCGCCGAGTCACGGACGTACCGCCACCGCACGGCGCCGCTCGGCCCCGGCCTCCACACCTTTCGGCTCCGGCAGGAAGACCTCGACGGGTCGACGACCTACAGCAAGGAGATTACGCTCACACGCGCCCTCTCCACGACGCACAGCGTGTCTGCGGTCACCCCGAATCCAATCACCGACGAAGGCGCTGTGTCGGTCGTCGTGGGAAAGCCCCAGGATGTGCGGGTCGAGGTCTACAACGTGCTCGGCCAGCGGGTGGCGCTTCTCCACGATGGTCCGCTGAGCGCCGACGACCCCAAGACCCTGGCGCTGGGGGACAATCTGCGGAGCGGCGTGTATTTCCTTCGCGTCACCGGCCCCTCCTTCACCGCCACCCGACAGTTCGTTCGCGTCCGATAGTGGGCCCTCCCCTATGCCGTCCTCGTCGCTGTTGCCAACCGGTCTGATCCTCCTGCTCGCCACGGTTCTCATTCCGGCCCCGAGCCCGGCCCAGCCCCGGTCCGATAGCCTCCGGGCGGAGGCGCTCCGGGACTTTCACGGGCCCGACCGGACGGGCAAAGACGGACCGCTTGCCAAGGCCGGCCTGGACCTGCTGCTGCTCTACCACGAGTACCGCGCGTTTCGGCGAGAGGGCGGCGATTCCTTCGCACCGAGCGTGCCCGGGGCCCGTGTGACCGACGGGCACGTCTCTATCGATGCCATCGCAAAAGCGTCGGCGGCCCAAGAGCTACGGGCGGATCTGTGCGCGCTCGGCCTCACGGACGCGGCGGCGGCCGGCCGGGTGGTGTCGGGCCGGCTGCCCATCAATCAGGTGCCCGCACTGGCCCGTGTGGAGTCGCTGCGAGGCGTCGTCCTCCCGCGTGCAAAGACGCAGCGCGACCTGTCCCCGCCGGGCGCGCCAATGGCCGCCCCCGTGTCCCCATCGGCCAGCACCCCGTCGCCGTCCGGGGGCCCCACCGATACGGGGATGCTCGGCTTCCTCGGCGGCGTGCTCGGAGTGCTCGTGCTCACCGAGCTGTAGGGCCCTGTGCATCCTCCGGCCGGCGCCCCGTCGCCCGTTTTACAGCGCCACCTCCGCCCCGACCAGGAGCGTACGGCCCGGCATCGGCGCGTCGAAGATCTCGCTGTACTGCCGGTCGAAGGCATTGCGGAGCTCGACGGACAGCGTGGTGCGGGCGCCGGAGAGGCGCGTGCCGTAGGCCAGCCGGCCGTGCACCACCCCGTAGCGGTCGGTCGCCAGGGGCGCGTCGCGGAGCCGATCCTTCCACAGCCCCTGCAGCCCCAGCGTCACGGCCCCGGCCCGCACCGACGCACTGCCCTGTAGTTGGTGGCGCGCCGCATCGAGGCCGTACTTGTAAGCGGAGGGGCGCTTTTGCCCATCCAGGCTAGCGTCGAGGAGCGTGTAGGCCGCGTCGAGGCTGACGCCCACGGCACCGAGGGTCCGGTCGAACGACAGCTCCGTTTCGAGCCCCGTGGTGGTAGTGCGGTCCAGATTTTGGGCCTCGAACACCGGTTCCGCCTCGTTCCGGAGGTAATCGATGGCGTTATCGGTGGTGCGGTGGAAGCCCGTCACGGAGAGCGACAGATTCGCCGGCAGGCGCACGTCCACGCCAACCTCCCCGGACCAGGCGGTCTCGGCCGTGAGGTCGGCGTTGCCCTGGTTGCTGGGCGAATCGATGAAGCGCTCCAGGAAGTTGGGCGCCCGCACCACGCGCCCCCCACCCGCACGGAGCGTCGCCGGCCCGAGGTTGTAGGCCACGTAGAGCTGCGGGGTCGGCTCCGTCCCGTACGTCGGGTCGTAGTCGACGCGCGTGCTCTGGTTGACCGTGAGGCGAGGGGTGGCGCGCCAGCGCAGGCTCACGAAGGCCCCGACGGACTGGTCGCCGTGCACCCCATCCCGATTGCTGTCGACCCCACGAAGCCCGGCGGAGGCGCCGCCGGTCACCCGGACGCCATTCCACGTGTGGGCCCCCTGCCCCTGCACCCGAAGGCGACGGCTGATGTGGGTGTTGGCACCCACGTCGGGATTGTACGTGTACCGGTCGCGGTGCTGCTTGCCGAAGAGTTGCACCTGCCAGGGCGTGTTCGTCGCGTCGGAACTTGACAGACGGCTCTGGAGCCAGAACGTGGAGGTTGCCTCCCGGGCCCGATCCGTGGCAAAATCCGAGTAGAAGTGGTAGGCCCCGAACTCGCGATCGTCCACCCCGGCTCGGGTATAGAGCGTCGCGCCCTCAAGGTCCTGCGACACGGCCGCCGTGGCCGTCCGCCGCTCAAAGTCCGTCTGCACGGTGCTTGAGAGATTGCGTCCCTCCGGCGGCGGGGACGCCGACACACGCCGGCCGTCGCTTCCCTGCACCGCGGCCGCCGCGCTCACGGTCGTCCGGTCCCCCGCGGTACGGGCCGCGGCGCCCATGTCGTAGAAATTGTTCTTTCCGTACCGGCTGTCAACCCGCGCCGCGGGGCCGTCCTGCCGGACGTCCTCCCTGCGGAGGGCCGTCTTCGTAATGAGGTGGACCACCCCGCCGAGGGCGTCGGGGCCGTAGAGGGCCGTCGCCGGGCCGTGGAGCACCTCCACGCGGGCAATTTCCGAGAGGGGCACCGGCAGGTCCATCAAGAAGTGGCCCGTGTACGGGTCGTTGATGCGGGCGCCGTCCAGCAGCAGCAGGACGCCGTTGAAGGTGGAGCCCCGCATCGTGAGGTCGCTCTGCACGCCAAACCCGCCCCGGCTCTTCACGTCGAGCCCCGCCGCGACGTTGAGCAGCTGATCCACGCTGTTGACGGAGAGGGACTGGATGTCTTGCTGCGTGTACACGCTCACGCGGCGCCCCGTCTCCCGCACCGCCGAGGCCACGCGGGAGGCCGTCACCACGACGCTATCGGCCATCTGCACGCGAAACGCCACGTCGGACGTGTCCTGGGCCCGGACGGGCACGGCGAGCAGCAGAACAAGAAGGCACGGAAGAAACAGTCGAACGGAACGCATACCAGGGCAAGGATGAGTGCAACGATGAACCGGCGGCGCCCAACGACTGCCCTGGCGGGCGGATCCGCCCCCCCTCCGGAAATTCGTTGAAGACGTGTAACGCCTCCTCTCCCTGCGATTACGGAGGATCCTACGCCGAACGCCGCTAATTTTGAAGCACTGCGTACAGATACACTTTCGTCGCTTTCTTGTCCCACCGGTTCGTAAAACATGTCCGATACGCTGGCCACCATTTCCGCCGACGACCTCAAAGGCAAACTTGAAGGGGAGCACCCGCCGGTTCTCATCAATACCCTGCCGCGAAAGGCCCACGCGGCGACTCACATTCCAGGCTCCGTCAACGTTCCGGTGGATGAGATCGACCGGATGGAGGCACTCGTCCCCAACAAGGACGAGCCCGTCGTCGTGTACTGCGCCAACGCGGGGTGCGACGTCTCCCTCAAGGCGGCCCACGCCCTGGAGGACAAGGGCTACACGAACGTGATCGACTTCGAGGACGGCTACGCCGGGTGGCGGCAGGCGGGCTACCCGCTGGTCGGCGAGAAGCGCTAGCCGCACGTCCGGCGGCGTCACAGCCCTCATGGACGGGGACGGCCGCCCCCGGCGGGCCCGCGGCACCACACGCCGGACTGATCTGTTGGGACGGCCGGACTCTCCCTCCCAAATTCCCCGTGCGCATGCGCCACGTTCGTGTCGCCGTCCTGCTCGGCCTCTGCGCCGTCGCCCTGCGCCTCGCGCCCCCCGTGCTGGCCCAAGAGCGTGCCGCCCTAAACGGGTACGTGCGCGACGCCGAGACCGGGGAAACCCTGCTCCAGGCCAACGTCGTGGTCGAGGGCACCGGCCGCGGCGCCGCCACCAACAACGACGGCTACTATACGCTCCAGGGCCTCCCGCCCGGCCCGCAGACCATCGTATTCTCCTACCTCGGCTACCAGACCCGCACGGAGACGGTCCCCCTCACGGCCGGCGAGACGACGCGCCTCGACGTGGAGCTCGCGCCCGCCGACCTGCAGACGGAGGAGGTCGTCGTGACCGGCGAGCAGGACGATGCCGGCGAGCAACGCATGGGGGTGGACAAGCTCCCCGTCGCGACGATCACCGAACTGCCGTCCGTCCTGACGCCGGATGTCTTCCGCTCCCTCGCCCTCCTGCCGGGCGTCACCACGGCCTCGGACTACTCCAGCAACCTGTACATCCGGGGCGGCGGGCCGGCCCAGACCCTCATCCAGCTCGACCGCACGACCGTCTACAACCCGACCCACTTCTTCGGGTTCTTCTCCACGTTCAACCCCGACGCCATCAAGGACGTGCAGCTCTACAAGGGCACCTACCCGGCCGAGTACGGGGGGCGGCTGGGGAGCGTGGTCGACATCTACAACAAGGACGGAAACCGGCGCGAGACCACCGGGGGCCTCAGCCTCAGCAGCCTGGCGACCCGGGGCTACATCGAAGGGCCCTACGGCGGCAGCGACGACGACCCGGCGGGCTCCTACATGGTGGCCGTGCGCCGCTCCACCCTCGAGCCGCTGCTCGCGGTCCTGGACGACGTGGACGGCCTCCCCGACACCTTCTACTTCTACGACGTGAACGCGAAGGCGACCTACGACGCGGGCCCCGACGACGACCTCTCGCTGGCCGTGTATGGGGGGCAGGACCAGCTCTTCCTGCGGCCCGGCGACGGGCAGGAGTTCGACGTGGACTACGGCAACCGGACCCTCAGCGCCGACTGGACGCACCTCTTCTCCGACCGGCTGTTCTCGACGCTCACGGTCGCGGGCTCCCGCTACGAAAGCACGCCGGTGTTCGAGCTCGGCGGGACCCGCTTCACCCAGACGAACGAGGTGCGCGACGCGTCCCTCAAGGCGGGCGTGGAGTACGTGCCCGGGGACCAGCACACCGTGGAGGCCGGGCTGCACGCCAGCCGCCTCACGTTCCAGTTGCGGAGCACGTTCGACGGGGACGAAACCTTCAACCAGCGCCTACAGGGCGAGCAGGCCGCCCTGTACCTGAAGGACACCTACACCCCGACTTCGGACTGGACGATCCGGGGGGGCCTCAGGGCGACCTACTTTTCGGAGGGGGACTACCTGCGGCTTGCCCCCCGGCTCTCGGTCGAGCACGACCTGACGTCGTCGGTCCAGCTGCAGGCCGCCTACGGCCGCTACCACCAGTTCCTGACGCTGGAGACGAGTCAGCTCTTCACGGCCTTCGACTCCTGGCTCATGACCGACGAGGGCCTGCTCCCCTCCTACGGAGACCAGATTGCATTGGGCGTCAACGCCCAGGTGGGCGACGCGTGGCGGCTGGACGTGGAGGGCTACGCCCGCACCATGCGGGACCTGTTCGAGCTGGATCCCTTTCTGCCCGACCCGGCGGGCGTCCCGTACGCCGATCGGTTTCAGGGGGGCGACGGGCGGGCCTACGGCACGGAGGTGCTCATCCGACGCCCGGAGGGCCGCCTGAACGGCTTTCTGAGCTACACCCTCAGCCGCACCGAGCGGCGCTTCCCAAACATCAACCGGTCCGAGGCGGGCACCCCGCAGTACTACCCGCCCAACTTCGACCGCACGCACGAGCTTACGCTCGCCCTGAACTACCACCTCACCGACCAGTGGCGGGTGTCCGGCACCTTCAACTACGCCACCGGCCAGGCCTACACGCGGCCCGAGCAGCGCTACGAGCTGGTGGACAGTCCCTTTTCGTTCAGTCCGGGGGTGGGAGGGGCCCAAAACGTACTCGTGAGTCCCTTCAACAACGCGCGCCTGCCCCCTTATCACCGGCTCGACGTGGGCGTGGCCCGGACGGGGCAATTTTTGGGGATTGCCGAGTATGAACTGCAACTGCAGGCCATCAACGCCTATGCGCGGCGCAACGTCTGGTTTTACCAGTTCGAGAACGAGTCGGACGGCACGCTCGACCGAAACGTAACGCCCCAGATTCCCATTCCGGTGCCGAATGTGTCGTTCTCCCTCACGTTCTGACCCGGCGCGTCCTGTCTCGTGCCCCCCAATTGCCCATTCGCATTCATGCGCCGTCTGGTGTTTCCCCTTCTGCCCGTGCTCTTTGCGGCCGGGCTCATCGGCTGCGACACGGCCGCCCCCACCCCCGAGACGCAGGTCGTCGTGGAGGCCTATCTGCAGGGCGGGGCCGCGATGCCCCCGATTCGCCTCACCCGTAGCGTCGGCACGAACGAGGCCTATGGGGCATCCGAGACGGCCGTGCGCGGGGCCACCGTGGAGGTACACCGCCTGAGCGACGGGGGGACGCCCACCGACACGATCGGCTTTACCGAACAGGAGCCGGGCCTATACCGGCCCGACACTTCGTCACGAGTGCGGCCCCGCGCGACCTACGAGCTGTCCGTCACCACGCCGGACGGAACGGGCCTTTCCGCCACCACCACCGTGCCGGACACGATCTCGATCGTGGACGCCACGAACACGACGGCGGTGCACGGGGCCCCCACCCGACAGCCCGCCTTCACCATCACCCCCCCGATGAGCGACCGCGAGCAGCAGGCTGTGCTCGTCATCACGGCCACCTCGCTGGCCGACTTCGGGCGGCCGGCGTCCCAGTTGGCCCGCGGCCTGACGCCGTTTTACGCAGACCTCTACACCCCGGACGAGGACAGCATTCGCACCTACCGCACCACCTCCTCGGGCGTCCGGAACGAAGCGAACTTCACCCGCGACGCGAACGGCCGAATCACGACGGACCTGCCGTGGATCTCCGTGGCGTTTTACGGCCCGAACGAGATCGGCGTCCACGTCATCGACGACAACCTGTTCAACCTCATCCGCTCCCAGCAGGCCCAGTCGCCGGGCGGGCCGGGCGGCGGGCTCGGCCCCGGGGAAATTCCGAACGTCATCGAGGACGTGGAGGGCGGCACCGGCGTCTTTGCCAGCTACGCAAAGGCCACCCGGGACGTCACGATTCAGTGCCCGCCCTCGCTCGCCCCGGACGAGTGCCCGGCCTTCGCGGCGTTCCCGTAGCCGCTCGGCCCCGACGAGGGCCGCCGGCCCGGTGCGGCTACGCCTCGGACGGGCGCCCCGACTCCACCTGCGCCTGCTTCCGCTCCCCAATGTACCCCCCCACGAGGGACGCGACGAGGCCGATGACGAGGACGAGGGCCATGCGCCCGTAGGAGAGGATGTTGGCCCCGCCGAGCGCGACGACGAAGACATCGATCAGGAGAACGAGCGTGATGAGGCCCGCGACGGCCGCCTCGTACGACGTGTCGCCCGGCGAGCGGAACGCACAGACGTACCCGGTGGCCTCCAGCCCCAGAAAGACGACGAGCAGCATCACCCAGGCGTAGGGCGCGTCGATGGCGGCCGCCGGGTTGCCGAAGAGGCCGAAGCCCCAGATTACGAAGTTCACCAGGAACAGGCTCACGGCGAACCCGAGGATGGTGCCGGCCATGACCCAGTCCCAGGACAGCGCCGCGGACTCCGATTCGGCGTAGGTCCGCTGCAGCGTCTCCCCGGCCCACGCCCCCCCAAACGTCAGGACGAGCCCGTTGAGGAAGGCAACGACCATCGTGTACGTGAACGCCCCGTCGCTCACCAGGGGATCGAACGCCTGCAGGCCGAGTGCCGAGATGATGAAGTAGGCCGCCACGGCCACCAGCACCGCGGCCAGGGCCGGCTCCAGCACCGTCTCGCCCTCGCTCAGGGCCCCGTAGGTCGCCCCCGCGAGGATGAAGCCGGAGATCATGGCGAGCAGGGGAAAGGTGGGCGCGCCCAGCGCATTTCCGGTCATCCAGGTGAAGAGGACGACGAACACCACACCGGTAAGGAAGGACCCGACGATGGCCCGGGGATCAAAGCGAAAGGCAGAACGGGTAGACATTGCGTATCGGAATTCAGCTCATGAAGGGTCGGGTGAGAGAGCATACGGAGCCGGGAGCACGCACTTGGCCCGACCGGTGCTCCGTCACCCCCCAATATAAGAATGCAAAGTTCAGAAGAAAGCCGAGTGAACGCTTGGGGGCCAGCCGGTTCGACGGCCGCCGCCGCCCGCGTCTGCCCCCCGATCCACTTGGTTAAATCCGCATGACCCCATCGGAACCCCTTGTTTCGGAGCAGGTGGGACGATACACTACACAGTTCCGAGGGCAAAAGCAGTGTCTGGAGGTACAGGCGCTGTTTCGGGCACATCGACGTGTGTTCCCTTGGTGGCGGGGGCTGTTCCCCGTCACGGTCTTTTCTCCCCACACGGCCTCGTCGCCTGCGAGCGTCGGCCCTGCCCGTGAGGCATCGCTGCAGGGCCCCGCTGTGCTCGCGTCGCCCCGCACTGACTGCCGACCAGCCTGCCTGCTTCATGGATTCTACCGCTCCCTCTCGCCGCGTCGTCGTTACCGGCCTCGGGGCCCTCACGCCGCTTGGCCACTCCGTCGATGAGTTCTGGGACGGCCTCCTGGCCGGCAGGAGCGGGGCGGGCCCCATCACCAAATTCGACGCGTCGGACGTCCGCACCAAAATCGCGTGTGAGGTTTCGGGCTTCGACCCCACCGACTACATGGACGCGAAGCTGGCCGAACGCCAGGACCCGTTCAGCCAGTACGCCCTGGCCGTCGCCCAACAGGCCTTCGACGACGCGGACCTCGACACCGACGCCCTCGCCCCGGAGACGCGGGACGACATCGGGGTGATCTTCGGCACGGGCGTGGGCGGCAGCGACCTGTTTGTCGACTCGGTGCTCGACCTCGACGAGAACGGGGCGCGGCACATCTCTCCCTTCTTCGTGCCCATGATGATCAGCAACATGGCCGCCGGCCTGATTGCCATGGAGCACACGCTGCGCGGCCCCAACCACTGCGTCGTGAGCGCGTGCGCCACCGGCAACGACGCCATCACCGACGGGCTCCTGCTCCTGCGCCAGGGCCACGCCCGGGCCATGCTCGTGGGCGGCACGGAGGCGTCGATCAACGAGCTCTGCGTCGGGGGCTTCGCCTCGATGCGGGCCCTGTCGACCCGCAACGACGCGCCCACGAAGGCGAGCCGCCCGTTCGACGCGGCCCGGGACGGGTTCGTGCCCGCCGAGGGCGCCGGCGCCCTCATGCTCGAGACGCTGGAGCACGCCCGCGAACGGGACGCCACCATCTACGCCGAGGTGGCGGGCGTGGGGAAGTCAAACGACGCCCACCACTACGCCGCCCCCGACCCGGACGGACGGGGGGCCGCCCTGGCCATGGACAAGGCGCTCGACGACGCCGGCCTGGCCCCGACCGACGTGCAGCACATCAACATGCACGCCACCTCCACCCCCGTCGGCGACGTGATCGAGTCGGACGCCGTGAAGCAGGTGTTTGGCGATCACGCCGCCGCCCTCAACCTGTCCGCCACCAAGAGCATGACCGGCCACATGCTCGGCGCCGCCGGCACGGCCGAGGCCATCGCGTCGATCCTCGCGATCCGCGACGGGCGCGTGCCCCCCACCATCAACCACGAGACGCCGGGCGAGGACTGTGACCTCAACTACACCCCCAACGAGGCGGTGGACCGCGACGTCTCGGCGGCCCTCACCAACGCCTTCGGGTTTGGCGGCCACAACACCACGATTGCGGTCACGGCGTTTGAGGACTAATCGTCGGCCGCTCCCTGTCGCTCCCCTTCCGTGACCCATGAGTGATCCGTGAGCAGCCCGCCCTCTGCCTCACGGGTGCGCCCCGCAATGCCCTCCCTCCCCGACAACCTCGGCGGCGTCGCCGACCTGCTCGACATTGCGATCGAGACGGCCACCCCCGAGCGCGTCGTCGCGACCATGCCGGTCACGCCCGACCACCATCAGCCGTTCGGGCTGTTGCACGGGGGCGTGAGCGTGGTTCTGGCCGAGACGGCGGCCAGCGTCGGGGGGAGCCTGGCGGCGCCGGACGGACGAGCGGCGGCGGGCCTCGAGGTGAATGCCAACCACGTGCGCCCCGTGCGGGACGGCACGCTGACGGCCACGGCCGCCCCCCTCCACACCGGGCGCACCACACAGGTGTGGGAGATCAAAATCCGGAACGCAGACGATCAACTCGTGTGCGCAAGCCGTTGCACACTGGCCCTCGTCGATCAAACCGATGCCCCCTCGGCGGCGTGAGGGATCGAGCCCCCTTCATCTCGACGTCTCCTCCCGATGCCCGACGCTTCGCTCCCCGGCGTTCACCACATCACGGCCCTGTCCGGCGACGCCCAGGAGAATCTCGACTTCTACGCGGGCGTGCTCGGCCTGCGCCGGGTCAAGACGACCGTCAACTTCGACGACCCGACCACGCACCACCTCTACTACGGCGACGCCTCGGGCCATCCCGGAACCACGCTGACCTTCTTCCCCTGGCCGCAAGCGACGAGCGGACGGAGCGGGGCGGGCATGGTGCAGGCCGTGGCGTTTGCCGTGCCCGAGGGCGCCCTGTCCGGGTGGCGCGACCACCTCGACGCGCACGGCATCGAGCCGGAACTGAAGACCCGCTTCGGCGAACAGCGCCTCCACTTTGCGGGCCCGAGTGGCCTGCCGCTGGCCCTGGTGGCCACCGACGCCGCCGGGGACGCCGCGCCCTGGACCAACGGCCCCGTCCCCGCCGGCCTCGCGATCCGGGGGCTCCACGCGCCCGTCCTGCCCGTCTTTGCCGACGACCGCACCCCGGAGCTCTTCACGGACGTGTTCGGCTGGACCCGGGCCGGCGCGGACGGCGACCTCGTGCGTCTTCACGGCCCCGGACCGGGCGCCGGCACCGCGGTGGACCTGCTCGTGCGCGACCGACACCCGTCCGGCCGCATGGGCCGGGGCGCCGTGCACCACATCGCCTTCCGGGCCCCGGACGACGCGGCCCAACGGGCGTGGCAGTCCCGCCTGCGGGAGCACGGCCTCCAGGTGACCGACGTGAAGGACCGCCACTACTTCCGCTCCGTCTACTTCCGCGACCCGGACCGGACATCGGGGCTGCTTTTTGAGATCTCCACGGACGGGCCCGGCTTTTACGTCGACGAGGACGAGGCGGAGCTCGGCCGGTCCCTCGCGCTGCCGGAGCACCTCGAGCCGCGCCGCGCCGACCTGGAGAGCGCCCTCCCCACGCTCACCGCTCCCTAACACCGCCGGCCCTCTTCCCCTTCCCTCTTCTTCCGATGAGCACCGACGCCATCCACCAGGGCCAGCCCGTCCACACCGGCGGGGCCCCGCTCGACGACGCGCAGGCCGGCCTCGTGCTTCTGCACGGGCGCGGCGCCTCCGCCCAGGGCATGCTGCAGCTCGCCGACGACCTTGACGTGCCGGACGTTGCCCACCTTGCCCCCCAGGCCCGAATGCGCTCGTGGTACCCCCAGTCGTTCATGGCCCCCCGCGACCAAAACGAGCCCGAACTCTCCTCCGCCCTCGACACCGTCGGCACCGTGCTCAACGATGTACGCGAGGCCGGCCTCGGCCCCGACCGCACCGTCCTGCTTGGGTTTTCGCAGGGCGCCTGCCTCGCCACGACGTACGCCGCCCAGCGCCCGCAGCGGTACGGCGGCGTGGTGGGCCTCAGCGGCGGCCTCATCGGCCCCGAAGGTGCCTCGTTCGACTACGACGGCTCGCTCGACGCCACCCCGGTCTTTCTGGGCTGCAGCGACCAGGACCCCTACATCCCTCGGGCCCGCGTGGCGGAGACCGCCGAGGTGCTCCGGGGCCTGGACGCGGAGGTCACGACCCGAATCTACGAGGGGCTGGGCCACACCACCAACGACGACGAACTCCAGCGCGTCCGATCGCTCCTCCACGACGTCGCGGCGACCGACTCGTAAGCCGTCGGCCCTCTCGGGGACAGGCGGGTTGTGGACGCTCCGGTGGGGACGGAGGCCCCGAACCATCGGTTTCCAGGCTAGCCGGAATCGTCTCTCGTCCAGGCCCCCCAGCTTCCCGACGGGTCCCGCCTACACCAGACTCGTCTCCGACAGCCTCGCTACCCAATACATGTCCCCTCCCGACTGGGCCAAGCACGCCGTCTTCTACCAGATCTTCCCCGACCGCTTCGCTCGGAGCGGCGCGGTGAGCGCCCAGGAGAACACCGCGCTCAAACCCTGGAGCGCCCCGCCCGAGGAGCAGGGCTTTCAGGGCGGCGACCTCTACGGGATTGCCGACCGGCTCGACTACCTCGACGCCCTGGGCGTGACCGCCCTCTACCTGAATCCCATCTTCGCCTCGGCGGCCAACCACCGCTACCACACGTACGACTACTACGAGGTGGACCCGCTGCTCGGCGGCAATGACGCCCTGCGGACGCTGCTCGACGCCACCCACGCCCGGGGCATGCGCGTCGTGTTGGACGGCGTGTTCAACCACGCCAGCCGGGGCTTCTGGCCGTTCCACCACGTCCTCGAAAACGGCCCCGACTCCCCCTACGTCGACTGGTTCAAGATTGAGGACTGGCCCCTCCGGCCGTACGCCGCCGACCGGCCCCACAACTACGCCGCCTGGCACGACATTCCCGCCCTGCCGGAACTCAACACCGACCACCCGCCGGTGCGGGACTTCCTCTTCGACGTGGCCCGGCACTGGGTCGACTTCGGGATCGACGGGTGGCGCCTCGACGTGCCCCGCGAGATCGAGACGGACGGCTTCTGGGAAGACTTTCGCGGTGTCGTCAAGGACGCCGATCCGGACGCCTACCTCGTGGGCGAAATCTGGGACGAGGCCCCGGCCTGGCTGCAGGGCGACCGGTTCGACGGGCTCATGAACTACCCGCTGCTCGACATCACCCTTGGCTTCTTCGGGGCCGGGTCGTTGCGCGACTACTCGAAGGCCCACCTCACGTTCGATCCGCTCGACGCCCCGGCGTTCGCCCGTGAGCTTGAGCGGCTCCTGGCCCTCTACGACTGGGAGGCCACCTGTGCCCAGCTCAACCTGCTCGACAGCCACGACATGGCCCGGGCGCAGTGGATCCTGAACGAAGACACCGATGCGCTCCGCCAGGCGGTCCTCTTCCTCATGACAATGCCGGGCGCCCCCTGCATCTACTACGGCGACGAGATTGGTCTCTCGGCGGCCGGGGACCCGCACTGCCGCGAGGCCTTCCCGCGCGACGAGGCGGACTGGGACACGGACCTGCTCTCGTTCTACCAGTCGGCGACGGCCCTGCGCCACGAGCACGAGGTGCTGCGCACGGGCCGCGTCGAGGTCCTTCACGCCGACGCACGTGCGCTGGTGCTTCGGCGAACATTGGGCGACACGACGGCCCTCGTGGCCTTCAACGCCGGCCCCGAGTCCGTACAGGTCGACCTCGAGGCCGGCGCCCTGCCCGACAGCCCTCTCGCCCCCGCCTGGCCGCCGTCCGCCGAGGCGTCGCTTCCGGTTGCCTCGTCGTCGATGACCCTTTCCCTCTCGGGCCGGGAGACGCGCGTGTGGACGACGGCCTAATTCGGGGCTACGGCCGGAAGCGGGCGGCCACGCCTTTCCCGGCCTCTCCCCGCCCGTCCTCCCTCTTCGTCGCGCCGGCCCGGAGCAGCCGGTCGACGGCCCGGATCAGATCGGCCCGGGTGAACGGGTGGCGGAGGGCCGCATCAACCGCGTCGGACGGGGGGCGCGTCGCCCAGAGCGTCAACGTGGCGGGCGCCCCGGTGCGGCGGAGGGCGGCCCGGAAGGCCTCTTGCCCCTCTCCCTCGGGCAGGCGCCCAAGAACGAGCCCGCGGGGCGGACCGTGTCGCAGATGGACAGCCCCTTCTTCGCACGAGGCCGCCGTGGCCACCCGGCACCGCCGCCGCAGGCTCGACCGCAGAAACCGGCGGTGGTCGGCGCGTTGGTCCACCACGAGAACGGACGGCCGAGCTGCCCCGTCCGCCGGCGGGCAGACAAGCGTGGAAAGGAAGGGCCCGTTCGCCATGTCGAATCGCCTCGGTCCGTGCAACGCCAGCGCGAAGGTTCGCGGTCGACACCACGTGTCGGACGCCCTCTTCGCCCTCGGGACGCCCGCCGTTCTACGACACCGCTCCGTTCACCCTCCTGGCGGGGGCGGCGGCCTCAGCGCCGTCACCGCAATCGTGACCGTGGTTTCGCCGGAGGTCCATCCGTCCTGATCGGCCACCGTGTAGGTGTACTCGTCCGTCCCGGTAAAGCCCGGCTCGGGCGTGTAGGTCACCTCGCCGGTCGACTCATCGACGCGCACCGTTCCGTGGTCCGGTCCGTTCTGGACCTGCACCGTCGAGGCGTCGAGGCTGCCGTCCGGGTCCGCGTCGTTGGCCAGGACCGCCGTCGTCGTTGCCTCCCGCTCGGTCGTCTCGGCGCTGTCGTCGGCCGCCGTGGGCAGCCGGTGCCCCCCGGCCCCACAGCCCTGCGTCGTGCCCACCGCCATGACGGCGACGCCCTCGCGGCCGGCGGCGTAGACGTGACAGCCGACCCCCATCACCCGGCGGACCGGGGACACAGCCCCCGTAAGCTCTCTCAGGTGAAGGGTGCCCACGGCACGGAGTGCGGGGTCCGAGCCCCCTGTGTCGGGGCCGCCCTCATCCACCCGGTACACGTCGAGCCGCCCCTCGGGCCGGACGGCGTACACCAGTCCCGTCGGCTCGCCGGACACCTCCGGATCGTCTTCGTGCACGGAGATGCTGGTGTAGGCGGGCCCCTCTCGGCGGGCCAGCACGTCCCCGCTGGTCGCGTCGAGCACGGTCACCCCACCGGCGTCGGGGGCCAGAACCAGGCGCTCGCCGTCCAGAGCCGCCCCCGTTCGGGCCCGACGCTGATCCTGGCGTCCGTCCCCGAGGTCGAAGATCTGTGCGAAGGAGTCCTCCGTCTCGACCTCGCTGGAGTACACACCTCCACTCCGCCCGGCCACGAGCAGAGCCGTCGGCGTGGCATCCACCGACGCCAGGGCCGCGCCGGACATTGTCCGACGCGTCCTGTCGTCGAGGGCCTCACCAAACTCGGACAGCGCCTCCCCGCCCGACACGGCGTAGACCTCGTGCTCGTCGTCGCTCTCCGGTGCGCCCGCCACGCTGGTCCTGCCGGTGCCGGCCAGCCCGGCGACTGACACCTGTGGGGCCTCTCCCTCATTGACGGCCAATAGCGAGGCCGGGGTGCCCCGAAGGTCGCCGTCGTACGCGGAGGGGCGGAGCCCCCCGGCCACGTACAGGGCGCCGTCCTCGCTCCCCTGCGCCACGTCCTCTACGTCGACGGCATCTCCCCGAAGGCCGTTCGGGGCGAGCAGTGTCGTGGGGTCGCTCGCGTCAAGGCGGTCGATCCCGCCCCCGAAGGCCGGGCCGGGCGTGTCGTACCCAATGTATACCGTGCCGCCCGCGTGGGTCAGGGTCCGCACCCGCATCGTGTCGCGGGGCGGAGCGATCCGGGTCACGCTCGCCAGTGCGACGGTTTCCATCCCGTTCACCGACGAGGACTCAGGGGCCTTGAGGCGCGCGGCCCCGGCGGACTTCTGTCCCCTGGACATCCGCGTGTCGAGGTCGTTGGTCTCCGTCAGGAGCGCGGAGGACAGATCCGAACTGGAGCCCGCGCCCCGCTCCACCGGGGCCACACTGTCACATCCCGCGAGCGCCAGGATCAGCCCAAGGACGGGCACGAGCAGTCGGAGCGGGCGTGGCGTGCGGACGCGCATGACGCTGAGGGCGGCTGGTCGGAAGAGTGCGATCGGACGCTCGCCGGTCCCTCCGGCTCCGTATCAACGCCGGAGATGGTGTCCGAAAGACGCACCCACAGAATGCCGATGCCTCGGCGGAAATGATGGTAGATTTTGCGCAAACCCGTGTAGACATCTGGACTGTGTGCACTTCCCTCATGCACAGATCATGCACGGGTTTGTCATTTTCGTGCATCACCGTGGGTCAAGGGATGCGGGCCCTTCCTCGCTCAGCAGTATCGCCTCCCCCTCAATGTGCGTCCGCTTACGTCTCGATGGCCGTCGGTACGTCCGGAGCAAGGGCCGACTGGGTTCGCTCCCCCTCCGCGTCGAAGAACCGAAGGGCGCCCTCCTCGTCACAGACCCAGACCTCTTGCGCCCCCTCCTCCAGGTAGAGGCGACGCTTTTCCGTCATCTCTTCGTCGGTGTTGCCCGCCGACCGGCCCTCGACGCACAGCTCCGGCACCACAGGGCTGGCCTCCGCGTCCTCGGGAATTTGACTCCACCGATCCTCAGAGAGCCAGACCACGTCCGGCACCTTCACTCCCCTCGAGGTCTGCACGGCAAACTCGATTGTTGCCTCGCCGGAGGGTGGAGCATACTCGTCGAGCAGGCGAAGGACACGGCTTTGAAAACGACTGTAAAATGGGGTATGAGGACTCAAGACAAGTTGACCGTGTCTGTTCGTCTCAATTTTGAAGGGGAGATCCCGCAACTGAGGATCGTGTAGGACACGTTCCCAAATGGATTCAGTCGTGGCATCCATGTGGTCGGGCCCCTCAATTCGAGAAATGACGGAAGTCTTGTACCAAAGGCGTTCGTGACCGATCCCGACTGCCCTTCTCGTTACAGCACGTCCTGCGCGTCCACGTCGATTGCCACGTGGTACCCGTTCGGCGGACTGCCGTGGGCGTCGCGCGTCCGGCGCAGGGCCGTCTGGAGGGGGGCTGGACTCCCGCCGCGCACCTTCAGGAGGGTCCGGTACCGGTGCTGCTTCTTCACGCGCTGAATGAAGGCGGGCTCGGGCCCCATCACCCCGGCCGCCCCCGCATGCTGCCGCAGCTGCTCGGTCCAGTTCTCCGCGAGGCGCTCCACCCGGTCCTCGTCCGGCCCCCGAAACTCGACGGTCG
The DNA here is from genome assembly GCF_947077775.1 of Salinibacter pepae. NCBI lineage: Bacteria > Pseudomonadati > Rhodothermota > Rhodothermia > Rhodothermales > Salinibacteraceae > Salinibacter > Salinibacter pepae. The sequence goes on from NZ_CAMTTE010000001.1 coordinate 1,768,758, forward strand.
CCACGTGCCCGAAGGGCGGGTAGCCCAGCTCGCGGCGCTCGGCGAGGGCCTCCGCCGCGAAGCCCGCGTAGTCGTGCTCCTGCGCGTAGCGGAGGGCCATGTGGTCCGGGTTGCGGGTCTGGAGAATCACCTCGCCGGCCAGCTCACGGGTCCGGCCCGCCCGGCCGGCCACCTGGGTGAGGAGTTGAAACGTGCGCTCCTCCGCCCGGAAGTCGGGAAAGAGGAGCCCCACGTCCGCGTCCACCACCCCCACCAGCGTCACGCGGCTGAAGTCGAGCCCCTTCGCGATCATCTGCGTGCCCAGGAGGATGTCCGCGCCGTTGTCGAACCGGCGGAGGAGGTCGCGGTGGCCGTGCTTCTGGCTCGTGGTGTCGCGGTCCATGCGGAGGATCGTCGCGTCGGGGACGACCTCCTCCAGCTCCGCCTCCACCCGCTGGGTGCCCGTGCCGATCTGGTGGATGTCCCGCCCGCCGCACTCCGGGCACTGACGCGGCACGCGGGCGGCGTAGCCGCAGTAGTGACAGCGCAGCTGCTCCCCCCCACCGTGTCGGTGCAGCGTGAGGCTCACCGAACAGCTCTGGCACTCGGGCGCCCAGCCGCAGTCCTCGCACTCCAGGACCGGCGCGTAGCCCCGGCGGTTTTGGAGCAGGATCGCCTGCTCGCCCCGATCCACCCGGGTGCGGATGGCCTCCCGGAGCGGGTCGGCCAGGGCGCCGTCCAGCTGATGCTTCTTGCGCTGCAGGGCGAGGTCGAGGACGCGAACGTCGGGGAGCGCGGCGGTCTTTCCCGAGGCGTCGGGCACGCGCTCCGGCAGTTCGAGCCGCTCGTACTTGCCCCAGCGCGCGTTCATGGTGCTCTCCAGACTGGGCGTGGCCGAGCCGAGGATGCAGACCGCGTCGGCGCGATGGGCGCGCATGACCGCCACGTCGCGGGCGTGGTAGCGCGGGGCCGGGTCGAACTGCTTGTAGGAGGTTTCGTGCTCCTCGTCCACCACGATGAGGCCCAGGTCCTCCAGCGGCGCGAGGACGGCCGAGCGAGGGCCAATCGCGATGGCGGCCGCCCCCGTGCGCAGCCGGCGCCACGCGTCGTAGCGCTCGCCCATGGTCATCTGGGAGTGAAGGACGGCAATCTCGTCGCCGAAGTGCGCCCGGAAGCGCTGGACGGTCTGGGGCGTGAGGGCGATCTCGGGCACGAGGATGATGCCGGTGCGCCCCCGCGCCCGAACGGCCCGGAGCGCGCGGATGTAGACCTCCGTCTTGCCGCTGCCCGTGATGCCGTGGAGCAGAAAGGTGCCGTAGCGGTGCGCGTCGACCGCGTCGGTGACGGCGTCGAGGGCCTCCTGCTGGGCCGGAAGCAGGTCGTGATCCGGCGGCGGGTCGGGCGCAGGCAGGTCGTCGAGGGGCGAGCGCATCACCTCCTTCTCCACCAGCTCCACCATGCCCTTCTCCACGAGGCTGCGGACGGTGGAGTACGAGGCGTCGGCCCGCTCCATCACGTCGGTCCGGCGCGGCTCGGGCGTGCCCTCCGCCCGGAAGCCCGCCAGCGCCCGGATTGTGGCCTGCTGCTTCTTGCCGCGGAGCTGCTCGATCAGGTCGTCCGGGGCGTCCTTGTGCTGGAACGCGGGGGCGAAGCGGAGGTGCGTTTCCGTCTTGGGGGCCACCCGCTCGTCGGAGAGGGTCGTCTCCACCGCCACGACATCGTCGGCGGCCATGCGGCGGATGAGGGCGAGCGGCACGGCGGGCCCCACACGCTTGCGGACCGCCGCGAGGGTCGTCTCGCCGTGGGCCGCCAGGTCTTCAAGGACGGTCCGTCCCACCTCGTGGTCGGCCCAGACGTCCGGGGCGGCATCGGTGCGGGCCAGGCGGTGCTCCGTCTCGACCGTGGTGCCGGCCGGAAGCACCGCCTTCAGCGCCTCCCCCCAGGGACAGACGTAGTAGTCGGCAATCCACTTCGTGAGGTCGAGCAGCCCGTCCGTGCATACCGGCACGTCGTCGAGCACGTCCAGGACCGCCTTCACGTCAAAGTCGAGCGCCTCGGCCGCCGGCCCCTCGCCCACGATGATGCCGGTCAGGCGCCGGTTGCGGAACGGAACCAGCACCCGGGCCCCCGCCTGGGCCGCCCCGGCGAGGGCCTCCGGCACGCGGTACGTGTAGGCCTGATCGAGCGGAAGGGGCAGGACGACATTGACGGTCACCGGGACGGGCAGCGCTGTTTTTGATACGACTCCGTCCCCCGTACGGACCGTCGTCGCGTGGGTGCCGGGGCGGCCTCGATCGCCCGATGCCCCCCGTGCCCCGTTGCCTACGTGTTGGAGGTCGCCTGGACCCAGTCCGCCGCGACCTCGATCTTGACGGCCTGTCGCACGGCTTGCACCTGCACCAGCAGGTAGGTCTGCCCCCGGTGCTGCAGCACCTTGCCCGTCAGGCCCTGCAGGCGCTCGGGCCCGCCCGTGATCGTGACGGTCTCGCCCACTGCCGGGCGAAGGTCGACCGTTGAGAGCCGTTCGGGCACCGCCTGGGCCTTCCGGAGCCGACCGACCGTCTCCTCGCGGAGGCGGGCCGGCTCGCCGTCGAAGTGGACACAGCGCACGATGCCGTTGGTGCGGAGCACGCGCAGGCGGTCTTTTTCGTCGACCCGGGCAAAGAGGTAGTTGCGGAAGAGCGGCTCGGTGACCTCCTTCGTGCGGTCGGACCACTGCCGCACCTCCGTCTTCTTCGGCACCATCACGTCGATGCGCCGCTCGTCGAGCCGGGTTTCGCACTTCTTTTCGGCCCGGGCCCGGGTGTAGAAGACGCGCCAGACGCGGTTGTCGTCGGGGGAGGGGCTCATGACACGGGCGCCCGCTGGGGCTGAAATTCGGGGGTCGACGGGACTGCGCGGACGGCGCGGTTGCCTTCGCGCCGAGGCGAGTACAGCGGTGTCTCTCGTGCCGCCTCCTTCTCCATCGCGGCATGGGGACAATCGTTCCCGCCCCGGCCGCCGGCGACAGCATCATACCTACGCCTTCTCGGCCGTAACCGCAACCGGCAGCAACACTCGGGCGTCCGTGGGCCGCCGCACCGGGACGGGACGGCAGTGAAAATGACGTGGGGCTTCCGCGTTACACGTCCGCGTCCATTCGTGCCTTCGTGGTGTGGGTCGCGGGGGCATCGATCGGGTCCTCGGGCCAGTAGTGCTTCGGGTAGCGCCCCCGCATGTCCTTGCGGACCTCGTGGTAGGTGCCCCGCCAGAACCCGTCGAGGTCCTGCGTGATCTGGACCGGGCGCTGGGCCGGCGACAGGAGATGAAGGGTCAGGGGCACGCGCCCGTCGGCGATGCGCGGCGTCTCGGTGCGCCCGAACAGCTCCTGGAGGCGCACCGCGAGGACGGGCGCTTCGGGATCGGAGTAGTCGATGGCCCGGTCAAACCCGCTGGGCACCGTAACGTCGGTCGGGGCCCACTCCCGCAGGCGGTCGCGCTGGTCATAGGAGAGCTGATCGCGCAGGATCTGGGGGAGGTTGAGCTGCTGGAGGTCGTCGGCCCGCTTCAGGCCATACAGGTGGGGCAGGAGCCAGTCCTCCAGCGTATCGAGCAGCGCCTCGTCGTGGACGTCGGGCCAGTCGTCGCCAAGGTGGTGGTGCAAAAACTGGATGCGGTGCTGAAGCTGACGGGCGTGGTCGGTCCACGGCAACAGGCCCAGCCCCGCCTCCCGGATGCCCTCCGCCAGCGCTTCCGCCACCGCCGTGGGGTCGGGCGCCTCAACGGGCCCCTCCGTGAGCGTGAGGGCGCCGAGCTGCTCGCGGCGCCGGGCCCGCACCCGCTTCCGCTCGGGGTTCCACGCCACCCTCGTCTCGGTCTCGATCTGGTCGCCGAAGTAGTCGACGATCTCGTCTTCCGAGAGGGGCGCGGCCAGGAAGATGCGGTTCTCCTGCCGGCGGGCGTCCACGTGGGCGGCCACGAGGTAGTCGGCGTCCGACAGCAGCTGGGGCCGCGGCAGCGTGGCGGCACGGCCGGTGCGGAGCCGGAAGCGCCCGCTTTGCCCCTCGCGCCGTTGCGCGAGGCGATCCGGGTAGGCGAAGGCAGTCAAAAGACCCGTAACCGCGACGTCGCCCGCCACCTTCGTGGAGACCCCCAGTTGGGCCCGCCAGTGGTCGGCCACCTTGCGGACGTGGCCGACGGCGCCGTAGGGGACCACGTAGCTGCGGGCATGGTCGGGGGTGGGCCGTTCGCCGCGGCGCAGGCGGTGGAGCGCCTCCAGGCGCAGTCGGAGGTCCACGTCCGGCGCCTCGCCCTGTCCCTTGAAGATGTCGCGCTCGCCGAGCAGGGCCGCGAGGTCGCACGCCACGGCCCCGTGGCCCAGCGCCTGCGCATTGAGGAGCATGTGGGCGAGGCGGGGATGCAGCCCGAGCTCGGCCATCTCGCGGCCGTGGTCGGTAATTGTGCCGTCGCGGTCGACGGCCCCGAGGCGTTGCAGGAGGGCCTGTGCCTGCGCGTAGGTGTCGTCGGGCGGCGGGTCGAGCCAGCGGAGCGCCGACGGGTCGGGCGTGCCCCACTTTGCCAGCTCCAGGGCGAGGGGCGCGAGGTCGGCGTTCTCGATCTCCGGCGCGGTGTGCGGGTCGAGGTGGTGCTGTGTGCGCTTCGTCCAGAGCCGGTAGCACGTGCCGGGGGCCACACGCCCGGCCCGCCCCGTGCGCTGGTCGGCGGAGGCCTGCGAGACACGCACCGTCTCCAGGCGCGTCATGCCGGTGGTGGCGTCGAACCGCGGGGCACGGCGGAGGCCGCTGTCCACCACCACCCGGACGCCCTCGATGGTGAGGCTCGTCTCGGCGATGTCGGTGGCCAGGACGACCTTGCGCTCCCCGTCCGGGCTCGGCGCGATGGCCGCGTCCTGCTCGTCCGGCGGGAGGTTGCCGAAGAGAGGATGCAGGGCCACGTCGCCGGGCACATCGTCCTCCAGTCGCGACTCGGTGCGCCGAATCTCGCCCGCGCCGGGCAGAAAGACGAGCACGTCGCCGTCCGTCTCCGTCAGCACGTCTTGCACCGTCGCCGCGACGGGCGGCGCAATGCGGTCGCCGGGGCTGAGCGGGCGGTCCGCGTAGTGCACGTCTACCGGGTAGCTGCGGCCCTCGCTCTGGATGAGCGGCGCATCGTCGACGAGGCCCGCAATGGGCCCGGTGTCGAGCGTGGCGCTCATGACGAGCACGCGCAGGTCGGGGCGGACGACCTCGCGGGCCTGGAGCGCGAGGGCGAGGCCGAGGTCGGCCTGCAGGTTGCGCTCGTGGAACTCGTCGAACAGCACCGCGCCGATGCCGTCCAGCGCCGGATCGTCCTGCAGCATGCGCGTGAGCACCCCTTCCGTGACGACCTCAATTCGGGTCTGGGCGCTTACCCGCGTGTCCATGCGCACCCGGTACCCCACCGTCTGCCCGGCGTCCTCGCCGAGCTGCCGGGCCATGTACTGCGCGGCGGAGCGGGCCGCCAGCCGCCGCGGCTCCAGCATGAGGAGCCGGTCGCCCCCGAGCCACGGCTCCCCCAGCAGGGCCAGCGGCACGCGGGTCGTCTTGCCCGCGCCCGTCGGGGCCTGGAGCACCGCCTCCGTCCGCTCGCGGAGAGCGGCCGTCAGGTTCGGCAGCACATCGTCGATCGGAAGGTTCGGCATTCGCGTCCAGGGCGCTCGTTCAGACATCTACCGCAGGGCTTGTAGCCGCGGGCCGAGCGGCGGGTTTCAGCCCACGTGTCGTCCACGCGCTTCCGAAGAACGACATTGTCCCTCCTCGTGCCCGGGCCACGCAGCGGAACGAGGACGAGCCCCCGCCCGGCGGTGAGGGGGCAGACTGGGCGAGACGCCCTCGTCTCCGCCTGTCACGCCCCCCGAAGCAGGGGTGTGGCTCGCCCCTCACGCCCCCTCCTCGTGCTGCCAATCCACGCGGAGCCCGGCGTCCCCGGCACGCACGTCAAGCGCCTTCACGTGGGGGATCACCGCCGTGGCCGCCGCGAGGGCGTCGGGCGGCTGCGAGGTCGCCACGCCGAGGACCGTCGCTCCGGCCCGTCGGGCCGACGCCACCCCCGCCGGGGCGTCTTCCAGCACGACGCAGCGCCCGGGATCGATGCCCAGCCCTGTCGCGGCCTGCTGGTACGGTTCGGGGGCCGGCTTGCCCCGCTCCACATCGTCGGCCGTCACAAACACCTCCGGCTCCGGGAGGCCGACGTGCGCCATCCGTGCGGTGGCCGTGCGGCGGCGCCCGCTGGTGGCGATGGCCCACCGGTCCCGCGGCAGGCGGTTGAGGAGCGCCTTCGCCCCGTCGAACGCCTCAAGGCCGTCGGTGGCCCTCTCGTCTCCCAACCGCTCGATCTCCGTCTCCGGGTCGAGGTGCGGCGCCACCTCCTCGATGACCTCAACGGCCGGGCGCCCCGTCTGGACAGCCTCGACCTCTTCGAACGGGATGCCGCGATCCTCGGCCCAGCGTTTCCATTGTCTCCGGACGACGGCCTCGGAGTCGACAAGCACACCGTCAAGGTCGAAGAGAATAGCGTCGCACGAATGCGCCATGGGACTGAAAATCGATGGGTGCCTGCGAGACGAGTTCGTGTTCGTGGCGTGTGGCTGATGTTTCTCACACCCTATGCCGGGGGATTGGGTTCGATCTCGTCCGGCGCGGAAGGGCTTTCTGCGTGCGCGCTTCACGAACATGTCTTTCGTCCCACTCGGTCCCCCCGTCCCGACACGGCCATCATTTCGATTCACCCCTCCTGCGTGCGATTCACGGCAGCCCCCCGCCGTACGTTTGCTTTCGTCCACCGGGACCCAGTTTATGTGACTGGTTTCGCTTTCCTGTTGGCGGGGCCAACACGATCGCCCCCATGACGACCGCCCTCCACCCTTCGCTGTAGGCTCACTTCCCCTGTACGGTCCTCAATGCCCTCATTGTCCCCTACTCGCGGCCGACTGCTCATTGCCGCGGCCCTGCTGATCGGCCTCTTCGCAGGCTGCGCAAGCTCTCAGTCCACAACCGCCCCCTCCCCGGACGGTTCGGCACAGGCGCAATCGTCGGCCCAGAACGAGACGGGGGAGAACGGCTTCAAGCCCTTCGGGGAGGTCGTCCCCGACTCGGCCCGGACCGACCCCGGACTGCTCACGACGCACCGCTTCGACGGCACCCTGTACGTCGAGATTCCCGACTCGCTGATCGGGCGGGAGCTGCTCATGGTCTCGCGGGCGGCCCAGACGCCCGACGGCTTCGGCTACGGGGGGGAGAAGACCGCCACCCAGGTGCTGCGCTGGCAGCGCCGTGGCGACCAGCTCTACCTGCGGGTCGTGAGCCACGAGGACATGGCCCAGGAGGACGACCCTGTCTACCAGGCCGTCCAGAACTCGAACCTGGAGCCCATCATCCAGTCGTTCTCCATCGAGGCCCTCAACGAGGACTCGACCGGGGTCGTGGCGGAGGTCACGGACCTGTTCACCGCCGACGTGCCCTCCCTCGGAATTCCGAGCGCGGCGCGGGAGGAATATCGGGTCCGCCGGCTCGACGGGGATCGGACCTACATCAAGGGCGTCGAGAGCTTCCCGGAAAACACGGACATCGAGGCCGTCCTGACGTACCAGGCCGAAAACCCTCCGTCCAACGCCTCGACGAAAACCCTGACGGTGTCGATGAACCACTCGATGGTGCTGCTGCCGAAGGAGCCGATGCAGCCCCGTCTCTGTGACGACCGGGTGGGGTACTTCAGTGTCGAGCGGGTCAACTACAGCTCCGACGAGCAGCAGGCGACCGAGGAATGCTTCATCACACGCTGGCAGCTGGAGCCGAAGGACCCGGAGGCCTACGCCCGCGGCGAGCTCGTGGAGCCGAAAGAGCCGATCGTGTACTACATCGATCCGGCCACCCCTGAGAAGTGGCGCCCCTACCTCAAGCAAGGCGTGGAGGCCTGGCAGTCGACCTTCCGCGAGGCCGGCTTCAAGAACGCAATCCTCGCGAAGGATCCGCCGAGTGCCGAGGAGGACTCCACCTTCGACCCGGACGACATTCGCTACTCCACGATTCGCTACTTCGCCTCGGAGGTCCAGAACGCCTACGGGCCGCACGTGCACGACCCCCGCTCCGGGGAGATCCTGGAGAGCGACATCGGCTGGTACCACAACGTGATGAACCTGCTGCGCAACTGGTACTTCGTGCAGACGGCAGCGGTCAACCCGGAGGCGCGGAAGCCAGTGTTCTCGACGGAGGTGATGGGCACGCTCGTGCGCTTCGTGGCCGCCCACGAGGTGGGCCACACGCTGGGCCTGCCGCACAACATGGGCTCCAGCAACGCCGTCCCGGTCGACTCCCTCCGCTCGCCCTCCTACACGGCGGACCACGGCACCGCCCCCTCCATCATGGATTACGCCCGGTTCAACTACGTGGCCCAGCCGGGCGACGGCGTCGAGAATTTCCTGCCCCGGATTGGCACCTACGACGAGTGGGCCGTGCGGTGGGGCTATACGAAACGCCCGACGGGCACGCCCGAGGAGCAGGCCCAGACGCTCGACGCGATGATTCGGGAGCACACCGACGACCCGCGCTACTTCTTCGGGGCCTCCGGCTCCATCGACCCGCGCGCCCAGTCCGAAGACCTGGGCCGGGACGCAATGGAGGCCAGTCGGCTCGGCATCGCGAACCTGAAGCGCATTCTCCCCAACCTCATCCAGTGGACGAGTCGGGACGGGGAAGGCTACGCCACCCTGGAGGAGCTGTACGGGGCGGTGGTGAACCAGTGGCGCCGCTACATGGGCCACGTCAGTCAGCATCTCGGCGGCGTGCACGAGACGCCGAAGACGTACGGCCAGGAGGGCCCGGTGTACGAGCCCGTCTCGGCCACGGATCAGGAACGCGCGGTGGACTTCCTCCTCACCCACGCGTTCGAGACGCCCACGTGGATGGTGGAGGCCGACGTGCTACGCCGCATCGAGCACGCCGGGGCGCTGGAGCGCGTGCGGGAGGCGCAGGTGGGCGTCCTCGACGGCGTGCTCGACCCGGAGCGCATGGCCCGCATGCTGGAGGCGGAGGCCATGAGCGAGGACGACGTGTACGGCGTCGGCGACCTGTTCGGGGACCTGCGGGGCGGCGTTTGGGCCGAGTTGGAGTCGGGCACGGCCATCGACCCGTACCGGCGCAACCTGCAGCGCGGCTACCTGGAGCGGCTGGACTACCTCATGACCGCGGAGGTGGAGGCCCCGCCGCCCGAGTACCGCCAGTACATCGACTACACGCCGGTCGACGTGAGCCAGTCGGACATCCGGCCGTACGTCCGGGCGGAGCTTAAGACACTGCGGGACGACGTCCAGCAGGGCCTCCGCCGCACGACCGACGAGACGACCGAAATGCACCTGCAGGACGTGCTCGCCCGGATCGACCAGACCCTCAACGGAAGCGAGGACGCCGGCGCATAGCCCCTACACAGGGCGACGCCCGGCGTGGCTCTCGGGGCCGTTGGGGCTAGCGCCCGGTCTCAGAGGTGTCGGTAACTTCGTCCCGCTTCTTGCGGAGGCTTTGCATCAGGGAGTCGAAGCCCCGCTTCCGAACGACCGTCTGGAACGAGCGGGCGTAGCCCTCCACGGTGCTCACCCCGTCGATGATGATGTCCTCCGCCCGCCACTCGTCCTCGCGGCGCTCCAGCACGTACTCGACGGACGTGGTGCGGCCTTCATACGTCGTTTGGGTGCGCACGAAGGCACTGTCGCGCTGTACGTCAATCTGGTCGTAGGTGACCGCGGAACTGTACACCCCGAGGTCGCTCATCGACTGCGCGCGCACCACCTCGCGGAAGACGGAGACGAACTCATCCCGCTGGTCGGCGCTGAGATCCTCCCAGTGCGGCCCAAGGGCCCGCTGGCCCATCACCCGAAAGTCGATGACGCCGTTGACCAGCTCCTTCAGCTGGGCACGCTGCTCGGCGGTATAGTCGTCCGTCTCGCCGAGGATGGACTTGATTTCCTGGTCGCGTTGCTCCAGCATTTGCCGAATCTCGGCCGCTGTGGCGCTTTCGCCCTGCCCGAACGCGGTCGGGGCGCCGCCGCTCAGGAGCAGAAGGGCGGGAAACAGGACGGAGAGGGATCGGCAAAGACGTGTCATGGCGTAGCGTCGATGATGGGTAGAACTGCGCGACGAAAACCTGTATGCGTTCGTGTAGGGGCCGGCGTTTGTCTCGGTGGATCGCGGGGCGTCTCGTGCACCAATTTCGGCCCCGGCTATTCCTGCTCGTCTCTGGTCTCAAGAAGCGTACCGCTCTGCGCCCGGTCGGCGAGCGTGCCGGTGGCCCGCAGGAGATCGAGCACGGCCACGTTGTACCGCCGCACCGCCCGGAGGTACTCGGCCTGCGCCTGCAGGTCGGCCCGCACGGCCTTCACCAGGTCCTCGGTGTTCCCCAGGTCGAGGTCGAAGTTAACCTGCTCGGTCCGGAGCCACTCGCCGGCGATGGTGGTGGAACGGTCGCGAGACTCGACGGCCGCCTTGGCCGTGAGGAGCGACCGGTAGGCCTCCTCCACCTCGAACCGCACGAGCTGCTCGGCCGCGGTGCGCTGGTACTGCACCGCGTCGAGCTCCGCCTCCGCCTGCTCCACCCGGGCCCGCGTCTGTCCGAAGTTGAGGTTCTGCTGAATGCCGATGCCGCTGCGCGTGCCCGTCCCCATGAACGAGTCGCCCACGAAGGCATTGTCGGGGTTCGGTCGCTCCGGGAGGGTGATGCTCTGGGACAGGGTGGCCTGCAGGCCGATCGTGGGGTAGTAGTCGGACCGGGCCACGTCCACGAGCGCCCGGCGCGCCTCCACGCCCGCCGCGGCCTGCTCCACCTCCGGGCGGTTCTGCAGGGCCCGCCCGATGTAGTAGTCGAGCGAGTCGGGGTGGATGGCGAACGAGAGGGGCTGCAGCTCGTCGGCAGCCGGCTCCACCCACATCCGATCCGACAGGAAGAGCTGGCGCCGCAGGGCCGAGCGGGCCGTCTTCTGATTCTGCTCGATCTCGACGATGCGACGCTTGGTTTCCTCCTCGGTCAGGCGCGTCTGGAAGAGGTCCGACTGGCTCACGCCCTCGTCGCCCTCGTCGAGCAGGCGGTTGATCTCCCGCTTCGCCCGGTCGATGACCTCCTGGGTCCGGTCGGCGAGGCGGTCGAGGGCCTCCGTGAGAATCAGCCCGTAGTAGGTTTCGCCGGCCCGGACCGCCACCTCCAGGGCCTTCTGCTCCACGCGGGCGGCCTCCACGTCGACCCCGCGCCGGGCCGCCTCGATAGACCCCGACAGCTCGCCCCAGGTCCAGAGGGGCTGCTGGACCGCAATCTCAAACCGACTGAACGGGCGGAGGGCCCTGGGCGACCAGTCGTTGGTTACGCCGGGCTGCAGGTACAGCCGGTCCCCCGAAACCCCGTCGGGGACGTTGTCCAGCCCCGGCGCGAACGAGTGGGCCGTGCTCAGCGAGACGTCGGTCAGGAACCGGTTGGCGCGGGCCTCCTCGCTCCGGGCCGTGGCAAACTGCTTCTGGGCCTGGCGCCGGTCCACCTCCGGGCTCTCCTCCAGGGCCCGGACGACCGTTTCCGTGAGGCCCACCTCCACGGTGTCCATGGGGGCGGGGGGGGCGGTCTGGGCAGCGGCGGGCCCGGCCCCGGACAGGAGCCCGGCGAGGGCGACGGCCCCGAGCAAACGAGCAAAGGAGGAGGCGGTCATTCCGGAGGGACCAGGGTTGGGTACGGGAGAACACCGATCGTATAGGCGACGAGCCGTGACGCCAACAGGGCCGCCCACTGCCGGACGAAGGTAACGCCCCGGCGGCCCCGGCACACGATGACACGCCCGGCGTAGGAGACACAAACCCACACTCCCCCCTGATTATTTCGCCGTCCCCATGCCCGCCGACGGCCCCCGTCCCCTCGGAGAGGTTCTCAAGGAAGTCATCGACGAGCTCGGCGTTCAGGAGGAGGTCGATGAGGCCCGCGTCGTCGAGACGTGGGCGAGCCTCGCGGGGGAGAAGATCAACAGCGTGACCGAGTCGGCCTGGATGAAGGGCTCGACGCTGTACGTGAAGATCACCTCGGCCGCCTGGCGTCAAGAGTTGCACATGAACCGGCGCAAGTGGCGCGATCGCCTCAATGGCGCGCTCGAGGCCGAACTGGTCGACGAGATCGTGTTCCGGTAAGGGGCCTGACCGCCCCCGTCGTCACTCGTCGTAGGCGCGGAGGGCGAGGGAGGTGTTGTGCCCGCCGAAGCCAAAAGCGTTGGACAGGGCCACGCTCACGGGCCGCTCCTCGGCCTCGTTGAACGTGTAGTCCAGGTCGCACGCCGGATCGGCCTCCTCGAAGTTGATGGTCGGCGGCACCACGTCGTGCCGGAGGGCCTGGATGGCGGCGATGGCCTCAATGGCGCCCGCGGCCCCGAGGAGGTGGCCCGTCATGCTCTTCGTCGAGGACACGTTTAGGTCGTACGCGTGGTCGTCGAACACCTTTTTGAGCGCCTTCGTCTCGGCCTCGTCGCCGAGGGGGGTCGACGTGCCGTGGGCGTTGATGTAGTCGACGTCGGTCGGCTCCAAGCCGGCGTTGTCGAGCACGCGGTTGAGCGCGAGGCACACGCCGCCCCCCTCCGGGTCGGGGGCCGTCAGGTGGTGGGCATCGGCGGACATGCCAATGCCCTCGATTTCCGCGTAGATGGTGGCCCCCCGGGCCCTGGCCCGCTCCAGGTCTTCGATGAAGAGCGCGCCGGCCCCCTCGCCCATCACGAAGCCGTCCCGGTGAGCGTCAAACGGCCGCGACGCCCGGGCCGGGTCGTCGTTGCGCGTCGAGAGGGCCCGCATGCTCGCAAAGCCCGCAATGCCGAGCCGCGTCACGCAGGCGTCGGTGCCGCCGCAGAGGGCGGCATCCATGTCGCCCCGCTGGATCATGCGGTAGGCGTCCCCGATGTTGTGGTTGCCCGTGGCGCAGGCCGAGACCATGGCGTGGTTTGGCCCCCGAAAGCCGTGCGCCATGGCGATCTGGCCGGCCGCAATGTCGGGAATCAACGTCGGGATGAAGAAGGGCGACGTGCGCTTCTCCCCGCCCTCGATGAACTCTTCGGCCTGGTCCCGAAAGGTTTTGATGCCCCCAATGCCGGTGCCGTAGACGACCCCGATCCGGTCCTTTTCGTCCTGGGACATCCCGTCGGGGTTGAGGCCGGCGTCCGCCACCGCCTGGTCGGCGGTGACGAGGGCGTACTGGCTAAACGGGTCCACGCGCCGGGCCTGCTTGGCAGGAAGGTGGTCCTCCGGGTCGAAGCCGTCGAGCTCGCAGGCAAAGGTCACCCGAAGGCCCTCCGGATCGAAGGACCCGATGGTGGCGGCGCCACTCTCCCCCTCCACGAGCCCCTGCCAGTACTCCTCCACCGAGAGCCCGAGGGGGGTAAGCGCCCCCATGCCCGTAACGACGACGCGACGTGACGTGCCTGCCATGCTTTGTGTGGTTGCGACTGCCTATACAGTGTACGCGGCCCGCGCCCAATCCGACCCTGTGCCCCAAAACACAAACGCCCGGCGAGCCGTCCGGCCCTTCCGGGACGGCGCTCACCGGAACGCAGGAGCAGAGGGACTACGCCTTCTCCTCGAGGTACCCTACGGCGTCGCCGACCGTCGCGATCTCTTCGGCCTCCTCGTCCGGGATCGTCAGGTCGAACTCCTTCTCAAACTCCATAATGAGCTCGACGGTGTCGAGCGAGTCCGCGCCCAGGTCGTTCGTAAAGGAAGCGTCCGACGTCACGTCGTCTTCGTCGACGCCCAGTTTGTCGACAATGATCGACTTGACCGTCTCTTCGATGTCGCTGGCCATGGTTGGCAGTTTCGTTGATGAGAAGTAGGCAGATGAGTGAATACGCGATTTACCACCCCGAACGACGCGTCCTCCCGCTGGGAGGACCCGAGCCCAAAATCGCCTCGGGCTTGCCGGGGCAGGGGGTATTCAGCCACGCTAAAGTACAACGGGACCCGTGGAGAAGCAACGTTTGATGCAAGCTTCGCACTCGCGGAACCCGGCCGTGGGCCGTGTTGGGCGTGTCTTTACAATCCAACGTTGGCAATAACGCCCCCGGGTCTTATGTTATCGGTCGATTTCGAAACTTTCCTTTCGCCTCCGCTTAGGGCGTAGTCGTTTGTCCCTTCTTCGGAGCGGAGCCGTTTTTAAGGCGGCGCGTTTTTCTCACGGACCGATTGTTGTTCATGGCTTACCTCTTCACCTCCGAGTCGGTCTCGGAGGGCCACCCCGACAAGATCGCCGATCAGATTTCGGACGCCATCCTCGATGCCCACCTGGCCGAAGACCGAAACAGCCGGGTGGCCGCGGAGACGCTCGTGACGTCCGGGCTCGTCGTACTCAGCGGCGAGATCACGTCTCAAGCTCGTGTGGAGCCGCGGGAGATTGCCCGCGAGGTCATCCGGGACATCGGGTACACCGACCCTCGCATCCGGTTCGACGCCGAATCATGTGGGGTCATCAGCAGCCTCCACGAGCAGAGCGGCGACATCAGCCAGGGCGTCGACGGCGGGGAGGAACAGGGGGCCGGGGACCAGGGCCTCATGTTCGGCTACGCGTGCCGGGAGACCGACGAGCTGATGCCCATGCCCATCACGTTCTCGCACCGGCTCGTGCAGGAGCTCGCCCACATCCGCAAGGAGACGGACAAGATGCCCTACCTGCGGCCCGACTCGAAGAGCCAGGTCACCATCGAGTACAACGAGGACCGCATGACGCCGCGGCGGGTGCACACCGTTGTCGTGTCTACGCAGCACGACGAAGGGGTGCCCCAGAAGAAGATTCGGAAGGATGTGCGCGACATTCTCCTCCCCCGCGCCCTCCCCACGGACCTTCTGGACGAGGACCTCATCCTCCACGTCAACCCCACGGGCCGGTTCGTCACCGGCGGGCCGCACGGGGACACGGGCGTCACGGGCCGCAAGATCATCGTGGACACCTACGGCGGCAAGGGGGCCCATGGCGGGGGCGCGTTCAGTGGAAAAGACCCCTCGAAGGTGGACCGGAGCGCCACCTACGCCGCCCGCCACGTCGCCAAAAACCTGGTCGCGGCGGAGCTTTGCGACGAGGCGGAGGTGCAGCTCGCCTACGCCATCGGCGTGGCCGAGCCCGTGTCGATTGACGTGTCGACGAACGGCACCGGCGTCCTCCCCGACACGGAACTCTGCGAGATGGTGCGGGAGCACTTCGAGCTGTCCCCCTCCGCCATCATCGACCGGCTCGATCTGCTGAAGCCCCGCTACCAGAAGACCGCCGCGTACGGGCACTTCGGGCGCCCGACCTTCCCGTGGGAGGAGCTGACCCACGTGGAGGCCCTGAAGCGAGAGGCCCCCGCGGTGGCCCCGTAGCCCGGCCCCA
Source organism: Salinibacter pepae (assembly GCF_947077775.1). Taxonomy (NCBI): domain Bacteria; kingdom Pseudomonadati; phylum Rhodothermota; class Rhodothermia; order Rhodothermales; family Salinibacteraceae; genus Salinibacter; species Salinibacter pepae. The sequence continues at coordinate 1,784,112 of NZ_CAMTTE010000001.1, forward strand.
CTGCCATTCCGCGTCGCCCCACGCCCTCGTCGCCCACTCGGCGGCGAGGGCTTTTTGTGTTTGGTGGCGGTCTGGGAGCAGACACCTCACCTCTACATGTTTTCTCCATCTTTTCCCTGTAACCCTGCCGGCGTTTGCAACGGCCCGCCCGGCGACCCGCCTGGAAACGGCAATCCGCCCGACAGAGGCCCGCCGGACAACCCGCCGGGGGGCGGGAACGGCAATGGAGGGGCGTAGCGACGCCTCCGATGCCTTACTCCGCGCCCCCGGTGTCGAAGATGCGAACGTCCGTGTTGCCGTCCGGATCGACATACGCCCGGAACATGCCGCCGGTGCTGAAGGGCGTGGCGATGTTGCCCTCGCGGTCGAGCGCAATGACGCCGCCTACGCCGCCGAGCTCTTCAATCTCGTCGATCGTGCGCTGGGCGGCCTCGCCGAGCGGAAGCCCCCCGAATTGCATGCGCGACGCCACACTGTGGGCCGCCACGCCGCGAATAAAGAACTCGCCCTGCCCCGTGGCCGACACCGCACACGATGCATTGTGGGCGTACGTCCCGGCCCCGACGATGGGGGAATCGCCCACGCGCCCGAACTCCTTGTCCGAGATGCCCCCCGTCGACGTTCCCGCCGCCAGGTTGCCCGCCGCGTCGAGCGCCACGGCGCCGACCGTGCCGTACTTCTCGTTCGACCCCGGTGCCGCGGGCGGGTCGGCGGGCGCCTGGCCCTGCCCGGAGCGACGCGCGTCCGTGATGAAGTACTCGTTCTCCACGAGATCGAGCCCCTGCTGCTCCGCAAAGGCCTCCGCCCCCTCCTGAGCAAACATCACGTGGTAGGAGTCCTCCATGATGGCCCGGGCGAGCCGAATCGGATGCTTCACCGTCTGTACCCCCGTGAGCGCCCCGGCGTTGCGGGTGGCCCCGTCCATGATGGCGGCGTCGAGCTCCACCGCGCCCTCACTCGTGCGAACCGCCCCCCGGGCCGCGTTGAAGAGCGTGTCGGCCTCCATGGTGGTGATGGCGGCCTGGACGGCATCGAGCGCACTGCCGCCGTCCCGGAGCACTGCGTTGCCCTCCTGCAGCGCGGTGCGGAGGGCCGACCGGTACGCCTCCGCCCGGTCGTCACTCATCTCGTCGGCGCGCAACGACCCAGCCCCCCCGTGAATGACGAGGGCCGTTTCCGAGGATGGACCGTCCTGCCCCTGCACCGTAACAGGAAGCAGGCACACCCAACCCAAAAGAGTCCCCACAATGAGAAGAGCACGATGGACTCGCACCGGAACGTCGCACATGGTGGTGTACAAAGGACATGTGTGTTGAATAATTTGCGCGGAGGCCCCATAAATAGGAAAACAAAACAGAGAATCGCCACCCGGATTCCGCCCGACGCCCCGACGAATCGACCCACACATCGCCCGTCGCCTGCTCCTCCCCTGACCCTGTGGCGGAAGTTGCATGACCTTCACACAATCTTAGGGGCTACTTCCCAAAAAACCCCCGCCTGGATCGCATTTTGCCGGACAATAATGTCCCGATGTTACACGTTTGGGAACACGCCCCTACATAGCTGATTTGTAGCATTTTCCGCTTGCGACTCAGCGGAATCCTTTCCACATTATATCTTCCAGGAAGCAATTTCCTGGCGTTCGGCACTCCTCCTACACAGACCGATCCCCCACATACATGGCGAAGGACAAGGCAGAAGTCGTCACCAAAAAGACCGCCTCGAAGGACAAGAATGCCTTCAACCAGCATGAGGCCCTCCAGGAGATGAGCGACGAGGACCTCATGTCTCAGTTCCAAGCCGGGACCGTGGAGGCCTTCAACATCCTCGTGGAACGGTACTCTGATCGCTTGATGCAGTACCTCTACCGCTTCTTGGGCGACAAGAAGCGGTGCGAGGACCTGCTGCAGGAGACGTTCCTGCGCGTCCACCGGAACCGTCACTCCTACCGGCGCATCGCCAAGTTCTCGACGTGGCTCTACACCATCGCCGGAAACCTCGCGCGCTCCGAGTATCGGAAGCGGAAGCGACGGCGGATGCAGTCGATCCAGTCCGTCAACCGCGACAACGAGGAGTACGAGATGGAGATTCCGGACGAGTCGTTCTCGCCGGACAAGCACGCGGAGAGCACGATTCAGGACCACTACATTCAGGAGGCCATGAACGAGATTCCGCCGGCCTTCCGCGAGGTGGTGGTGCTACGCGACATCCAGCAGCTCGCGTACGACGAGATTGCGGAGATCACGGGCCTGCCGATGGGCACCGTCAAGAGCCGCATCAACCGCGGGCGGACGAAGCTGCAGGCGCTGCTCCAGGACGTATACCCGTTCCAGGAAGAGGAGTAGCCTCGGCCGCACGGTCCACGAGGGTGACTTGCCGATCGCACTGGGCGATGCCACGCCGGATCCCTACAGGGGTCCGGCGTTTTTATTTGGCCCCGCCCCGCCGTCTCTTCCCCGCACGCGACCGGTTCCGTCCCGAATGAACATGCCCGAGCCGAGCCGGCTCCAGGTAGACACGAAGGCCCAAACCCTCACCGTGGACTGGGCAGACGGACACACCTCCGTCTTTCCCCTCTCGCGCCTCCGGGCCGCCTGCCCGTGCGCCGAATGCCAGGGCGACGCGATCGACCGGATCGACCCGCCCGCCCCCGACGCCGGGCCGCCCGACGCCTCCCCGCAATGGACGGATCTCGAAATCGAGCCCGCCGGGAGCGTCGGCATCCGCATCACGTGGGACGACGGCCACAACGCCGGCATCTTTCGGTGGGACCGACTTTGGGACCTCCAACCGCCCCGTGCATGAACGGGCCCCGCCGTCCGTTCTTATCCGGTGACCTGGGCGATGGCGATGAACAGGAGGACGATGCCGGCGAAGACCCCGAGGGCGATCAGGATCTGACGCACCACACGACGATTCATGGCAAATGGGGGGCAAGACGGGGGGCTGGCGAGATTGTACGGCGCGGACGGGTCGGGCCTCCTCACCCACAATGTCCACCCGTACTTGTTAAGATCGGCCACCCCACCCGTCTTTGTCAAGGCCGGCGCCTACACCAGCCGCTTGCTCCGAAGGCACCGCTTCAGCCATTTCTTCTTGCGCCTCAGCAATTTCAGGCTCATGTCGGACTGGGCCTTGCGGAAGCGATCCTTGGCCTTGGCGTGCACATCGCGCATGTGGACGTCCATCCCGCGGTTCTGCAGCGCGTAGGCCACCTGCGTCGCAAGTTCCGAGCATTCCTGACGGAGCTCCTCCTCCTGCGCCGAGAGGTCGAGCGTATCGGAGCCCGACTCCTCAAAGGGCTGGCGCTGCACCTGGAGGTTGGAGTCCCGTCCGTTGTCTTCCAACTCCAGCCGGTGGGTCTCGATTTCCCCCTCGTTGACGCCCGTCAGCGCCCACTCGGAGCGATCGTCGGTCTGCTCGGACTTTTCCGGCGAGGTGCCCTCTTCCGTCCGCCGGCGGAGGCCCTCCTGCACCTCCCGCGTCATCCAGGCCAGCGTTTCGGAGAGGCCCAGGTCGCCGGACGTGAACACGTCGCACACGTTGGCGTCCTCGTCCCACGCGTCGTAGTACCGCATGCCCCGAAAAATCTGCTGCAGCGTCTTGGAGCGGGCGCTCACGAGGTCGAGCTTGGCGATGACGCTGATGGTTTTGATGTCGGTGCCTTCCCCAATCATGTCCACCTGCACCATCACGTCCACCTCGCCCTGGCGGTAGGCCTCCAGGCGCTCCGCCCGCTCGTCGCGCGGCACGTCCTGCCCGATGCGGGTGGCGCTGAGCCAGCCGTAGCGCCGCTCCATGAAGTCGAGCACGTCGGCGGCGTGGCGGTTGCTCATGCAGGTGACGAGCATCTGGTGGTTGCGTCCGTCCTCGGCACCGATCTGGCCGGCCCGCTTCTTCTGGAGGCGCCCCACGGCCGGGCCCAGCAGCGTGTCGAGGTAGACGTCGTGGAAGCGGAGACTGCGGCGGGCGAAGTAGCGGTCCAGGTGCGAGGTGTCCCGCCCCACCTCATCTCTGAGCTCGCCAAGCGAGACCTCCACCTCCTCGCCGGTGTCCTCCTCCACCATCGTAATGGTGTAGTCGATCACGTGCGCCTCGATGCGCTTCAGGATCTGCCCTTCGGCGTGGGCGTCGCGCAGGCTCACCTCGTGGAGGGCGCGGTAGTGGAGTTGCTCCCGACCGTCGTCGCCCGCCACCACGTCGTGCGGCACGCCGAAGAGGGGCTGGCCGTCGCTGCGGAGGGGCGTGCCGGAGAGGCCGATGAGCGAGTCGTACGGCAGGCGCCCCACGGCCTGCGACCAGGTGCCCTCCTCCGGCAGGTGGTGAATCTCGTCGAGGACGAAGAGCGGCGCCCCCTGGTTGCAGTAGCGCTGCAGGTCGCGGGTGCCCGACTCTCCACAGGCGTACTGGTAGGTGGCGATGACGATGGGGATCTCCGGGTTCTTGACGAACACGCGGTCCGCGTCGGCCACACAAAAGGGCATGCGCGGCGCCCCGATCCACCGCAGCATGCGCGCCATCTCGTCGGCGTCGGCGTACTGCTCCTGCAGGTTGCTCCGCGGCACGAACACGACGAGCGTATCGCTCACGCCCATCGCCCGCGCCACGGCGAAGGAGGCAAGGGCGGTCAGGGTCTTGCCGTAGCCGGGGACGAAGACGCCGAGGTGGTCGGTGCGGCCCTCCTGGTACGCCTTGGCCAGCTTGGCGAGGAAGGCGCGTTGGCCGTCGCGGAACGAGAAGTCCTCGGCCGGGTCGAGGCCGGGCAGGTTGGCGGCGGAGACGGACGACACAGACATAAGGGGGCTGCGAGACAACAGATACTGCGGCGGGGCAGCCGGGGCGACGGCCCCGGCGTAGACACCGCACCCAACGTACAGGTCACGATCCGGAGGGGAAAGGCCTTCAGCCAGAGTTAGTCGTGCCGGGCCCCGCCGGATCTACGTTCGGGGCGCCGCACCAACAAGGCTTGGGAAAATGGCCCCGTTCCGCCTCGCCTTCCGGTCGTTAGGGCCGCTCACTGGCCGGCGTCTCCTGCTGGAGGGGCGTCACATTTGGACGGTCCCGGCCGTCGTTCAGCAGATGCTCGGCGAAGTACTCGGCCCGGAGCCAGAACCAGTAGTCGTCCATGCTGCCGTAGCCGTGCCGCTGGCCCGGAAAGACGAAGAGGTCAAACCGCTTGCCGGCCTCGATCAGTGCCTTGGCCATCCGATAGGTGTTGGCCGGGTGCACGTTGTTGTCGATTGTGCCCGTCGTCAGCAGAAGGTCCCCCTCCAGGTTGCCGGCGAGGTCCGAGTTTTTCCCGATGGAGAAGTCGAAGGAGACCTCCCCGGAGTCGGTCTCGGTCGGCTCCACGCCGTGGTGCGTCTCCGCCCACCAGCGGTTGTACACGTTGTTTTCGTGGTTGCCCGAGGAGGCCACCCCCACGTCGAACACGTCCGGGTACTGCAGCAGGGCCGCTGTCGTCAAAAAGCCGCCGCCGGAGTGCCCGTAGATGCCCACGCGATCCCCGTCGATGAAGTCGTGACGGGCCGCGAGCTGCTCGATCGTGGCCTTCTTGTCCGCGAGCGGGTAGTCCCGCAGGCTGCCGTAGCCGTAGGTGTGGTACCACCGCGAGCGATCGGGATGGCCGCCCCGATGCCCCGCCACCACCACGATGACCCCCAGCTGGGCGAGGCCCACCTCGTCCCCACTCGGGGCGAAGGCCTTCGGGACCGCCTCCGTCTGCGGGCCCGGATAGACGTAGGTGATGACCGGATACTCCTTCTCCGGGTCGAAGTCGAACGGCTTGTACATCACGCCGTGGAGGTCCGTTACCCCGTCGGCCGCCGTCACCTCGAAGGGCTCCGGCATCTGCCAGCCCGCCTCGTTTAGGCTGCTTAGATCGGCCGTCTGCAGCTCCGTCACCACCTCGCCCTCGCTGTTTCGGAGGACGGCCCGGGGGACGGTGTCCACCCGGCTGTGGTTGTCGACGAAGAACCGGGCCGACTCGTTCATCGTTGCGCTGTGGTCGGCGTCACCGGGGTTTAGGAGCTCGACCCCCGACCCGTCGAGTTGGACCCGGTAGAGGTGGTCGTAGTACGGGTCTTCGCCCGCCGCCCGGCCGTTGCCGGAGACGTAGGCAACGCCCGCCTCCTCGTCGACCGCCTCCACCGCGTCGACGTGCCAGTCGCCCTCGGTGAGCTGGGCCTCCACCGTGCCGTCCGGCCCGTAGCGGTAGAGGTGCGACCACCCGTCCCGTTCGGACAGCCAGAGCACGTCGCCGTTTGACAGCAGCTCCGGGCGCTGGGTGTGGAAGTACGTGTTGAACCGCTCCTCCACGACCGTCCGCTCGACCTCGCCCGTCTCGGCGTCGGCCACCACCAGATCCGCTTTCGTCCGGTCGCGGCTGTGCCGCTCGTACCAGAGCCGATCGGAGCCCTCCGAGAGCCAGACCCGGCGGCGCGGTGCCTCGGAGCCGGGATAACGAAACTGCCGGTCGTCGATGATCGAGAGGCTCTGATCCGTCCAGCTCGTGTCTGCGACCCGGGTCTTCTCCATCGCCTCCAGGTCGTAGACCCAGAGCTCGTCGCGCCCGACGCTGTCCTCGCCGGGCATCGGGTACTTGAAGGTCTCCAGCTCGGGCCGGTCGTTGCCGGTCGCGTGCACCACCCACAGCTCCTCAACGTCGCGCAGGTCCGACCGGACGAGCGCAAAGCGACGCGAGTCCTTCGCCCAGGAGATGTCGACCGCCTTGCGCTCCCCTTTCTCCTCCTGCTTCTTCGTGTCTGTTTTCCCCCGTCCATCGTTGTTGGCCGCGTAGCTGTAGTACTTTTCGCCGTCCTCCGTCAGTCGCGTCTCCTCCAGGTCGAGCTCCTCGACGGCTTCTTCCGCGTCCTCCCCATCCTCGCCTCGGCGGGCATCGAGCACCTTCTCGTACGCCGCCCCATCCATCATCCAGAGGTCGTAGTTGCGGGCAAAGACGACCGTCTCGCCGTCCGGGGAGACGTTGGCCCAGTCGGGATGATCGTCCGGCTCTTCGTAGTCTTCGAGCTCGCGGAGGGTCTGCGTCGTGACGTCGTACTCGAAGTGGAAGACCTTCTGCTCGGTCTCCTCGTCGGCCTCGGCGCCTTCTTTGTCCTGTTTTTGCTGGTTCTCCTCCCTGTCCTTCTCGTCCTTCACCTCCTGCGAGGAGGTCACGTCGAACTGAAGCGTATTCTCATCGACGAACCGGATGTTTTCAATGGGCAGGTGTTTGGCATCCCAAGGGTCTTGCGTGATGCGCGTGAGCTCGGATGCCAGGCGTTCACGGTCGAACAGCTCGCGCTGCGTGCCGTCGTCGGGGTCGACGATCCAGTAGCGCGTGCCCGCGGCGGTCTCGAAGTCGTACCAAAACCCCTCCCGGCCCTCGATCCACTGCGGCTCGACGGTCAGGTCGTAGGCCATGTCCTCGACCCTGTACGGGGCGAAGCGCTCGGCAAGCTCGTAGTTGGCCGCCCCCGGGCCGCCGACCCGGCCCTCTTCGTCGCCGGCCGCCTGCGCGAACGCGGGCGCCGCGGGCCGCCCCACGACCACGGCCATCAACACCGCGCTAACGAGGAGCAACGAGCACGTAGATACACGAGTGGATGCGCAACGGGATAGGAAGGAGCTTCGAACGGACGAGAGGTGCATCGACGACAACTTAGAACCGACGGGAAGGCGCGAGGACGGGATGTGAGGTGAAAACCAAACACAAGCTACATCAGAGCCTCCCTCGAACGCAACCGCCAGCGGGCTCCGTCCATGAATTGCATCCCGGCCCGAATCAGCCGCACCAGCAGACCGTGGAGACGAACCCACCCTCCGCTCCCTGCATTCCGACAGTCGTGGTGCCTGGCAGTATCACCGCGCGTTTGCCCTCGTGCCCGTGCACCATGGTGCCTTTCTCAGTAGTGCCACGGCACGTCGCTCCAGTCCGGGTCGCGGCCCTCCAGAAACGCGTCGCGGCCTTCCTGCGCCTCGTCGGTCATGTACGCCAGGCGCGTGGCCTCCCCCGCGAACACCTGCTGCCCCACGAGCCCGTCGTCGGCCATGTTGAAGGCGTACTTGAGCATGCGGATGGCCGTGGGGCTCTTGCCGTTGATGGTCTCGCCCCAGTCGAGCGCCGTCGATTCCAGCTCCTCGTGCGGCACCGCCTCGTTGGCCATGCCCATGTCGACCGCCTCGTCCGCCGAGTAGTCCTTGCCGAGGAAGAAGATCTCGCGCGCCTTCTTCTGTCCCACCTGCTGCGCCAGCAGGGCCGAGCCGAAGCCGCCGTCGAAGCTGGCCACGTCGGGGTCGGTCTGCTTGAACGTGGCGTGCTCGGCGCTGGCGAGGGTCAGGTCGCAGACCACGTGCAGGCTGTGGCCGCCGCCCACGGCCCACCCCGGCACCACGGCAATCACCACCTTGGGCATCAAGCGGATGAGGCGCTGCACCTCCAGGATGTGCAGGCGCCCGGGGCGCGTCGCGTCGGGATCGCCCGCCTCGTCCTCGTACTGGTACCCGTCTGGGCCCCGAATCTGCTGGTCGCCGCCCGAGGAGAACGCCCACTTCCCGTGCTTTTCCGAGGGCCCGTTGCCGGTGAGGAGCACACAGCCCACGTCGGGCGACTGGCGGGCGTGGTCGAGGGCCTGGTACAGCTCGTCCACCGTCGGCGGGCGGAAGGCATTCAGCACCTCGGGGCGGTCGAACGCAATCCGGACCGTGCCGTGGTCGACCGAGCGGTGGTAGGTGACGTCGTCAAAGTCAAACCCGTCGACGGGCGTCCACGCGTCGGGGGCGAACAGGTCGGAGACCATGCGAGGCTGTAGGGGTTGTGCAAAGGAGAGTGCATCGGGCGGCCCCGTTGCCGGCCGCCGCGAGGGCGCCTACGACGGTGAGGGCGCCGCGCCCGTGAACCAACGGCGCAGGACGCGCTCGGCGGGCTTGCCCTGCGGGGTGAAGGCGGTCGGCCCCTCCACCTCGGCCGGCGGGTGCCACTTCCAGATGATGCCGCCCTTCAGCCAGGGCGCCCGGCCCACGGTGGACAGGAAGGCCCGGTAGCAACGGGCCTGGAGGGCCGCGTCGGGCGCCGCGCCGTCGTCGCGCTCCGGCCATTCCCAGGGCCGCGCTGCCGCCCCTTCGGCACTCCGGTAGCCGACCTCTGTCAGGAGCACGGGGCGCCCGGTGCGCTCGTGGATCTCTGCCAGGGCCGCCCGGTGCGGGCCCCAGCCCGTCCGGAGGGCCGCGAGCGACGGGTCCGTGGCGTCCGTGAGGGGAAAGTAGGCCTGCACGCCGACGTAGTCGAGCGCGTCCCAGAACTGGATGCTGTCGTACGCCTTGTGCCAGTTGGCCGCGTAGGTGAGGGGGCCGTCGTAGACGGTGCGGGCCGCCTCGGCGAGGCCGCGCCAGAAATCCGGCCGCTCGGTGGCGGACCGGGTCAGCTCGGTCCCCAGCACGAGCGCGTCGGCGTCCACCTCCGCGGCGAGGCGGGCGTAGAGCATGAGGAAGCGGCGGTAGTCGGCCTCCCAGGCCGCCCAGTTGGCCTCGGTGTCAAAGCCGATGTCGCTCCGGTCCTGCGCCTCGTCGTACCCGCCCACCCACAGGTGCGGCTTCAGGATGACGCCCATCCCCAACGCGTCGGCCTGGCGGGCGAGGGTGCGGACGCCCCGGTGCGACTCGCTGTACCAGCCGTCGCCCGTGTCGGCCCGGACGGTCGGCACGTCGGGCGCCTTCTGCCACCCGAACGCGACCAGGGTGAGGTGCGTCACGCCGAGGTCGCGGAGCCGCACGAGCAGGCTGGAGTCGGGGCGGTTGCGGGCATCGAGCGTCACGGAGCGCACGTCGAAGATGGGCTCCGACGGCGCAAGCGTATCGGCGGCTGCCGGCGGCGCCCCGTCGGTCTTTCCGCACCCCGCCCCGGCGACGAAAAGCACGCCGAGGGCGAGCCCAGTCGCGAGACACAGACAGTGGAGCGGCTGGCGCACGGGACTGAGGACGCTGATTCGAGGACGCGTCGCCTAAACTCTCCGCGGGCTCGGGTGTTGCCTCTCTGGCGGACACGTCGCCCCTCCCGGCAGACCGGCGGGCACTCGACGGGGGCCGCTACGCACTTTTCAGTGTGCGTCGTCTTTGTACCTTAAGGCCCACGTCCCTGGAGCCTTTCGGGGCGCCTCGCGGTCTTTGCACTGGATCGATCATTGCTGTATGCCAACCTACGACGTTGCCATCATTGGGGGCGGAATTGTGGGCCTCGCCACGGCCTACCGCCTCACCGAGCAGTACCCCGACGCAGCCGTCGCCGTACTGGAGAAGGAGGACCGGGTGGCGGCCCACCAGACAAGCCACAACTCCGGGGTGATTCACTCGGGCATCTTCTACGAACCCGGCTCGCTGAAGGCGGAGAACTGCCGGACGGGCAAGCGCGCCCTCGTCGAGTTTTGCGAGCGTGAGGACGTCGACTATGAGATGTGCGGCAAGGTCATCGTGGCCGCCGACGAGAGCGAGGTCCCCGAGCTGGAGCGGATCGAGGCCAAGGGCCGCCAGAACCAGGTGGACTGTACCCGCCTCGGCCCGGAGCGCCTGCACGAGTTGGAGCCCCACGTGCAGGGCGTGGCGGGGCTCCACGTGCCGGCGGCCGGCATCGTCGACTACGAGGCGGCGGCCGAGGCCCTGGCCGCCCGCGTGAGGGACCGTGGGCACCCGATCCGGACCGGGGCCGCCGTGCGCGACCTGCACGTTACCCCAAACCACGTGACGGTCGACACCACGACCGGCGCCGTGCAGGCGCGCCATGCCGTCAACTGCGCCGGCCTCTACGCCGACCGCATCGCCGCAATGAGCGGCCAGGACCTGAACACGAAGATCGTGCCGTTCCGCGGCGAGTACTACGAGCTCGTGCCGGAGCGGCGGTCCCTCTGCGAGCGCCTCGTCTATCCGGTGCCCGACCCGGCCTTCCCGTTCCTGGGGGTCCACTTTACCCCGACGGTGGACGGGCGCGTGGAGTGCGGGCCGACCGCCGTCCTCGCGTTTGCCCGCGAAGGGTACGGCCTCACCAACATTGACGGGGGGGAGCTCCTGGAGATTCTCACGTACCCGGGCTTTCGGAAGCTGTCCGCCCGGCACTGGCGGAAGGGCCTCCGCGAGCTGCTCCAGTCGATGAGCAAGCGGGTCTACCTGCGGGCTGCCCGCCAGCTCATCCCCGAGGTGCAACTGGACGATTTCACGAAGCCCTGGGCCGGCGTGCGGGCGCAGGCCCTCCGGCGCGACGGCACTCTCGTCGACGACTTCCTCATCCGCGAGACCGACCGGGTCGTGAACGTCATCAACGCGGCCTCGCCCGCCGCCACCTCGGCGCTCAACATCGGATCGCTGATCGTAGAAAACCACCTGCGCGACCGGCTGGCTGACCTTCAGGTGTCGACTGGGGCCCTGGGCGAGGGATAGCCCTCGCTCCTCCCGCCCGGGGCCCCGGCACGGGGCGCCGTAACTGCGGAGCCGCAGCCGACACACAGCGTCCCGCGCGTCCACTCATCACCCCACACACAGCCTCATATGGCCTGGATCGACGTCATCGACCCCGAGGACGCCACCGGCGACCTCAAAAAACTCTACGACACGATCGCCGAACAGCGGGGCAAGGTCTCCAACGTCCTGACCGTGCACAGCCAGAACCCCGCGGCGCTGAAGGAGCACCTCGACCTCTACGACGCCGTCCTGTTCGGGGCCTCCCCCCTGAGCCGGGCCGACCGCGAGGCGATGGCCGTCGTCGTCTCCGCCGCCAACGAGTGCGACTACTGCGTCCGCCACCACGCCGAGGCGCTCCAGGCCTACTGGCAGGACGAGGATCGCGTACACCAGTTGGCCGACGACTACACCGCGCTCGACGCCCTCGACGATCGGCTCCGCACGGCGTGCGCCGTGGCCGAGAAGCTGACGGCCGCCCCCGGCGCCATGGCCGAGGCGGACGTGCATGCCCTGCGCGACGCCGGCTGGTCGGACCGGGCCGTGCTCGACATCGTGCTCGTGACCTCGTACTTCAACTTCGTGAACCGCATCACCAACGGCCTCGGCGTAGAGGCGACCGAGGAGGAGGCGGCCGGCTACAACTACTAACCCTGCCGGCCCCGGTCCCTCGCTCGTCGCTCGTTCCCTCCGCTGGATGGGCCACGCGCCCGGGGCCGTTCACTGAGAAAAGGGAGACGGGGCCGGACCACAGATGCGGGCCCCCACCGACCGGGCACGGCCCCCCTCCTCCTGACAGCCCACGGCGCGCGTCCGCTGCGAGGACCGTTTTGAGAGTCCGGTCGGGGCCGTGTAACACACTCCTCCAACCGCCCTGCGTAGGGACGCTTCGCCGAGCTCTACTCTGGACCCTCTACCACCCGCATGTGCCGACTCTACGGCCTTCAAGCCACCCACCCGACCCGCTCCGCCTGCGAGCTGCTCGACGCCCAGAACGCGATGATCCAGCAAAGCCGCAAGGACGCCCGTGGCCTCTCCAACCCGCACGGCTGGGGGATGGGGCAGGTCACCGACGGCACCACGTCGTGCTTCCGACAGGTAAAGCCCGCTTCGGAAAGCGAGTCGTACCGGGACGAGGCCCTCCAAACTGAGGGGACCACCGTGCTGGCCCACGTCCGGCGGGCCACAGTGGGCGACCCGTCGCACGCCAACACCCACCCCTTTCGGCACGGCCCCGCGCTTCTGATCCACAACGGCCACGTGCCGGCCTTCGACGCCGTCCGGCCGCACCTCCTGGGCCGCCTGTCCGACGAGCGGGCCCGCTACGTTCGGGGCACGACCGACAGCGAGCACGTGCTCGCGCTCCTCCTGCAGCTCCGGGAGGAGGCGCCCGACGCCCCACTGCACGCGGTGACCCGGGCGGCCCTCCAGCAGGTTCAGTCGTGGGTGGCGGCGGAGGCCGCCGACGCGGAGCCCGCTCCCACCGACGCCGACACGCAGGCCCTCTCCCACGACGAGCTGGAGCACATCCTCGCCCTGAACCTGCTGTGGACCGACGGGACGGCCCTCGCTGGCTCCCGACTGAACCGCACCCTCTGGATGCTCGACCGGCCTACCGTCCGGGCCTGCCCGCTCTGCGGGGAGGAGCACGCCGCGCCCCCGGAGGCCGAGGACTACCGCGCTACGGTCTTCGCCTCCGAGCGCATCACCGACGAAGACTGGACCGAAGTGCCCAACGGCGCCGTCTTCTCCACCGCCCCCGACGCCACCCCCCACCTCGAACCCCTCGACACCTGACGGCTCCCCCCAACCCTCCACCCTCCACTCTCAACCCCCACCCCCCATGTCCCTCAACGACACACAGCAGGCCCTCTGCGACGAGTCCGACACCGACTTCTCCGCCCTCAGCGCCCTCTTCCTCAACTGCACGCTCAAGCCCTCGCCCCAATCGTCGCACACGCGGACCCTGATGGACACGTCCGCCGCCATCATGCGGGAAAACGACGTGGACGTCGACATCGTGCGGCCCGTCGACCTGGACCTCGCGCCCGGGGTCTACGGCGACATGACCGAGCACGGCGCCGACGCCGACGACTGGCCGGCCCTGTACCAGAAGGTCCTGGGCGCCAACATCCTGGTGCTGGGCTCCCCCATCTGGCTCGGCGAGAAATCCTCCGTCTGCCAGCGCGTGATCGAGCGGCTCTACGGCAACAGCGGCGACCTCAACGAGGACGGGCAGTACGCCTACTACGGCCGCGCCGCCGGCTGCCTCATTACCGGCAACGAGGACGGGATCAAGCAGTGCGCGATGGGCATCCTCTACGCCCTCCAGCACCTCGGCTACACGATTCCGCCGCAGGCCGACGCCGGCTGGATCGGCCCGGCCGGCCCCGGCCCCAGCTACGGTGACGAGCGGGACGACGGCTCCCGCGTGGGCGTCGACAACGACTTTACCCAGCGCAACACCACGTTCATGACGTGGAACCTGATGCACACCGCCCTCCGGCTCCACGAGGCCGGGGGCGTCCCCGCCCACGGCAACCAGCGCTCGGAGTGGGAGGCCGGCTGCCGCTTCGATCACCCGAACCCGGAGCACCGATAGCGGCTCGCCCCCCCTGTGCGCCCCTCTCCAGAGGCCGCCTCCGGGCGGACATGTAACGCTGGCGGCGGCTGGTGACCTGAGTCCGTGCACGCTGAGTGCGAACGCTTGCACGAACTCCCCTCACAATACCCCCCTGATATCATGCCCTCCACCGCAGCATCCCCCCCACGCCCCACCGCGGGACCGGCCCTCCGCCGCGAGGTCGGGCCCTGGGACTGGGTCCGTGGGGCCTTCGGCGGCTTCGTCGGAAGCGTGGCTTTCGGCCTCTTCATGGCGTTTATCATGCCCCCACCGATGCTCGAGGTCGTCATTCCCAATCTGTACGGCATCGGGGCCACCCCCGAGGCTCCCGCCCCCCTCGCCGGCTGGGCGTTCCACCAGTTCCACGGCGTCATGCTGGGCATCGCGTACGTCGCGTACGTAGAATACCCGTCGGTCGCCGACTGGATGGCGCCGCGGAGCCTGCAGGGCGGCCTGGTGCACGGCCTAACCTGGGGCGTCGTCACGACGATCGCCTTCCCGATTCTCGTGATGCCCCTGTGGCTCCAGGCCGCCGGATTCGCGGGCGCGCCGCCGTTCCCGAACGTCGGCTTTCCCGCCACGCTCCTCGGCCTGACTGGCCACGTCATCTACGCCGTGCCCACGGGCATCCTCTACGCCCTGTACCGGAGGTAGCCGCGCACTGCCGTCTCTCCTGTGACTCGGGCCGCCGGAACCTTCCTGTAGGTACGGTATTCCGTTCGTTGCTTACCAACCAGTAAGTAACTGCGCCCGTCACATGGAGGACGCCCCGGATACCGACCGTACCCCCACGGCCACCCGCATCCTCGATACGGCTCAGGACCTGGTGCAGCGGCGCGGCTACAACGCCGTCAGCTACGGGGACCTCGCCGACGAACTGGACCTCACCACGACGGCCATTCACTACCACTTTCCTGCCAAGGCCGACCTCGGGCAGGCACTGGTGCGCCGGTACCGGCGGCAGAGCAGCCAGACACGGGCGGCCCTCGAAGACCAGCACGAGAACCTCCGCGAACGGCTCGTGCAGTACGTCGAGCTCTTTTCGGGGATTCTGGAGAACGGTGGGCTCTGCCTCTGTGGAATCCTCGCGGCCGACACGGAAACGCTCCCGGATAAGGTGCAACGGGAGACCCAGCGGTTTTTCGCCGAGCAGGAGGACTGGCTCACGACAATCATCGGGGCGGACTCGTCCGGCGGTGCGGGCCTGCAGGGCTGCCCCTCTCCACGGGCCACCGCCCGGGTGCTCCTGGCCGCGGTCGAAGGCGCCATGCTCACGACGCCACAGCGGGATCCGGAGACGTACACCGATACGCTTCGCCGTCTCATCGACTCGATTGTAACGTAGCCGGCAGCTCCACCACAGAGAAACAGCAGAAGGAACCTCCTGCTGTCCCGTATTTACTTACCTACTAGTAAGTAAATTAGCAGGACAGCCTCAATCCGCACTCACACCCACGCATCCATTCACTCTACCTCGTTATGGCTACGACCACCGCTGAAGAGACCGCTGCCGAGCAGGTACACGAGAAGGCCGAACAGGCCCTCGGCTTTGTGCCCAATCTCATCACGGAAATCACGGAGGAGAACCCCGCCGTCGGGGACGCTTACCTGACGTCGCAGGGCATTGTGGAAGAGGGAGGCGTGCTCTCCGCGGCCGAGCAGCAGGCCGTCATCCTCGCCGTCTCCAGCTACAACGACTGCCACTACTGCACGAAGGCCCACGCCGTCGCCGGGCAACAGGCCGGGCTCGACGCCGAGACGACCGCGACGATCAACGAAGGGGGCCTTCCCGACGACGACCGCCTGGGCGGCCTCGTCCGCGCCACGCGCCGCATTCTCGGCAAGCGCGGCTGGCTCTCCGACGTCGACGAGGCGGAGTTTGCGGACCTCGGCCTGGAGCGCCCGGAACTCTACGAGATTGTTGCGCTCGCCGGCATCAAGACGATCAGCAATTACGTAAATCACATTGCCGACACGGAAGTCGACGAGCCATTCCAGACGTAGGGTCTGGCCCTTCATGTCGGGGACTGTTTGACGCCCCCACCAAGACGGCGGCAATGGATCGCCGCCGACCGAGTGCGCCGGCCTCCCCCCTCGGGGGACGGTCGGCGTTTTTTGTTGGGGCGACGCCCCGTTTCTCCAGGCCGGCCCCCCCCGACCGGACTGCGAAATCAACGTCGCTGTCCGCACGTTCGACGAGCAACCCGCCGCCCCTGATGGCACCCCCGACCGACCCAGCGATGCAGCCGCCCCCGATGGACCGGACCGCTCGGACCGACCTCGAGGCCGCCGTCGTGGCCCTCGGGTGTTTCTGGGGCGTGGAGGCGGCCTTCGGGGCGCTGGACGGCGTGGTCCGCACCACAGTCGGCTATGCCGGCGGGCAGGCGTCCGATCCCGCGTACGCCACGCTTGGGGACCACGCCGAGGCGGTACGGATCGAATACGACCCGGCCCGGTTCCGCTACACCGCCCTCCTGGATCGCTTCTGGTCCCTGTTCGATCCGACCCTCACGCCCGCCAAGCGCCGGTACCAGCCCCTGCTCGTGCCCCAGAACGCAGAGCAGGCGGAACAGGCGCGGGCCGCGTGTGCCAACGCCGTCGCGCAGGACGAGCGGGCCACGCGTGTTGAGGTCGTTGGCGACGGTGCATTCTGCGCCGCCGCGCTCCGACACCAGAAGCACCTGCTTCGGCGCCACGACGACGTGACGGCCGCCCTCCAGGCCCGGCTCCCGGACGCACGAGCGCTGGTGCGATCTCCCGCGGCCACGCTCGCCACCGGCTACCTCGGCGGCCACCGCCATCCCTCCCGCCTCGCCGACGACCAAGACCGACTCGGACTTCCCGCCGGCGCCCTCTCGACCCTCCGTGCGGCGGCCCGGCGGCACGGAAGCTGGGGCACCTTCGTACAGGCAGAACGATCCACGTAGCGTCGGGACCTCCTTCGTGCCCCTCCGTGGACCCGCCGAACGCTCACCGGGGCCGTCGGGGAATTCTCGCGTTCGCTTCTCCATGCCTCTCTCCTCCCCATGCCCTCTTCCTCGACACCCCCCGCCGACGCCTCGATGGACATGCCGCCCATGGACCGCCGTGCCCCGGCCGACCTGTCCCACGCCGCCTTCGGGCTGGGGTGCTTTTGGGGCCCGGACGCCCTCTTCGGCGCCCAGGCGGGGGTGGTGCGCACCACGGTGGGGTACGCCGGCGGCGGATCCCCCAATCCCACCTACGAAGACATTGGCGACCACGTCGAGACCGTCCGCGTGGCGTACGCCCCGGATCAGATTTCGTACGCCGACCTGCTGGATCTCTTCTGGGCCGCCCACGACCCCACGCGGGCGCCGCTGAAGCGACAGTACCAGTCGGCCCTCTTTCCCGCCACGCCCGAGCAGGCCGAGCAGGCCCGTGCGTCGAGATCCGATGTCGCCGCCAGGCACGACAGCGCCCTCAGCACCGAGATCATCGAGGCCGCCGCTTTCACCCGCGCGGAGCCGTACCACCAGAAGCACAAGCTCCGCCGCCACGCCGCGGTCGCCGACCCGCTTCGGTCCGTGTACCCGGCGGATCGGGCCTTTGCCGATTCGCCCGCCGCGGCCCTCGCAAACGGCTACGTCGGCGGCCACCGCGCCCCGACCCGGCTCACGGACGACGCGGCCCGCCTCGGCCTGCCCACAACGGCGACGGAGGCCCTTCGCACGATCGCCGAGGATCGCCATCGGGCGTGAGCGAGGCGTCGTCGCCGGGGGGAATCATCCGGCGAGCAGGCCCGCCACCACGAACGCGACGGCGGCCAGCCCGGCCTGCACGAGGGCGTAGGGCATCTGCGTGTTGACGTGGTCCACGTGGTCGGACGCCGCCGCCATCGACGAGATGATGGAGGTGTCGGAGAGGGGCGAGGTGTGGTCCCCAAAGATCCCCCCGGACAGCACGGCCCCGAGCATGAGGGACGCCGGCAGCGCAATCTCGACGGCCAGCGGCATCACCACGGGAATGAGGATCGCGAAGGCGGTCCACGACGAGCCGAGCGTGAACGCCACGAAGCTCGTCACCGCAAACACGAGCACGGGCATCCACCAGGCCGGGCCCTGCTCGCCGACGAGCTGCACCACGTAGTCGCCCATCTCGAGCGCCTGGGAGACCTGCCCAAGCGCAAACGCGAGCACCAGCAGCAGCGTGACGGGCACGAGGCCGGACGCGCCCTTCACGACCCAGTCCATCGACGTGCCCAGCGTGAGGGTGGCGCGCCCCTCCCGGAGCGGACGCGGGAGGGCGTAGAGCAGCAACGCCGCCCCGAGGGCCGTCCCCACCGCCCACAGCACGGCCGTCGAGCCGCTCCCCTCCATGAGATTGCCCCCGCCGGTGACGTACAGCCCGACGAAGATCATCGCGACCATGACGGCGACGGGAAGCAGCAGGTTGCGTGCCTGCGGCGTCACGTGGCCGGGCGGCTCGATGCGGGCCACGTCGTCCTCAATCATCGGCTGGGCGTCGGGGCGCAGGACCTGCCCGGTGTCCGCCGCCCGCTCTTCGGCCCGTCGCATGGCCCCGAAGCCCCAGCCCGTCAGCGCCAGCACGAGCGAGAAGCCGATCGCGAACAGGGCGAAGAAATTGAAGAGCACCGCCTCGGCCAGCACGGCCACGGCGTTTTGCGACAGCTCCTGGGCCCCGACCAGGCCCAGGACGAAGGCGCCCCACCCGTTGAGCGGGACCGACATGCAGACGGGCGCGCAGGTGGCGTCGCAGTAGTAGGCCAGCTTCTCGCGGGGCAGGCTGAGGCGGTCGAACAGCGGGCGGCTCACCGCCCCAACGGTCAGGGACGAAATGTTCGACTCGACGAAGAGAACCACCCCGATGCCCCACGCCAATAGCTCGGCCCCGCGCCGGCTCTCCCCCCAGCCGCGGGCCCGCGCCCACTTGATAAAACCCTGCACCCCGCCTGAGGCCTGGACCAGCGCCACGAGCCCGCCCACCAGCAGACAGAACACGAGGATGCGGGCGTTGCTCTCGGTCGTGAAGACCGTCACGATCTGGTCGGCCAGCTCGCGGAGGCCCAGCACCGGATTGCCCCCGGCCAGGATGGTGGTGCCCAGCCAGAGCCCGGCAAAGAGCGACAGGTAGATCTGCCGGGTCCACATCGCAAGTCCAATCGCCACGACGGGCGGCAGCAGAACGATCCAGTCCATTCAAACACTACGTCCCTGGAGGAGTCCCGTCGACGAGGCCGGCGCCGCCGGGTGTACCGAAAAGGAGGATGACCGTCACGGGAGGCACTACGACGTTGCGCGGACCTTCAGCTCCGGCACGTGGCCGCGCGGGCTGCGGGTGGCGGCGTAAAGCATCGCGTCGGCCAGCTCGCGCGGGTCGACCCAGGTGGACGGGTCGGCGTCCGGCATCGCCGCGCGGTTGTCCGGCGTGTCCACGACGCCCATCGGGTAGAGGACCGTCGTGCGCAGGCCTGCGCCCCGTTCTTCGAGCCCCAGGGACTTGACGTAGGACGCCACGGCGGCCTTCGACGCCCCGTAGAGGCCGGCTTCGGCCTGGCCCTCCAGTGCCGCCGGTGCGGACACGCCGAGCAGAAAGCTGCTGTCCGCCCGCGTGAGGAAGGGCACCGCCGCACGGGCCGTGTTGAAGAGGGTGCGGAAGTTGAGCTCCATCATGCGGGCGTAGTCGTCGGCCGTCGACTCGACGGCCTGCTGCATCGCAAACCCGCCCGCGATGCCAAGGACGGCGTCGAGCGCCGCCTGCTCCTCCCAGACATCCGCGAACGTCTCCATCGTGGCGTCCGCGTCGGTCAGGTCGACGTCAAAGACCTGCGCGTCGGGAAAGGAGGCCTCCAGGGTGGCCCGGTTCTCGGCCCCGATGTCGATGAGGGCAAGGTCCCAGCCCGCGTCGTCGAAGACCTCGGCGGTCACGGAGCCGATGACGCCGGCGGCCCCAGTGATGGCTACGGTGGGCATAGCGATCGAAGCATTGATCTGTGGGCAGTGCGTGTGCCCCCAACGTACCGACTGGAACGGTTCGGGTCAACGAGCCGGAGCCTCCGCGTCGGGCGCGCCGAAGATACCGGGGCAGAGCGGTTGGTCGCAGGCGAACGTTATGTCTTTCCACAACACCACACGGCATTCCTCTGTGCCGAGTCCATACTCCCTCACTTCATATTCACACCTGTATGAAGGTCTGTAACAATCCGGAATATGGACGGCAGATCGCCCAAAACGGTGGCGACTCGTCGAACGAACCTATACGTTTGGTCGTGGTCTTGCAGGTGCGGAGGCGCTACGAGCACCGTCGGACTGTGCACGCCGGCCCGCAAGCAGTCGTGCGGCACGGGCTCTCTTCCATCACACCGATTCTCAAGGGATGAGTGAACTAGCGATCTACTGGGTCTTCGCGGGGGCGTTCTTGGCAAGCATGGTCGCCATCGGCGCCTACCAGTTTATTGGCCTCCGGACGGTGGACGACCGGGGGGAACGGGCCTTCGACTTCTGGATCGGCGAAGGAACGGTGCCGGGCTGGTGGACGGCCGCCTCCCTGGCGGCCGGCTGGCTTTTGCTCGGCTGGATGACGTGGCAGATGTACCTCTGGTACGCCTACGGCCTCGGGGCCATCTGGATCTTCACGATCCCCTGGCTCCTGTGCACCGTCGGGCTCCTGTTCGTGCCCAAGCTGTTTCGGCGGTTTCCGGGCGTCTCGATTCCCGAAATCCTCCGCTTCCGCTTCAACCGCATGACGCAGACGCTCCTGGGGCCCGTGCAAAGCTTTGCGTACCTCACGTGGCTGGCCGCCGAAATCTACGTGCTGAGCGCCGTGCTGTCGAAGCCGCTGGAGGTCGGCATCGTGACGATGGCCATTATCGTGAGCATCACGTTCGGCATTTACGTGACCATGGGCGGCTTCCGCTCCGTCCTGCGCACGGACCTGATCCAGTTCGTCTGCGCGGCGATCATGCTCGTGGCCCTCTCGGTGTTCGGCATCATGGAGGCCGCGGCCCTCTCGGGCGGCTTCGGACAGATCGTCGCTCAGATCAATGAGACGCCGCCCGTCTACGCCGATCACTTCTGGGACTGGGACTCGCCGGGCTACTCCTACATGTTTGCGTCGCTCCTTATCTACACGCCCGGCTTCATCACCCTGCAGGGGGCATGGCAGCGCGTGATGGCGACCTCCACCGAGACGGAGGCCCAGAAGGGAATGTGGTGGAACGTCACGTTCAACGTCATCATCGTGGTCCTCATGCCCACCCTCATCGCCGTGGCGGCACTGGTCGTCTTTCCGCCCGTCGGCGGCGAGATTCCGAGCGAGGTCGGCAGCTTCGGCTACTTCATCTTCTCGTCGATGATCACGGAGCTGTTTAGCAACCCGATCGTCGCCGGGGCGCTCATCGTGGCGCTCATGGGGATGGCGCTCTCGTCGGTCGACACCTACGTGAACGTCTGCGCCATGAACCTCACGAAGGACGTGCTGGAGCCGCTCGTATTCGAGCGATACGACGTGAGCGGACAGGCTCGCCTGAACACCGGCCGCGCCGTAACGGCCGGCTTCATCGGCATCTCGCTCCTGTGGGCGTTCGAGTTTCCGGGGCTGTTCGACATGTACTTCCTGTCGAGCGCGCTCATCTCGGCGACGACGGCCGTCGCCACGTTTAGCGCGTTTTCCAAAAAGCCGACGACGCTCTCGGCCTACCTGGCCATCATCTTCGGCACCGTCGGCATCTTCCTGTTCTTCTTCCTCGGCAAGTACGAGATGCTGGGCTGGCTGCCAACGTGGCTCACCAACTCGGGCCTGGCCTACGGCGTGATCGGACTCGCCCTTTCCATCATCGGCATCTTCGTGGGCATCGCCTTCGGCACGCCCCCGAGCGACCGCGTGCTCGAACGCTACGACGGAGACTACTACTCGGGGCGCCGCGAGATGTACGAGCTGAACCAGCAGCTGAAGCAGGAGGAGAAGGAAGAACGAGAGACGGCCGCGGCGGCCCCCTCCGCGTAGGCGTTCGGCGATGCGGGGCTACTCGCCCCCCCAAGCGCTCCTGCTCCCTGGCCGAACTGCCCCTCACCGCCCCCTCCGATACGCCTGTCCCGGGCTTCTCTTGTCGGACAGGCCCAATGCGTTTCCAACCACAATCCGTTCCAACTCCATGACCGACCTCACGGGAACATCCGCCATCGTCACCGGCGCCTCAAGCGGCATCGGCGAAGCCACCGCACACCGTCTTGCGCAGGACGGCGTGTCCGTAGCGCTCGCCGCCCGCCGCGCGGAGCGCCTCAACACCCTCCGCGACGACATCGACGCCGAGGGCGGCACCGCCATCGTCTGCCCGACCGACGTGACCGACCGGGACCAGGTGCAGACCCTCGCCGACGCCACCCTCGACGCGTTCGGGAGCATCGACATTCTGGTCAACAACGCCGGCATCATGCCGCTCTCCCTCATGGAAAACCTCCACGAGGACGAGTGGGAGCAGATGGTGGACGTGAACGTGAAGGGCGTGCTCCACGCCGTGGGCGCGGTGCTGCCCGCGATGATGGAGCAGGGGCACGGACACATCGTCAACATTTCCTCCGTGGCCGGGCGCCGCACCTTTCCCGGCAGCGCCGTGTACTCGGGCACCAAGTTCTTCGTCCGCGCCCTCTCGGAGCGGATGCGCAACGAGCTGGCGCCGTCGCACAACATCCGGGTCACCTCCATCGAGCCCGGCGCCGTGGACACGGAACTAACCCACACCATCACCGACGAGGACATCCTGGCGGGGATGGGCGACATGCAGGACGAGATGCAGATGATGGCGTCCGCGGACATCGCGGACACGATCCACTACGCCCTCACGGCCCCCGAGCACGTGGACGTGGAGGAGCTCCTCGTGATGCCGACCGACCAGCAGGGGTAGTCGCGTCGACGCTTCCAAGTGCTCCGATCGGCCCGTTACGCCCTTATTCGGAGTCCAAGGGCCCAGTAGATCCAGCCGACGAGGGCGACCTGAAGCGGCAGGCGCAGGTAGAGCGCCCACGCCGGGATGCCTTCGAAGTCGGCCGGGTGGAGCGCCATGTGTACGTTGGCGGGGAAGACGGCCAACGCGAGCAGGATGAGGCCCCACCCAGCGTACTCGCGCGATTTGGGGATCAGCACGCCCAGGGCGCCCAGCAGCTCGGCGGCCCCGCTCACGTACACCAGCACGTAGGGGGCCGGCAGGGACGGCGGGACAATGCGCGCAAAGGCCGACGGCCACACGAAGTGGGCCGTGCCCGCCGCGGCAAAGAGCAGGGCAATGAGGCACACGGAGAAACGGTGCATGGGGGCGGATCAAATGAACGTGAGAGCACAGGGGGCAGGGGCGGGACCTGGAGCCAGAGGATCGCACCCGCGTGGCCGTGGTGCGTGCCCAATCCGGGCAGGGGCCTGATGCAGATGTGCCCAGGCCGGCACACAGCGCCTTGACACTCCGTCAACCAGGAGTGCCCCGCATCCCTCTGTTTGACTGATCGTTTCGTAACGAAGCAATCCGGAGGCCCCCGCGTTTGTGAGGGATCCGAGTATACACTCCCTCCTCCGCCGCGCTTTTCTCCGACCCGCTTCGTTTCATGGACGCCACCGATTCCTCCCGGGGCCTCTTCTGCAACCGTACCCTCAACCTGCGGGGCATTCAGGCCATCGGGTACGACATGGACTACACGCTCATCCACTACCACATGCGCAAGTGGGAAAAGCGCGCCTACACGTTCATCCGGGAGGGCCTCCAGGCGAAGGGCTGGCCGGTAGACGATCTGCAGTTTGACCCGGAGCTGGCCATTCGCGGCCTCGTAATCGACGTCGAGCGCGGCAATGTGGTGAAGGCCAACCGGTTCGGGTACGTCAAGCGGGCCTTCCACGGCACCACCCCCCTCGGTTACGAGCGACAACGCGACGAGTATCAGCGCACGCTCGTCGACCTCGGGGAGGACCGCTGGTACTTCCTCAACACGCTTTTCTCCATCTCGTCGGCCTGCATGTACATGCAGCTGGTGGACCTGCTCGACGCCGACGCGCTGGAGGGCTCCATGGGCTACACCGATCTCTGGGAGCGCGTACAGCATACGCTCGACGAGGCCCACATGGAGGGGCGGCTCAAGGAGGCCATCGTCCAACACCCGGAGCGGTTCGTGGACCTCGACCCGCAGATGCCCCTCACCCTTCTCGATCAGAAGCGCGCCGGGAAGAAGCTGCTGTTGATTACCAACTCCGAGTGGAGCTACGCCCAGCCCATGCTGGCGTACGCCTTCAACGGCTTCCTTCCCGACGACATGACGTGGCGGGACCTCTTCGACCTCTCCATCGTGGGGGCGCGGAAGCCGGACTTCTTTTCGGTCGACATGCCGGCCTTCCGCATTGAGCGCGACGACGGCCTGCTGCGGGAGCACATGAACGGCCCGCTGGAGGAGGACAGCGTGTACGTGGGCGGCAATGCCCCGCTCGTGGAACGGTCGCTCGGGCTGCGGGGCGAAGAGATCCTCTACGTGGGCGACCACCTGTTTGTGGACGTCAACGTGTCGAAGAAGGTGCTGCGGTGGCGCACGGCCCTCGTGGTGCGGGAGCTGGAGCAGGAAATCGAGGCGTTTCAGTCGTTCGCCGACCGGCAGGCCCGCCTCTCGCGGCTGATGGAGCAGAAAGAGCAGTTGGAGGCGGAGTTCTCGGCCAAGCGCCTGCAGCGTCAGCGTCTGCACGCGAACTACGGGGAGACGGACGGCCAGGACGTGGAGGCCCTCGAACAGGAAATGTCGGCCCTCCGCACACGCCTCACCGCCCTCGACGAGGACATCGCCCCCCTCGCCAAGGCCTCCAGTCAGCTCGTCAACGAGAACTGGGGCCCCCTCATGCGCACCGGCAAGGACAAGAGCCTCTTCGCGCGGCAGGTGGAGCGCTACGCCGACGTCTACACCGGGCGCGTCTCCAACTTTCTCCACCACACCCCCTTCACCTACCTGCGCTCCCACCGGGGCAGCCTGCCGCACGACGAGGCCGCCGAGCGGGACCCGCAGTACGAGTCCCTGACCTCCGGCTACGAGTGGGACGAAACGACCGCCAAGGAGCGCGGGTGAGGAGGGCGGGAGTGCAAAGGAGCGGGGGAAGGAGAGAGTGGGCCCGGGGAGGACGGGGCGGCGACAGCCCCAGTCGTCTCGACCCAAACGTTCAACCTTCGAACCTTCAACCTTCTAACGCTCAACCCTCAACGCAAAACCCCCAACCCGAAAACCCTACAGCCCGACCGCCCCGAAGAGGACGACGCCGAGCGCGATCAGAATGGCGTTCGCGAGGGCAATGGGCAGCAGATACTTCCAGCCCACCTTCATGAGCTGGTTGTACTTGAAGCGGGGGAACGTCCACCGCACCCAGATGAAGACGAAGGAGAAGAAGCTGACCTTCAGCATCAGGCTCACGAACTGGAGCAGGGCGAGCAGGGTCGAGCCCTCCAGCGCCGGAAAGAGGGCAATCAGCTGCGGCTCAAGCGGCACCAGGTAGCCCCCGAAGAAGAGCGTCACGATGAAGAAGGAGGCGATGAACCAGTTCACGTACTCGGCAAGGAAGAACATGCCGAACTTCATCCCACTGTACTCGGTGTGGTAGCCGGCCACCAACTCCTCCTCCGCCTCCGGCAGGTCGAAGGGCGCGCGGTTGGTTTCGGCGAAGGCCGTCACGATGAAAATGAGACAGCCGATGGGGTTGCGCACCGCGTTCCAGCCCAGCAGCGCGCCGCCCGAGTTCTGGTGCTCCACGATCTCCATGAAGTTGAGCGACCCGGCGATGAGGACGACAGAGATGACCGCCAGTCCCATCGAGAGCTCGTAGGACACCATCTGCGCCGCCGACCGCAGCCCGCCGAGCAGCGAGAACTTGCTGTTGGAGCTCCAGCCCGCCAGCGTCACGCCGTAGACGCTGATGGAGGTGAGCGCCAGGAGCATGATGACCCCCACGTTTAGGTCGGCCACAACCACCCCTTCGGCAAAGGGAATGAGCGCCGCGGTGGTCATGGCGATGACGACCATGACGACGGGCGCCATCGAGTGAATGAACTTGTTGGACTGCGCGGGCTGCACGTCCTCCTTCAGCACGAACTTGAGCACGTCGGCGAACGGCTGCAGGAGGCCGAGGGGCCCCACCCGGTTCGGCCCCGGGCGGTTCTGAATGAAGGCCGAGACGCGTCGCTCCGCAAAGACCAGCAGCGACGCCGAAAGCAGCATCGCATTGATGACGAGGAAGGCGCCGAGGGCCGTCCAAACCATTGAGGGGATCATGTCCGCACGGTTGAGTTCGGGGGACGCGGGCAAGGAAAGTGTAGGTACACCTCTGAAACGTACTCGTTGCCGGCGACGGGCGCAAGCACTCCGGCAGCATCCGGTCCTGAAATGCTGCGGGGCCCCCGCCATTTTTGGGGAGAGTTCACGGCCCGCCTCTCGACGTCCTCGCCTCCCTCCGCCCGTTCACTCGCCCGCGGAGACGATCGTGGTTTGTCTCCTTTACGGCGACTTTACGGCGACGCCGTCGACCCGCAAGCTCAGCGCAGCCCGGACCGCGTAGGCACCGGGCGAAACCGAGGCGGCATTGCTCGACGTGCGGGCCGCCTGAAGGTCGCACCGGCGCGTCCGCACGCCCGCGATCACCGAGACCTCCGTCTGAACCGCCGCGCAGATCCGCCCTGCTCCCTCGACGGGCACCGTTTCGTCGCCCTCGTATATTCCGAAGCGGTACATGCAGGCACTCCCGGACAGGATAGAAACGGGAGGTCCGATGGGAGTTTTCGGTCTGGAGGTGCATCCGGAACGAATCGCCGAGCGCGACGGTGTCCGGTGCGTGACCTGAAGCCCCGGCCCCACGACGGTGCTGTCGGCCGTCCGCAGGGGGTGGGACTCGGAATTCGGAGGGGGCCCGTCAGAACCTGTTTTGCGAGCAGATGCTCAGCCGAGACACCGTGGGCAACGCCGCAAGATGGCGCCCAAATGAACCTTGTCGTGGAGCTACCGGGAAGGTGCCCCTCTTACGAGGGAAAATCAACATACCAGTCTCCAGGCTGCACGAGACCCACGCAGTCGCCGGCCGCAGCTGTCTCCCCGAACAGGTTCTCAAGGCCAAACGCATCGCACCCGACGAGGAGCCCCAAGAGAAGCATTGCACTACAGATCGACGTTGCCTGCGAGGAAAGGAACGAGAACGTGTGCCGCATCGGCTAGAACACGGAGTCAGGATGAGGGGAATGCGTCCATCCGGGGGACACGTCCCTGGACCGCAGAACCCAATCCCGCTCTTGACACACTGTCACCCCCAAACCATAAACCCGGTTCTCCAGAGCTCCCTGCCCGCTGCCTGCCTCCACGGCAGCCACTCCCGCAGGCCCCGAACCGACGATCCGCCAAACGCTGCGACATTGACTGACGGTGTGACAACGGCCAACCGTACGCGCGCAAATCATTTCCTGTGCTTCCCTCTACCCGCACCGAATTGCCCCCAGAGACGTGACGGCGCATCGGGTACGCCCTGCTTGACACTCCGTCAAGGTCCGTCCTGATCGGCGAGGGCCCGGCCGAGGAAGTCAAGCCCGTTGTTGACAAGGGAGCCGGGATCCAGGTTGTATCGTTTTTCGAGGCCGCTTCCTTTGTTGGCGGCAAGCTGGATAAGCCCATGCGTGGCCCCCCAGAGCGTCACGGCCGTCTGCCGCGGGTCAAGGTCCTGGCGGATCGAGCCGTCGTCAATGCCGGCCCGGATGGCGGTGCTTATGACCTGCAGCCCCCGATCCGCCTCGGCCAGGCACCGGCGCACCCGTTCGGAGGACTCGTCAGGGTCGGCGGCACGGGACTCAAACTGGGCGACGAGCTGGAAGAGGGTCGGCTTTTCCCGGGAAAACCGGACGTACGCGTCGCCAATCGCTCGGATCTGGGCTCGTCCGGTGTTGTGTTGCCGCGCGGCCGCCTCGAATCGCTCCCGCATTGACCGGAAGCCCCGGTGCGTGACTGCGAGCACGATGTCGGCCATGTTTTCGAAGTACACATAGAGCAGACTTCGGCTTACCTCCGCCTCGTCGGCGATTTCGGCCATTGTCATGGCGTCACGGCCCTTCTCGTCGAGAACGGTTTCCGCGGCGTCAACGATGGTGCGGCGGCGCTGGCGTTTTTCTTCGCGCTGTCG
Organism: Salinibacter pepae; assembly: GCF_947077775.1. NCBI lineage: Bacteria > Pseudomonadati > Rhodothermota > Rhodothermia > Rhodothermales > Salinibacteraceae > Salinibacter > Salinibacter pepae. The sequence continues at coordinate 1,812,322 of NZ_CAMTTE010000001.1, forward strand.
GTCATCAACGGACATGGGAAGGGGGTGGCAGTGAACATGGCGCGTTGGACCCGCACAACACGCCGTCAACATGGAGGTGTTCTGACGCGTCGGCCCGTGCCGGACGCCCTCCCCCCGCCCTGACACTCCGACACGTCCTCCAGACGGGCTCAGAGGGCTAGCGGCCGGACGGGTTTGAATGGCAGGTCGCTGCCCTCCGGTGAAGCTCCCTAAGAATTCCGGTCATTCTGAGCAGAGCGAAGTGGCGTCGAAACGCTAAAAACGCAGTGAGCGAGTGCTCCTTGTATGCTGGGGGGAATCTTCCTGAATAAAACGGAACTGGTCCCGAGAAACACGGCCGCCCGTCGAGCACAGGCGCCCTTTTCTGTTGTCCGCCATTTTCGAAGAGATTCTTCAGTCGCAATGATCAGAGAGAGCCCCGTGCCCGAGTCGGGGTCCCACGTTAAAGACGACGCCCCTACGTCTCCACACCCCCCGAATATGCAGTCGGTTTGACGAAACGTGGTGGGGACCGATGTCCCCTCCTCGCCGCACGCGTTCCGACCATTCTCTGGGCGGCCACGCCCCGCGCACGTTTTGACAATTTGCGAAAACGTCTTTTTCTGACACCTTGTCAAAAAAAAAAAAAAAGGACCTGCATCACACACCGTTCATCGTATTCGCCACCACGGCGGCGGGGGAAGGTTCATTGGTCGGGGACGACCGCCCGTGGTGGATCCCGGGACCGGCCGACTGCTGGCGTGGGCCCTGGGCAACAATTCCGGGGGAGGGGCCGCTAGCGGGAGTCCGCGTGCGGGCTCGGTGAGCGGGCGGCAACGGCAAGGCCCCATCAGAATCTCGGGGACAGTTTTCCAAGCGCGTACTCGTTCCCACTGGGGTCTCTGCCCGCCTCTGTCCCGCGTCCGGGCGAATGCCTCCCGAAATCAGCGAGGGGACCGAACATGAAGGAGGCGGACCGGTCCAATTCGCAGCATTTCGTCGTTTTCCTGTTCACTGCGTTCTCCCCCATGCCGACCGACGCGCCCCTCCGCTCCGCACAGCCCGACACCCTACCGCCGTCGCCCTTTCCCACCGACGATCCCATTCTGGGCCAGATCGGCGGCACGCCCATGCTCCCCTATCCCGGGGCGGAGGACGGGCGACTGCTCTGCAAGATGGAGTCGGCGAACCCGACCCGTTCGATGAAGGACCGGATCGCCATGGGCATCCTGACGGAGGCCCTGCAGAATGGGGAGTACGACCGGGTCGTGGAGGCCAGCTCCGGCAACACGGCCGGCGCCGTGGCCCTCGTTGCGAACCGGCTGGGGGTTCCCTGCACGCTGACGTGTCCGGAGGGGACGAGCCCGCACAAGATCGGCTACATGAAGGCATTCGGCGCGGAGGTGCGAACGTGTCCCGACGTGGACTCGGACCATCCCGACCACTACCGGGCGGTCGCCCAGCGCATCGCCGAGGACACCGGGGCGTTTTTGGTGGACCAGTACCACAATCAGTCCAATCCGGGGGTTCACTACCAGTGGACGGGGCCCGAAATTTGGGCACAGGCCGGCGCCGACATGACGCACCTCGTCAGCGCGATGGGCACGGGCGGACTCGTCAGTGGCACGGCCCGGCACGTCAAGGAACAGGCCGCGGACGCGGGACGAGACGTAACCGTCGTGGGGGTCGATGCCGAGCACTCCAACATCTCCACCTCGTTCTACGGCGCCGACGCGGTTCCCTACGACACCTGCGTGGAGGGGCTGGGCAAAGGGGGAGAGCTTCCCACCATGTGGTTCGATCACGTCGACGAGATGCGCGACGTGGCCGACGAAGAGGCGTTCCGACAGGCCCGCGAGGCCGCTCAGACCCACGGGATGCCCGTTGGGCCAAGCGCCGGGGCCGCCCTTTCCGTCGCCCGGGACATTCACGCCGAGCAGCCGGACGCGACGGTCGTCATGATCGTCTGTGACGGCGGCGAGCAGTACTTCGACACGCTGTTCAACGTGTAGCCGCCTGCTTCTGGACCCGGGCCACGTGCGATGCCCCTGTGGGAGGGGGGGCGGGACGGAGCAGGGTGGTGAGATGCCCTAGCGCCCGAATCCACTGCGCCCCCCGTGGAGGAGCCCCCCTTGAAAGAGGACCACGGGCGCCCCACGCACACGTCGGCGCGGCACAGACCGGAGCCCACCACGGGTGCTATTCCGTGTCTGTCTGCTCGCGCGTTCCCTGCTCCACCCACTGCACGGCGTGCCGCAGCAGGTCCTCCACGGTCTCGTGGCCGAGTTTTTCCTTCGCACGCCGCCGGTATGTCTCAATCGTCTTCCGGTTTAGGTCGAGCTGGTCGGCGATCTGGCGCACGCTGTGTCCCTCCCCGATTTTCCGGAAGACAGTCAGCTCGCGATCGGTGAGCTTTTCGAGCGGCGATGTCTCCGTGTCGCCGCTGCCGCGCACCAGCCGGCTCAGGATGCGGGACGAGACGTGCCGACTCAGAAACACCTGCCCTTCGCTGACGAGCTCGATGGCCCGCATCACCTCTTCGGTGGGCTTCGTCTTCATGACGTACCCGGAGGCCCCCGCCTCGACGGCGCGCTCCGCATACAGGTCCTCGTTGTACTTGGAGAAGACGAGAATGCGGACCTCCGGCACCTTGGAGCGAATTTCCTGGATGAGCGTCAGCCCGTCGGCGTCGCCCAGTGAGATTTCGACCACCACCACGTCGGGGTCGTGCTGCTCGACGAGGGCGAGGGCATCCTCCGAATTCGCGGATTCCGCTTCCAGCTCCATCTCTGGACGGCCCTCAATCCGGGACCGCAGAACCTCCCGGATGGCCGGATGCTTGTCGACGACGACAATCTGCGTCTTATCGCGAACCGTTTCGGAGCTCATTCGCCTGGAATTGAGATGGCTGGTGGTGTGGAGATCTCAGATTGGGACCGACGCCTCGGTGGCCCCGTCCCGAGTGACCGCGAGAGCAGGCAGCGTCGAACGGCCCGCACGCGGGATTGGCAAGCGACGGGAGGTCCGTCGATGCCGCTCCACCTCGCGTGCGTTTTCTTGATACGACCTGTTCACGTCGTGCTCGCACCCCGCAGTCTCGCCCAACGGATCTGCACGGGCCTCGTGGAAGAGCGGCTGGCTTGTCTGGTGGGGCCCAGAATGTTTTTTCTTTGGCACGCAAAGAAGGCGGACTTTCATCCCGTGAACGCCACCATTCATCCAACGGCGTCACCTTTGCCGAAGGACCGTGCCAAAATTTGCGGTCCGGTGCGCTTTCAGAACGATGCACCGAACACACCCCTCAATCACAGAGACGCGCACTTCGGCAGTCTACCACATCAGCGCATGCATACGGTGGGGAAACGGATCATACTTCCGTAATCTGGCAGAGCACTATTTTTCGATTTGACGCACCCCTTCTGTCGCCTTGGTGAAGTGGCGATCGCAGAAAATCGGCGTCAGAGTTGCCCTGCCGGCTTCTCTTCAGCAGCCCCCGCCCGCCCAATCGGGGCCCCAGACCTATTCATCGGTGTTCTCCCCCTCGCCTTCGCCCGAAGCCTTCCCGTCGGCCGACACTTCGGCGTCCCCATCGGGCATTCCCGAGACCTTTTTGCCAGCCCCCGGCGCAGACGCCCACTGCACCGCAAACTGGAGCAGCTTCGACACGGAGTCAAACCCCAGCTTTTCCTTTGCCCGCCGCCGGTACGTCTCTACGGTCTTCCGCGCCAGGTTCAGCCGGTCTTGGATTTCTTCGATGCTGCACCCCTCCCCGAGCATCTGAAAGACGGCCAGCTCCCGGTCGGTAAACTCCTCGATGGGGAAGCTCGGCTCGGAGGACTCCCCACGGGCAACCTTGTTCAGGATCTGTGAGGCCATCTCTCGGCTCAGGAAGACCTCCCCCCCGTCCACCACTCGGATCGCCTCGATGAGATCTTCGGTGGGCTGATCTTTCATCAGATAGCCGGACGCCCCGGCCTGGATGGCCCGCTCCGCGTAGACCATCTCGTCGTACATCGAATACACCACGACCTGCACCTCCGGACACTGCGACTGGAGGTTTTGCACAAGGTCCAACCCATGGGCGTCCTCCAGGGAGATGTCAACGACGGCGGTATCCGGCGCCATGTCTTCGATCTTTCGGAACGCCTCGTCCGAGGACGTTGCCATTCCGCACACCTCCACGTCGAGGGTGTCGTCGATGCGATTGCGAATCGCCTCCAAAATCGCCGGGTGGTCGTCGACGAGAAAGGTCTGAATGTGGGTGGTAGACTGATCCGGCATGTGGATCGCGGAGACAATGAAAGAGACAGCGCGGACAGAATACGAGCGCCCGGCCTTCGCGACTACGGACAAGAGTTGTACGTTTTCCTAAATGTATACATGGGCGCGCACGGCTACAACCCTGATGTGGGAAGACGCCGGGCCCGCCACCACCCCCCTACTGATGATTTGCGGATACGGACGCCGCCGGGAGGATGAGGGTGAAAATGCTCCCCCTTCCCTTCTCCGTTTCGACGTCCACTTCTCCGTCGTGGCGACTGATGATCTCGTTCACGAGGTAGAGCCCCAGCCCCAGCGACACCTCTCCGTCTGTGGGCTGCTGCCCGAGGCGCTGGAATGGCTTAAACAGCCGATCCAGGTCGTCCTCGCTGAGGCCGGGCCCGCTGTCGGACACAGCAAAGCGCACCTCCGCCTCGGTCTTTTGGACCTGCACGTCGACCGTCTCGCCACGGGGCGAGTACTTGAGGGCGTTGTTCACAATGTTCTTCATGGCCTCCAGGAGGCGCACCTCGTCCCCAACCACCATGGCCTCGTCGGCAAACTCGGCCCGCCGCAGCGTCTGGTCCTTGTACTCGGCGTGGGGCTGGAAACTCTCGACCACCCGCTCGGCCAGGGCCGACACGTCAACCGGGGCGAAGGAGAAGTCGTCGGCAAGGACCGGCGGAGAGGAAAAGTCCAGATCCTCCAGATAACCGGACGCCTCCTTCGCCGACGTATGGATCAACTCAATCTTGCGTTTGGTATCGCTGGAAAAATCCTGGTCGTTCTCGAGCAGAATGTCGGACAGACGCTCGATGGCCAGGATGGGGTTCTTCAACTCATGCAGTACGGCGGAGAGCTGTCTCGAATCGTTGCTCATCGCACTCCCTCAAGTTAGAAACCGTCAATGTCTACAGCCTGCGCGCGCCCTTCGCCGGCCCCGAACGTCTCGATTCCGCCAACGGAACCGGCCAAACAACAATCGCGCGCTTCTGCTCGGCAGACGAGCGCCGGATGCCCGCCGTCAATCAGACGTGAAAACAACGTGCCACAAATGCCCACCCGGGCCGATGTGATTGGTTCTCGTGCAGGGCCGCCCTCCGAGCCGACCGGCGTTCGGGGCTTCGCCCTCTTCCCCTCCCTGAATGGGACCTCAACAGGTCTTTGGAGGCCTAGCGGCCACGACGCGGTGGGCTACACACGAACTTGCCGTAAAGTACCGTGTAAACTTTTCGATTTCAAGGTACGAGTTTTCGGATCACGCCTCCTTAATTCATCCGGGGCCCGGGCCCGTCGCCGGGACGTGCGGGCGTTTCCTGCCCCGGCGGGCGGCCGTTGGGGCAAATCCTCCCCTTTCCCAGGGATGGACGAGAACTTTTTAAACGCTCATTGGTCGCCCGTGACGGCCCAGTACAGCTCTGCGCTTTGCCGACGCAGGTCGTTGAGGGTTCCGTCGTTCTCGAGCACGTGGTCGGCCCGCTCGCGGAGTTCATCCTGAGGGAGTTGATGCTGCATGCGCGCCCGGACCTGCCCCGAAGACACGTCGTCACGGGCCGTCACCCACGCAATGCGGTCGGCCTCCGGGGCCACCACCGCGGCCGTAACGTCGACGTGCTCGTCGCCGCCCGCCTCGAAGAGAAGTGCCGCCTCGTGGACGAGCAGGGACACCCCTTCGTCCCCTGCCCGCTCCTTTGCCGCCTCGAACGCGTCGAAGACGTGCGGGTGGACAATGCCGTTTAGCCGCTCCACACGCCCGGCCTCGCCGAATACCTGTTCGGCGAGGTACTCCCGGTTCAGGGTGTCGTCTTCGTGGTAGGCCGCGGCCCCGAAGGCCTTGACGATGGCGGCCCGCACGTCGGCGTTCTCCTGCATGAGCCGCTTCGCCTCGAGATCGGCGTAAAAGACGCGAGCCCCTTTTTCTTCCAGGAATCCGCAGACCGTCGTCTTTCCACTTCCAATGCCTCCTGTTACGCCCAGCGTGGTCACGGCGACGAAGCAGAAATGCAAAACACAGACGTCCCCCCGGCGACAGACGGCCGCCCCCTACTCGCAACATATCCCCGCAACGTGTCGGTGCTCAATCATCCCGGGGGCCAGCTCATGCGGCGCCCCCCGAGAAGATGGAGGTGGAGGTGCCACACCGACTGTCCGCCGTCGTCTCCACAGTTGATGACGGTACGGTAGCCGTCACGCAGCCCCTCCTCCTGGGCCAGTTCCCGGGCCACCACGAAGAGGTGGCCGACCAGGTCTTTGTCTTCCGTATCCAGGTCGTCGAGCGACGGGATCGGCTTTCGGGGCACGATGAGAATGTGGGTGGGCGCCTCCGGGTTGATGTCCCGGAAGGCCACGCACCGGTCGTCCTCGTGGAGGATGTCGGCGTCTTCTTCACCGTCGATGATGCGTTGGAAGATGGTCTTCTCGGACATGGGATCAGTCCACAGTCCGTGAGCGGAATCGAGCGGACGGTCCTGCATATACGGACCGTGCTTTCACAATATAGATGCGGCGGACGAATCACAAGGGCCCTACCGGCCCGGAACGGCCCGTTTCCCGACGCCTCCGATACATGTGCGAACAGACTGACAACTATGCGGCCGTTTATTCCTGCTAAACAACATCGATCGGAGTGATCGGTACCTACGGGCATAATAATCGTCTCCGGCTTCTTCGAACGTCACTCTGCCATGCCCACCGTTTACATCACCCGCAAGGTTCACTTCAACGCCGCCCACCGGCTCCACAACCCCAACAAGTCGGATGCGTGGAACGAGGACACCTACGGAAAGGATAACAACCCGAACTGGCACGGCCACAACTACGAGCTGGAGGTGACGGTGGCCGGCGAGCCCGACCCCGAGACCGGGTACGTGGTGGACCTGGGCGTCCTGAAGGACATCCTCCACGACCGGGTGCTCGACAAGGTGGACCACAAGAACCTGAACCTGGAGGTCGATTTTATGGACGGGGTCATTCCGTCGAGCGAGAACTTTGCGATCGCCATCTGGAACGAAATCGAAGACGCACTGCCCAACGGGGAGCTCCACTGCGTACGACTGTACGAAACCCCTCGCAATTTCGTGGAATACCGGGGCGCGTAGCCGCTCCGGCCGTTCGCTTCCACACGCTGTCTCACCGCCCTCATCTTCTGTAATGGCTGAGAAAAAGATCCAATCGAGCGGGCTGCGCACCAACGGCTCCGCCGACGGCATGCCGCCGAAACTCTACGAGCGGCGCGACATCTACGACGAAGAGACCTCCGAGGCCCTCGGCGAGCACATCGAGGCCATCCTCGACATCCTGGGCGAAGACGCGGACCGGGAGGGGCTCGCCGACACCCCCGAGCGCGTCGCCCGGGCCTACCAGTTTCTGATGCACGGGTACGCCCTCGACCCGAAGGACATCCTGCGCCAAGCCCTCTTCGAAGAGGCCTACGACGAGATGATTCTCGTCAAAGACATCGAGGTGTACTCAATGTGCGAGCACCACATGCTGCCGTTTTACGGCAAGGCCCACGTGGCCTACATTCCGGACGGCCAGATTGTGGGACTCAGCAAAATCCCGCGGACGGTCGAGGTCTTCGCCCGGCGCCTGCAGGTGCAGGAGCGCCTTACGCTCCAGATCCGAAACGCCATCGACGAGGTGGTCGACCCCATGGGCACGGCCGTTGTCATCGAGGCGAAGCACCTCTGCATGATGATGCGGGGGGCCGAAAAGCAGAACTCGGCGACCACCACCAGCTCGGTGAGCGGCGAGTTTAACAATCACGCCACCCGGGACGAGTTCATGCGCCTGATCGATGCCGAGTAGCCCCGGATCGGGCCGGGAGAGCGGGGCCGCCCGCGCAAGCGACTCACCCCTCGTAAATTGCCTCGTAAATTGCTCTTCGAAAATGATTGTCGTCGTCACGGGCGCGAGCCAGGGCATCGGCCAGGCCATCGCGGAGGCGTTCGCCGCGGAACACGATGCACGGGTGGCCCTGGCGGCGCGGACCCGCACCGCCCTGGAGCAGACCGCCGATGCCTGCCGGACGCGGGGCGGCACGCCGCTCGTGCTCCCCACCGACGTGACCGACGACGCGGCGGTGGCCGACCTGGCGGCGGCCGTGCATGAGGAGTGGGGCCCGCCGGACGTGCTGGTCAACAACGCCGGGGCGTTCACCGGCACGCCCCTCGACGAGCTGACCCTGGAGGGCTTCCGCGACCAGATCGACGTCAACCTCACGAGCGCCTTCGCCGTGACGACGGCGTTTCTGCCCGCAATGCGCGAACGGGGCACGGGGCACCTTTTCTTTATGGGCTCGGTGGCGTCCCTGATGGCCTACCCCGGCAACGCCGGCTACTGTGCCGCCAAGCACGGCCTCCGCGGGCTCGCCCGCACGGTGCGCGCGGAGACGAAGGACGAGGGCCTCCGCGTGACCACGGTGCTGCCCGGCGCCACCGACACGCCCACCTGGGAGGGGAGCGGCATTGCGGAGGAGCGGCTCATGGCCCCGGAGGACGTGGCCCAGTCCGTGGTGGACGCCTACCGCCTCTCCGACCGCACGGTGCTCGAGGAGCTGCTCCTCCGGCCGCAGGAAGGGGACGTGTGACCCATCGTCAGCGCTCGCGCTCGTCCGCGAGCCGCGCCGCCGGGACCCACGCCCACGTCAGCGTGCCGGCGACGAGCGTCGTGTCGTCCCCGGGGGCCGTAAGCGCCACGTCCACCGCAATCTGGCCCAGGGGCCGGGAGCGGACCTGGCTCGTTTCGGCGTCGGTGAGGGTGGCCTCCGCCTGCACGGCGTCCCGCGCGAAGTTCTCGAACGAGATGTCCATCGTCCGCAGCAGGGGCGAGGAGCCGTCCGGCACGTTGAGGGCCACGACGAGGCCGGACGCCGTTTCGGCCAGGAGCGCGAGGGCCGCGGCGTGGAGGCCGCCGAGATGGTTGTGGAGGCGCTCCTCGTTGTCGAGGCGGACGGCGACGCGGCACGGGGTGTACGCCTCGACGAAGCATCCGGCGGTGTCGACGAACGGGATCACCTCGCCCACGGCCTGGGTGACGAGGGGCGGCCGCAGGCGTGGGGGCGTCCCCTCGTATCGGTCGGCGATGCGGACGAACGGATTGGTGTTGGCCATCGGACACGGATCTGCTTGTGAGAATGAGGCGGGGGCCACCGGCCGAACGCTGCCAGGGGCCGCACAGAAAAGGCGCGACTCGTTTCTTGCTTTGGTAACGTCTGGGTTCTTTGTCCCTTCACCCGTCGAACCCCTGCGGTTTTCCCGAATAGATTCGACACGACGGCGAACGTGTCCCCCCTCGGCTCGTAAGGAGACTCCGTCTGTCTTAACTTGCTCTCCGGACCCTCGCCTCGCAGGTTGTTCGCGTCATGCCCAACCCGTCGCTCAAGGACACCGCTCTCGACGAACTGGAGCGCCTCATCACCGAGAAGATGCCCATCACGGAGCATCTCGAGTTCGAGCTTGCCGCGGACGAGCAGGGCCGCCTGCGCGCCTCCGCGCCCCTGAAGCCGAACGCGAACCACATGGGCAGCGCATTCGGGGGCAGCCTCAGCATGCTGGCCACGGTCACCGGCTGGGCGATGATGCACCAGCTCGTGCAGGACGCGATGCACGACGCGATGGAGGACATGCGCGAACGGGTGGAGGTCATGATCCAGGAAAGCGACATCGAGTACCTGCAGCCCGTCTACGAAAACATCTCGGTGGTCTGCGAGCCCCCAGACGAAGATGCCCAGGAGCGGTTTCAAGAAATGCTGGACCGCTGGGGGCGGGCGCGAATCGAGCTGGAGTGCAAAATCAACGAGGCGGGAGAGCGGGCCGTCACCTTCATCGGCCAGTACGTGGCCCTCGACCGGAGCGAAGAGCAAGGCGACGGGGCCCCGTTCCACATGGAGAGCTGCGACCCCGCGGACCTGTAGCCGTTACAGCCCCTCTTCGTACATCCGGTACGGCGGCTCGCTCATCCCCCGTGTCTCGTACACCGCCCGGGCCGCCGCGTTGTCCCGCTCTACGTAGAGGCGGAGCCCACACACGCCGTCCGCCTCGCGGGCCCGCCGGCGCACCTCGCGGTGAAGAGCCGTGTAGACGCCCGTCCGCCGCGCCGACGGGCGCACGTACACGCTCTGGATCCACCAGAAGTCCGCGTTGCGCCAGTCGCTCCACTCGGTCGTGATCATCAGGCTCCCCACGACCTCGCCGTCGCGTTCCGCGACGAGATAGAACGCCGGACCGGGCGTGTCGAACACGGCCTGCACACCGGCCCGCACGGTCTCGGGATCGAGCGTCTTGTTCTCGGTCTCCTCGGCCATTGCTTCATTGAACCGGGCAAGGGTCTCGGCGTCGTCGACAGTGGCGCGGCGGATGGTGGGGGCGTCTGCCATAAGGGACGTCAATCCGTTCGTTAAGTCTAGCGTGCTGAGGGGCTCCGAGCCTCCGCAGGGACGGAACAGGCGTTTGGACGGAGCCTCACCCCTTCGCGAACAGCGGTCGAGAACTGGAACAAACGCCTGGGCCGGATGTGTGCCAAAATGATTTTGCATGAGTCAAATTTACGCTCCTCGTTGAAGATCACCGCTGATCGTCTGTCGTGAACACGAGCACGTCTCGACGATCAGCCGATGCCCCCACCCAGCAGGCTTCCGATTCGTTCCGGCCGATCGGCCATGCCAGAATGGTTCTCACCCCCGTTCTCCTGATTGGGGGTCTGGACACCTGTTTTTTGGCCCGGGGACGCTCCTTGGAGATGCGGCTCCGGCCGCGATCCTGGTGTTGTTTTCGGTCCTGAACGGGGGGACGTTCTACCAAAAGTGGACAGCGAATACCTGAATACCCCGGGCAGCAGGGACAGGGCCCCCTATTCCCCCTCCGTCTTCCGACTCAGCTTGTGGGCCTGCCGGGTCGGCTCGGGGATCTTGTACCGGGGACTGCAGTCCAGCATCAGGTCCGCCGCGCCGTCGAGCGTACAGCGGTGGCCGACACTCACGTAAACCGGGTTCACGTCCGTCCGCGTCCGGAGCACCGTCCCGACCGTCTCCCCGTCGTCGACCAACGGCACGCGACTGCCCTTCTCGGGGCCAAGCTCCCCCTGCGGCGCCCCGACGAGGATCGACTTTGCGACGCCGATTGCCGGCGCGTCGAGCAGCACGCCGAGGTGACAGGCCAGCCCAAAGCGGCGCGGGTGGGCCGCCCCGTGGCTGTCGGTCACAAACACGTCCGGCGTCGAATGGAGCCGCTCAAGCGCAGGGAGGACGGCCGGCATCTCCCGGAAGCTGAGCAGGCCCGGCACGTACGGAAACGGCACCTCGCAGCGATGAATCGCCTCGTCGACCACGTCCAATTCTGGCAGCCGAAGCACGGAGACGGCCGCCTGGGCCGTGTCGTCGCGCACGCTGACGTCGATCCCGGCGACGGTCTCGACCCCGCCCGGCAGGGCCCTCGCGGTCACCTCCGACGCCAATCGACGTTGGATGCGCTTGGCCTCGTCGGTCGAGACATTCCAGTCGTGGGGGTGCGGGCGAGCGTCCTGCATGCGGCAAGGAAAAAGTGGCGTGGCAACGAATCCGTCGGGGCAGTTTGACGGCCGAAAAAGGAAGGGGTTTGGCACACGCAGCGTTTCTCTGGGGCGGTCGTCGCCCCGTCTTCTGGTCCCCTGCACGGTTCTTCCCCCTTGCACACCGCAGAGCGCCCCCGACGCCGTAGGCGCGCCCCGCCCGCCACACGAGTCGAGGTCAAAGTTTCGGTGAATCAAGGCGAAGAGGAATCCTGATCGCAGTGCGAGCATTGATATTGAGTCCCAAGTACCGACAGCAGGCTCCGATTTGGGTCCATAGCTCAGTTGGTTAGAGCGCTACGTTGACATCGTAGAGGTCAGTGGTTCGAGTCCACTTGGACCCACTGTTGCCGCTCTCAGCACCGACAGCTGTCGGTATGGGGCGGCTTTTCTGTTGCGGGCTTCTTCCCCGCTCCCATCCTGCACCCCCATCAGGTTCGCTCCGTCATGGCCGAGATCCAGGAAAAGACCATCGACATCACCCTCCCGGACGGCTCCACACACACCCATCCGGCGGGCACGACGGGGCTTGAGATCGCCGAGAGCATCGGTGCCGGCCTGGCCCGCGACGCCCTCGCCATCAAGGTGAACGGCGAGGTGCGCGACCTGGACCGCCCCGTCACGGAGGACGCCGAGATCGCGATCCTGACGTGGGACGACGAGGAGGGCAAGCAGACCTTCTGGCACTCCTCCGCCCACCTCATGGCGGAGGCGCTGCAGGCCCTCTACCCGGACGTCAAGTTCACGATCGGGCCGCCCATCGACCAGGGCTTCTACTACGACGTGGACCTGGGCGACCAGACCCTGTCCGCCGACGAGCTGGAGGCGATCGAAGACAAGATGCTGGAGCTCGCCCGCCGCGACGCGGAATACGAGCGGCACGAGGTCTCGAAGGCGGACGCGATTGAGCACTACGAGGCGGAGGGCAACGAGTACAAGCTGGAGCTGATCGAGGGGCTGGAGGAGGGCGAGATTTCCTTCTACGAGCAGGGCGAGTTCACCGACCTCTGCCGCGGCCCGCACATTCCGTCGACCGGGGACATCAAGGCGCCGAAGCTGCTGTCGGTGGCCGGCGCGTACTGGCGCGGGGACGAGTCGAACCCGCAGCTCACGCGCATCTACGGCATCAGCTTCCCCAAGCAGAAACTGCTCGAGGACTTCCTGGAGCGGCGCCGGAAGGCCAAGGAGCGGGACCACCGCAAGCTCGGCACGGAGCTGAACCTCTTCACCTTCGACACCGAGCAGGTGGGGCCCGGCCTGCCCATGTGGCTGCCCAAGGGGACGACGCTGCGGCAGACGCTGCAGGAGGTCCTGCAGCAGGAGCAGGTGAAGCAGGGCTACAAGCCGGTCTGCACCCCTCACATCGGGCGGCTCGACCTCTACCGCACCAGCGGGCACTACCCGCACTACGAGGACGACCAGTTCCCGCCGATGGTGACCGGAGAGGGGGACGACGGCGAGGAGGACGGCTACCTCCTCAAGCCGATGAACTGCCCGCACCACGTCAAGATCTACCAGAACGACCACCACTCGTACCGGGACCTTCCGGTGCGGCTGGCCGAATTCGGGACCGTCTACCGCCAGGAGCAGACCGGCGAGCTCGGGGGGCTGACCCGCGTGCGCGGCTTCACGCAGGACGACGCCCACATCTTCTGCACCCCCGCGCAGGTCAAGGACGAATTCAAGTCCGTCATCGACCTCACCCTGAAGGTGCTCGACGCCCTGGGCTTCGAGGAGTTCGAGGCGCAGATCTCGCTCCGCGACCCCGGCGACACCGAAAAGTACACGGGCCGCGACGCGCTCTGGACCCGCGCCGAGCAGGACATCCGCGAGGCCGTGGCCGAAACGGACCTCGACGCCTACGAGGAGCCGGGCGAAGCCGCCTTCTACGGGCCGAAGCTCGACTTCATGGTGGAGGACGCGCTGGGCCGCGCCTGGCAGCTCGGCACCATCCAGGTCGACTACAACCTGCCGGAGCGCTTCGAGCTGACGTACGTCGACGAGCACGACGAGCGAAAGCGGCCGGTCATGATCCACCGCGCCCCGTTCGGGTCGCTGGAGCGCTTCATCGGTGTGCTCATCGAGCACTGCGGGGGCAACTTCCCGACGTGGCTCGCGCCGACGCAGGTGCAAATCATCCCCGTGGGCGACGATTTCGTCGACTACGCCCAGCAGGTGGCGACGACCCTCCGCGCCGAGGACGTGCGCGTCGAGATCGACACGTCCGACGAGACGGTCGGCTACAAGATCCGTGCGGCCGAAACCCAGAAGATCCCCTACATGCTCGTCGTGGGGGGGGACGAGGAGGGCGACGGCACCGTCTCGGTCCGCTCCCACGCCGACGGCCCCCAGGGCACCGTATCCGTCCAGGACTTCCTCGACCGGACCGGGCCGGAGTTCGAGCCGACGCTCGACTAGCCGCCCGCCCCCTCCTACGAACCGCCCCAATTCAGGCGACCTTCACTGAAACCTCAAAGGGGCGCCCACGTGTATAGCATGTGCCGACTCGGTCTTTCGTGCCGGAGCCTGTCATCCGCTCCGCACAGACCGAGTTTTTCACTATCCCCGCGCTCTTCTCTTAAAAAACCACCGATCCCGCTATTGCTGACGTCGATAAACTCCGCGTAAATCAAGAAATTCGTGCCGACGAGGTTCGTGTGGTCGAACCCGACGGCGACCACGCCGTGGTTCCGACCGGCGAGGCCCTCGACCGCGCCCGCGACCACGAACTCGATCTCGTGGAGGTTGCGCCGGACGCCGACCCGCCCGTCTGCAAGATCCTCGACTACGGCAAGTACCGCTACGAGAAGCAGAAGGAGGAGCAGCGGCGCCGGAAGAAGTCGAAGTCCATGGAGATGAAGGAGCTTCGCTTCCGGCCCCGTACCGAGGAGCACGACTTCAACTTCAAGGTCGATCACGCCCGCGAATTTTTGGAGGACGGCAACAAGGTCAAGGCGTACGTCCAGTTCAAGGGACGCGACATCGTCTACAAGGACCAGGGCATGGACCTGCTGCGCCGCATGATTGAGGAGCTTCAGGAGATTGCCCGCATCGACCAGCAGCCGGAAATGGAAGGCCGGCGAATGGTGATGATCCTCGCCCCGCACAAGAACAAGTAGGGCGACCGCCCCCCCCGACGTGGGCCTGCCGACGCGTGCGTCGCTCCGCCCGTGCCCGGCTCCTTTTTGTGGACTCTGTGCGGACAGGAACGCCCGTGCGCTCCTCTCATATGTGGCGTGTTCCACTTCTGCGTACTTCGTGAATGAATCCCTCGGGGTGTTGCTGCCATGCCCAAGATGAAATCCCACAGCGGTGCCAAGAAGCGCTTTAAGAAGACCGGCAACGGCAAGATCAAGCGCAAGAAGGCAAACAAAGGGCATCTGCTGACCAAGAAAAACGCAAAGCGCAAGCGCCAGCTGCGCAAGAGCGTGGTCGTCGACGACAAGGCGAACCGGGACCGGATCAAGCGCATGCTGTCCACCTAACCGCGCCGAAGACGCCGGGCGGCCTGCCGGAAGGCGAGCCTTGTTCGGTCCTCCATCTGTTGTTTGTGGAGTCTTTCCCGAAACGGGGTTGGCCTGTCGCCAGCACTCGCTTAGTTTGTGTTTTCGACTGTGTTGTCAAACTGACGTTTTGTTTCTATGCCGCGCGCAACGAACAAGCCGGCGACCCGTCGGCGACGGAAGAAAATTCTGAACAAGGCGAAGGGCTACTGGGGCCGTCGGAGCAAGGTCTACAAGGTGGCCAAGCACGCGGTCGAAAAGGGCCTGCAGTACGCCTACCGGGACCGCCGCCAGAAGAAGCGCCGGTTTCGGCGGCTGTGGATCACCCGCATCAACGCCGCGACGCGCCAGCACGACGTGAGCTACTCCCAGTTCATGGGCCAGTACCGGAAGTCGGACCTGGACATGAACCGGAAGGTGCTCGCCGACCTGGCCGTCCACGACCCGGACGCCTTCGAGCAGATCGTGGACCACGTGATGGAATAGATGATGCGTGACTCCTGAGGAGAGGGAGGCATCACGCATCATGACTCACGACCCACTCTTCCCCAGCCGTCCTGCTGCGATGTCATTGATTCCGCCGACGTTTCGGTTTGCCTTTGCGGGGTCGACCGTCCGAACGCTGCAGGGGCGCTGACCGTCGACCGCCACCATTGCTGGTGACTGCATCCCGCCCCTGCCCCGCAGGCTCGGCGGGATTTTTTATTGCCCCTTGCGTTTCGAGTCTCCGGCGCCGCGCCGCTCTCTGTGACCCTTGACTCGCGATTCCCTTCCATGCCCGACGAAATCGACCAGCTCCGTGAACAGATTGAGGCCGAATCGATCGAGAGCGCCGAGGAGGCCGAGGCCTTTCGCATCAAGTACCTCGGTCGCAATCAGGGCGCGATCCCAGACCTGTTCGATCAGATCGGCGACCTGCCCCCGGAGGAGCGCCCCGAGTTTGGACGGCGTCTCAACGCCCTGAAGGACCGCGCCCAGGAGCGAATCGACGAGGCACAGGCGCGCCTCGAGCGACAAGAGCAGACGGGCGGCCCCGACATCGATCTCACCCTGCCGGGCCGACGCGGCTTCACGGGGTCGACGCACCCCCTCACGCAGACGCTCGACGAGATCCTGCGCATCCTGCGCGGGCTCGGCTTTGCCACCCACGAGGGGCCGGAGGTCGAAACCGACTGGCACAACTTCACAGCCCTCAACTTTCCGCCCGACCACCCGGCGCGGGACATGCAGGACACCTTCTTCCTCGAGGACCCGCCCGAGGGGACGGAGCCCCGTGTCCTCCGCACCCACACCTCGCCCGGTCAGATCCGGATCATGGACACCCAGACGCCCCCCATTCGGGTGGCGGTGCCGGGGCGGGTGTACCGCAACGAGGCGATCTCGTACAAGTCGTTCTGCCTCTTTCACCAGGTGGAACTGCTATACGTGGACGAGAACGTGACGATGGCCCAGCTCAAGCAGGTGCTCTACAGCCTCGCCCGCGCCCTCTTCGGGGAGGACGTGACGCTCCGCTTCCGCCCCAGCTACTTCCCCTTCACCGAGCCGAGCGCGGAGGTGGACGTGTGGTGGGACGACGAGGACGCCGACGACGGCGGGCAGTGGATGGAAATTCTGGGCTGCGGCATGGTGCACCCCAACGTCTTCGACGCCGTCGACGTGAACCCGGAGCGGTACACCGGCTACGCGGTGGGCATGGGCGTGGAGCGGATGGCCATGCTCCGGCACGGCATCGACGACATCCGGATCTTCTACGAGAACGATGTGCGGTTTCTCGACCAATTCTGACAATTGCGAAGTACGAATGTCGAATTTCGAATTGTCAGGAGCCCTATTCCTCGCGGGCAGTTTTCTTGGACGCGACGATGATCGATGCAATCTGGCGTGCCTCGTCCTGTAGTTCTGAAACCTGGGAAGCGGGTCCAGCACCGAGCTCATCGAGAAGCTCCAGCCAGAACTGCGATTCATCGGCCTCTTCTTCCACAAGGGCAAGCTTGGCAATGAAATCCTTGTGGGACCGGGCATGGCACGCAGCTCGGTAATTCGCCCCTACGGATGTGGCAGACCGGAGGAGTTGCTTCCGAATAACGCGGCATTCAGGAGCATTGGGAAGCGATTTGCAAAGGTGAATCACGTTCAGCGTGAACCGCTTTGTCCGAGGTCGGAGATCTGACATCGGCACCAGAAGATTCCATGACGAAAGAAGCCGTCGTGCGATAGACACGTGAGCACGATGGATATAACACCATTCGCCATTCGAAATTCGCCATTCGAAAATGGATATCAGCTACAATTGGCTCAACGAGTACGTCGATCATGACTGGAGCCCCGAGAAGTTGGCCGAGCGCCTCACCATGGCCGGGCTGGAGGTGGAGACGGTCCGCCCCCTGGGCCAGGCGCTCGACGGCGTGGTGGTCGGCGAGGTGACCACCGTCCGCGCGCACCCCAACGCCGACCGCCTCGTGCTCTGTGACGTGGACCTCGGCGACGGCGCCCCATCCCAGATTGCCTGCGGCGCGCCGAATGTGGCCGCGGGGCAGAAGGTGCCGGTGGCCACGGTGGGCACCACCCTGTCGCGCCCCGACCCGGATGCCCCCGAGGCGCGGCAGGAGCTAACCGTGGAGGCCCGCGAGCTGCGCGGCGAGGCGTCGAACGGCATGATCTGCGCGGAGGACGAGCTGGGCCTCTCCGACGACCACGCCGGCATCATGGTGCTCGACGACGAGGCGCCCGTCGGCACGCCGTTCCCGGAGTACCTCGACGCCCATGGCATCCCGGCGACCGACGCGGTGCTCGACATCGAGCTCACCCCGAACCGCCCCGACGCCGCCAGCCACATCGGCGTGGCCCGTGACGTGTCGGCCCTCGCGGACAGCACCCTGCAGCGCCCCGCGGTGGAGACGCCCTCGGAGGGCGGCCCCGTGGCCGAGGAAATCACCGTCGACCTCCGGGACGAGGCCGGCTGCCCCCGGTACGTGGCCCTGCTGGTGCGGGGCGTAGACGTGACCGACTCGCCCCTCTGGCTGCGCCGCCGCCTCACGGCCATCGGCCTGCAGCCGCGCAACCACGTGGTGGACGTGACCAACTTCGTGCTCCACGAGTGCGGCCAGCCGCTCCACGCCTTCGACCTCGACGCGATTGCCGACGACACGATCGTCGTCCGCTCCACGGACGACGAAACGCCCTTCACGACGCTCGACGACCAGGAGCGAGAGTTGCCCGAGGATACGCTCCTCATCTGCGACGCGGAGAAGCCCGTGGCCGTGGCCGGTGTGATGGGCGGGGCCAACTCGGAGGTGTCTACGGAGACGACGGACGTACTCATCGAGAGCGCGTACTTCGACCCGTCCACCATCCGCCGCACCGCGAAGGCGCTCGACGTGCAGACCGACTCGTCGTACCGTTTCGAGCGGGGCGTGGACCGCGACGGGCAGGTGTGGGCCGCCGCGCGCGCCGCCGAGCTGATCGCGGACCTGGGCAACGGCACCGTCGTCCCCGGCATGGTCGACGAGCACCCCCATCCGCCGGACGAGGAAACGGTGTCCCTCCGCCCCGACCGGCTCACGCAGGTGCTCGGCACCGAGGTGGCGACCGACGAGGGGACGCGCCTGCTCGGTGCCATCGGCTTCAAGATCGAGGACGGGGAGGACGCGCTCCGTTGCACCGTGCCCACCTGGCGCCCCGACGTGTCGATCGAGGAGGACCTGATCGAGGAGGTGGCGCGCCTGCACGGCTACGACCAGATTCCGGAGCCCGAGCGCGTGCCCGTGCCCAGCCGCACGCCGCAGCAGCCGCCGGAGGAGACGCTGGGGCGGCAGGCGCGAAGCCTGCTGAAGGGCCTCGGCTACCGCGAGATCTACACCAACAGCATGCTGCGCAAGGACCGCGCCGAGCGCTTCAACGCCCCCCCGGCCGGTAGCGATCGGGCGCCCGTCGTGGAGACGAAAAACCCAATCTCGGAGGAGATGGCCGCCCTGCGTCCCCGGCTGCTGCCGGGCGCGCTGGAGGTCATGCAACACAACCACAACCACGGGCAGGAGGCACTCCGCGTGTTTGAGTTCGGCCGCGTCTTTCGCCGTGCCACCGATGCCGACGCCCCACTCGTCCCCGGCTACAGCGAACACCCGGCGTTGCTGGTTGCCCTCAGCGGCCCCCACGCACCCACCGGCTGGGACACCGAGCCACGAGACGCCGACCTCTTCGACCTCAAGGGCACCGTCGAGACCCTTCTGGAGGACCTCCGCGTGCCGGACCGTCGGGTGCGTCCCCGCGATGCGGGCGCGGTGGACGAGGCCCCGCCGGTCACGCAGCACCACATCGACGTGGCCGCCGGGGACACGCCGCTCGGCACCGTGGCCCGGGTCCGGGACGACGTGGCGGCGGACTTCGACCTCGACACGCCCGTCTTCGTGGCCGAATTCCACTGGGCCGCCCTCGTCGGCAGTGCGACGGCAGAGCAACACCGCGACTACGAGCCGGTGAGCCGCTTCCCGGTCGTGGACCGCGACCTCGCCGTGCTCGTCCCCGCCAATCAACCGGTAGGACCGCTGCAACGCGCGATCCGCGAGGCCGGGGCGCCCCTACTCCGTCGCGTGGACGTGTTCGACACGTACGCGGGCGCGGGGATCGACGAGGACACCAAGAGCGTGGCGTTTACCCTCCGCTTCGGCGCCGACCGCACGCTGACCGACGAAGAGGTGGACGCTCGACTCGACGCCATCGTTGAGCGCCTTGCGGCAAACCACGGCGCCCGCCTGCGACAGCAATAGCCTCGTGCCCGCGCCCTCATGAGCCGCCGCCTGTTATTCCCTACCTGGTGATTTTCATTCTCGCGGTCGTTCTCCTGATCTTCGGGTAGCTTCCCTCGGCGGCTGGGGCCTGCGCGGGCGGAGGCGCCGCGGGCCGAGGCACGAGACGAAACCGTCTCGAATCGCCGGCTGTTGTTCCCTTCTACACCTTCGCGTCCGCAATCCGCTCCCGGACGGCCTCGACGGGACGGCCGTCGCCCGCAGCCCCCGGTTCTGCGTTTCACCTGTGCGGTGCCCCCTATGGACGATCCGACACGCGCATCGTTGCCCGACTCCGACCCCGCCCCGCCCGTGCCGGAGTCCATCAAACCGGACGACACGCTGCCGGACGCGGACCTGAGCCCCCTGCCGCCCGAGTACCGGGCCGTGGTGCGGCGCCTCCAGGCCGACGTGGACCGGGCCACCACCGCCCTCGATCGCCTGCAGGCCGAGAACGAACGCCTCCGGCGTCGCGTCGCGGAGCTGGAGCGGCGCCCAGCGGTGCGTCCGGACACCACCCCTCTCGTGCTCGACGACGACCCGGGGGCCCTCCGGGACCGCATCTCGGCCTTCATCGAGGCCATCGACGCGTACCTCGACAACGAAGCCGACGGGGCCCCGAACACATCTTCCTCTCCCGACTCGCCTTGACGACGCTTTCCCCCCTGCCTCCGTCTCCATGGCCGACCCCGAGCCGACCAAGTCGATTCGCGTGCGCATCCTGGGCCGGGAGTACGCCCTCCGCGTGCGGGAGGACGACGAGGCCCACACCCGGCGCATCGCGTCCTCCGTGGACGCCCGGATGAGGCAATTCAAGGACAACCACCCCGACCAGGCCGAACTGACAACCGCGGTCATGACCGCCCTTACCCTCGCCGAGGAGTTGTATCTTCAGCGTGAGGAGCACGAGGACGGCACCACGGCCCTCAACGAGGAGCTGGCCCGCCTGTCGAGGCAGCTGGAGGAGGCAACCCCCACGCCCGACGACGCCCCGGACGCGGACGGGCAGGCCGCCGGCGATTCCCCCGACGGACCTCCCCCCTGATCCGCCCTCCATCTGGCACGAACCGGTTGGACGGGCACTCATCGCAGAGCGACGCACCCCTACATGATCAAGCTCGAAGACATTACCATTGAGTTCGGGGAGGACCCGCTTTTCCAAAACCTGTCGTGGACGATCACGCCCGAGCCGCACCGCGTCGGGCTCGTGGGCCCCAACGGCGCCGGCAAAACAACCCTCCTGAAGGTGATTGCCGGCGACCAGCGGGTGGACTCCGGTACCATCACGCGGGAGGGCGTCTCCATCGGCTACCTGGAGCAGGACGTGCAGGACCTGCCCGACGACCGGACGGTGCGGGAGGAGGCGCTCCGGGCCTTCGAAGAGGTGCTGGCCCTGGAGGAGCAGGAGCAGGAGATTAGCCGCGCGCTGGAGGCGATCGACCACGAGAGCGACCGCCACGAAAAGCTTCTCAACCGGCTGCATCGGGTGCAGGAGCGACTCGACGCCCAGGACGCCCACCGCATTCGCCCCCGCACCGAGGCCACCCTCACCGGGCTCGGCTTTGCCCCGGACGAGCTCGACCGCCCCCTCCGCACCTTTTCCGGCGGCTGGCGCATGCGGGCGGCGCTGGCCCGCCTCCTGCTGAAGCAGCCCGACGTGCTGCTGCTCGACGAGCCGACGAACCACCTCGACATTGAAAGCATCGACTGGCTCGAAGACACGCTGGAGACCTACCCCGGCGCCGTCCTCCTGGTAAGCCACGACCGCTCCGTGCTCGACCGCATGGTCACCTCCACCGCCGAGCTCGTGCGGGGCCGCCTGCTCCACTACGACGGCAACTACTCCCACTACCTGGAGGCCCGCGAGGCGCGCTACGAGCGCTGGCGCCGCAAGTACGAGAACCAGCAGAAGCGGATTGAGAAGATCCAGGAGTTTATCTCCAAGTTTCGCTACAACGCCGCCCGCGCCAGCCAGGTGCAGAGCCGGATCAAGAAGCTGGAGAAGATGGACCGGATCCCGCCGCCGCCCGATCCGGCCCCCGCCATGTCGTTCGAGTTTCCCGAGCCCCCCCGCTCCGGCGTCGTCGTGCTGGAGCTCTCCGCGTTTCGCAAGACCTACGACACGGAGCACGGCCCCGAAACCGTCTTTACCGACGCCGGCCCCCTCACCATCGAACGGGGCGACAAGGTCGCGCTCGTGGGCCCCAACGGCGCGGGCAAGTCCACCCTCGCCCGCATCATCGGCGGCCGGGAGGACTTTGCGGGCACCCGCACGGAGGGCCACAACGTCGAGATGGCCTTCCACGCCCAGCACCAGGCCAAGACGATGGACCCGGACCAGACGGTGTTCGACACCGTCCGTGAAGCGGCCCCCGACCGGCCCAAGACCGAACTGCGCAGCCTGCTGGGGCGCTTTCTCTTTACCAGCGAGGACGCGTTCAAGGACGTGCGGGTCCTCTCCGGCGGCGAAAAGAGTCGCCTCTCGCTCGCCCGGACGCTGCTGTCGCCGGCCAACCTTCTGCTCCTCGACGAGCCGACGAACCACCTCGACATCCAGTCGCGCGAGGTGCTCATCGAGGCCCTGCAGAAGTACGAAGGAACGGTTGTGCTCGTGAGCCACGACCGCCATGTGCTCGACGCCGTGGCCGAAAAAACGTGGCGCGTGGGCGGGGGCACCGTGCGCACCTTCCTCGGCAACTACTCCGACTTCCGCTGGCAGGTGGAGGAGGGCTCGGCCCGCCCCCTGCAGGACGTGCACGAGGTGGAGCCCGCCGCCGAGCCGTCCCCCAACGGACACGATGCCGCGGCCGGCGACACGGACCCGCCCGCCGAGGACAACGACCCGGCCGCCCCCAACACCCGGCCGGACGGCCCGTTCGCCGACCTCAATTCGTATCAGCTCAAGCAGAAGCTGGAGGACACGGAGGCCCGCATCCTGGAGATCGAGGAGAAGCAGGAGGCGCTCGAAGCGGCGATGGCCGACCCGGACGCCTACGACGGCGACGGCGTGGAGGCGCGGGAGCTGTCCGACGAGTACAATGCGCTCAAGAAGGAGCTGTCCGGCCTCTACGAGGAGTGGGAGGTCCTCACCGAACACGTGATGGCGCTGGAGGACTGACGCGCGTCGGCGAAACGCGCCCGGCGTGCGGCAACACTTCGTTTCCGGGGGCTCGTCCATGTCCCGAGCGTTTCACTGGGCCCCGCCCGTCCCGGACCGGCGTCCCCGTGCATCCGTTAGCGTTCCGCACCCTGCTCGGAACCAGTGCCCACATGCTCCGCCCCCGCCTCCTCATGTGTCTCGGTCTCCTCCTCGGGCTCGGCCCGCTGGAGGGACACGCCCAAATCGAGGCCCTGCCCCGCCCCGACACGCTGCAGTCCGCCTCCTTCGGCGTGTCCGTCGCCATCGACGACTCGATTGCCGTCGTCGGCGCCAGCGGGGCGTCGGTGTGCGGCGACAACGCCGGGGCCGTGTTCGTCTACGAGCGGCAGCCGGGCCCCCTCGTCACCTCGTGGGCGCTTGCGGCCCGCCTCGTCCCGACGCCCTGTCGCGCAGACGCCTTCTTCGGGGCCGACGTGGCCCTCAGCGGCGCGCGGGTCCTGGTGAGCGCCTCCAGCGAGAACTTCGTCGGGGAGGGAGAAAACGCGGCGTACGTGTTTGAGCGCTCGGCGGACAGCACCTGGCAGCAGACGGCCCGCCTCACCGGGGCCCCGGACCGGCGCGAGGGGCTCTTCGCGGCGGGCGTGGCGCTCGACGGCGACCGGGCGGCCGTGAGCACCTCCGGCAACCCCAACCGGAACGACCCCGAACGGGCGTACGGCGGGGCCGTCTACGTCTTCGAACACGACCCCGACACCAACGCCTGGGCCCGAACGGCACGGCTCCCGTCCGATGATCGTTCGGCCTCGGGAATCATCGGGGGGGACGTGGCCCTCGACGGGCGCTACCTGGCCGTGGCGGCCTCCACCTTTTTTGAGCGGGAACCGGGCTCCGCCTACGTCTTCCGACACGACCCGTCGACCGACCGCTGGCGCGAAGACGCCCACCTGAAGAACATCGACGCCTTCTTCATCTCCCTCGACCTGCACGGCTCGACGCTGCTCGTGGGGGAGGGCCGGGCCCGCGACGACGGCTCCGGCGCCGCCACCGTCTACACCCGCGGCGACACGTCCTGGCAACAAGCGACCACCCTCCGCCCCTCCATCCCCTACGAGTCCGGCTCGTTCGGGGCCACCGTGGCCCTTCACGACGGACGGGCACTCATCACCGGATACGATGAGCAGCTCGGCAACGAGATCAACATCGACCGCGTGGTCTACGTCTTTCGCCGGCGGCCCGAGGGGGCATGGCGCGAGCGCACGGTCCTCGACATCGGGTCCGTCGACTTCGGCGCGTCCCTCGCCCTAAACGGGGCGGTCACCCTCGTGGGCACCGTCGCCGAGGACGAGTCGGGCACCGCCCACATCGCCCGGATTCCGTAGAGGCCCCCTTCCGGCTCCTCGTGCTGCGTCGGCGCTCCTACGGAAGGGGCTCGTGAAGCGTGCGGAGAAGCGCCCCGAGCCGAACGGTGTATCGACGTGGGCCCGGGTCGGGCATAGCATTCGTCGCGTGGATGAGGGAGAAGCCCCGCCTCCACGCCTCGCCAACCGCTCGAATTACGCCTTCGAGGTCGCCTCCGCGAAGGCGGTCCACAGCGCGTCGTTCATGCTGCCGGCCGCGAAGAGGGTGATGCCGCTGGCGTCGCCCGCGTGCGCCTTCTCGATGAGCCGTTCCAGGCCGCCCGGCGCCACCGCCCCCACGTTGAGGCCGCTGTACAGGCGGGTGGACCGGCCCTGTCCCCGCAGCCGCTCGATGCCGGCCCGCGTCTCGTCGCGCACCCAGTTCGCCCCGGCGTGGTAGAAGTTGTGGTACAGCATGGGATGGACGTAATCGAGGTCCCAGTGGTGCCACCGCTGGCGCACGGCCTCCCAGTTCGGAAAGGTGGCCGCCGAGACCGCCTTGCCGTTCTCGCGGGCGATGGGGATGAGGCGGTCGTTCACCAGATCCGTGATGCTCTCGTACCGGAAGAGGCGCCAGGCCGTGCTCGTGGTCGGGTCTTCAAGGTCGTGGGGGGCTGCCCCGTGGTCCCGCTCAAACTTCGACCGGCAGGCCTCGCAGTAGCAGTAGTCGTACGGGGCCTGCTCTTCGTGCTGGACGATGCCGTACTTCGGCTGAAGGGCCTCCGCGATGATGACGTCGGGGAAGCGAATGTAGTCGAAGTGAATGCCGTCCAGCCCGTCGATGGAGGTGATCTCCTCAACACGCCGCTCGATGAAGTCTTGGGCCCCGGGGCGATTGGGACACGTGAACTTGTAGTAGTCGACGTATGCCGGATTGTCGACCGCCGACTCTCCGTTCCGGTTCACCACGAACCACTCCTTGTGTTGGTTGACGATCTCGGGGATGGTGCAGGGCATCGATACCATCCACCCGTGCACCTCCAGGCCCACCTCCTTCGCCGGGGGGAGAATGGTTTCGAGCCACTCGCCCTCGACCGGGAGAAAGTCGCTCCCGTAGTAGGCCGCACTGTTGGTGTACACCTGCGGCAGGATCGCGTCGATGTTGTGCGCCCGCAGGCGCTCGAAGCGTCGCCTCCACTCGTCGGGGGAGACATCGAGCTCCGGGGTCATCCACACCCAGTTCGTCGGGGCCGAGTCGGGCCCCGACGGGTCGCTCGCGTTCGTCGAGGCGGAGGGGACGCGGGCGGGCGGGGTCGAAAATCCTGTGGCGGCTGCGCCGAGGGCACCCGCCCCCAGGGTCTTCAGAAATGTGCGTCGCTCTGGCATGGGCAAAGGCGTGCGGTCCAACGGGCGGACCCGCCCCCACGGTGATCAACGCGCGGGACGGGGCCGCGGGCGAAAAGCGAACCGTCAAACTACGGCCCAATGGCCGGACCATACACCCTAGACCGCCCGAAACCGCTTCCAAACTTCCTCCTCCCCCAGTCGCCGCCCTATTCCTCCTGCACGAGCCAGGCCCGGTCGATCGCCCCGTCGGTCACGCGGTACAGCAGCACCTGAGACAAGGGCGTCTCGCGGCCGGGCAGGTTTCGGATGGTCTCGTGGGCAGTGAAGGTGGGGCCCACGGTCGTGTGGTAGTGAAACTCGGAGTGCAGGTTGGTCGCCCCCTCAAGAAGAGGCCGGTACTGCGTCGCAAGGGTGTCGCGCCCCTCCATCACGAGCGTGTTGGGGGGGCGGTACACCTTCACGTCGTCGGCGAGTGCGTCGAGAAAGGCGCCCGGATCGTGGGTGTTGTACGCATTGTGCAACTGGAACACCACCTCTGCCGGCGTCCGCGGCACGAGCCTGTCGGGGGCGTACAGGCGTCCCTCCTTCACGACCCGGTGGATGGACATGACGTGTTTGATGTCCGCGAAGGGGTCGCGGTTGAGCACCACGAGGTCCGCCATCATTCCGTCCCCAATCCGCCCGAGGTCGTCCCGCCCCATGAGCCGGGCCCCGCCCGCCGTCGCCGTTGCCAGAATCTCGCGGGGCGTGAGGCCGGCCGTGCGCATCAGCTCAAACTCGCGGACGAGGGCCGGGCCGTGCGGCGTCCCGATATTGCCCGCGTCGGTGCCGGCCACGACGTCGATGCCGGCTTCGTGGAGCCGCTTCAGGTTGCGCATGGCCGTGGTGTCGGACGGCACCGTCGGGGCCTGCCGGATGCGCCGGCGGAGGCCGGTCGGGACGAGCGAATCCGGAAGCGTGCGCAGGTCGGTGAGGGAGCTGATCACGTCCTTCTGCCCGATGCGATGCTCGGCGAGCGTCAGGTCGAGCTGCTGGGCAAACGTTTCGCCGTAGCGTTCGCCCACCACGAGCGTCGGCGTGTAGAGCACGTCGTTCTCCCGAAGGAGCTGCACGAAGGCGTCGTCGACCGGCTGGTCGGACACACTGTGCACGAGGATGTCCGCCCCGGCCTCAACGGCCGCCCGGGCGGTCGCCAGCGCGGTGGCGTGGACGGCCACCCGGATGCCCGCGTTGTGGGCCTCGTCGATGGTCGCCTCCACGACCGGGCGGTAGTCGGCCGGGGTCTCGTCCCCGCCCACGATGTACCAGATCTTGATGAGATCCACCCCGGCCATGATTTGGTCGCGGACCTCTTTCCGGGCCGCCTCCGGCGTCGTGATCTGCAGGATGGGCGGATCGCCCTCGTCGAGCGACGGACGCGCCACGCTGGAGAGGAGCGGGCCCGCCGTCACGACCGTCGGGGCCACGGCCGCGGTGTCGGCGCGGGCCCGCACGTCGAGGTTCCACATCGGCCCGCCCACGTCCACCACGCTCGTGATGCCGCTGCGCAGGTAGCGCCGGAAGGTGTCGGGGAGCCGCTCCTTGATGCGGCGCAGCTCTTCGGCGTAGGGGCGTTCGGCGCGCAGGTCGATCACGTCGGGGCGCGTGTAGAGCCCGCCGCTCTGGAAGAAGTGGACGTGCCCGTCCACGAGGCCCGGGATCACGTACTTGTCGGGCATCTCGTGCACGGTCGCCCCGGGGGGCACCGCCACCTCGCTCGACGGCCCCACCGCGGCGATGCGACCGCCCTCCCACAGGACCGTCGCGTCCTCAATCACCGTCGAGTCGGCCGGGTTGAGGGCCGTGGGGCCGACCAGGGCCGTGGGCTGGGCCGCAACAGGCCCGACCCCGAGCAGAAAAAGGAAAGCAAGCGTCCAGCGTTGAATGGGAAAGGAGGCCATCGGGGTCTACTGGGGCTCAGAATTTTACTCGATCCATCGAGCGAGTTCGTCTTCACTCGTCTCTCCCGCCGCTACTTGTTCCACAATCTGCACCATCTCGGCCTCGTCCGGACCAAACGGATATCCATTCCTCGCGAGAAACGCCCGGACCGTGAGGAGACCCGTTCGCGTATTCCCGTCGACGAACGGATGATTCCGAACGATGCCGTGGCAGTACACTGCGGCGAGCTCAGAGGGCGGCGGCTCCGCGAACGCATGCCGATTTCGGTCGATCAAGGGCGCTTTCCAGCCGCCCCTCCTTCCGAAGGCCCGTCGTTCCCCCGAACCGACGGAGCGTCTCGGCGTGCATCGCCCGTACAAACCTCTTCGAGAGCCACGCCGGCTCGTTGTTCTGGGCATCCTCCATGACTCATCACGCAAGCTCGCGGAAGGCATTTCGATGTGGGCGCATAAACTCGCGCGCGTCTTCCATTGCCTCCGCAAACTCCGGGTCGTACGGCGTGAGCTGACCCCCATCCGGCGTCTGGATGGCGAAGAGCTCGTCCCCGTCTTCCACATCCAGATCTTCCAGGGTCGAAGTGGGGAGAATCACACCGAGCGAGTTCCCAATTTCGCGGACTTTCAGTGTGTCGGACATGCCGGGCGCTTTGATGACCGAAGGACTGTCCTCCCAAAACTCACAACGCCCCCATCTGGCTACAGGATCCCACCGAGGCCCACTCGAATCCCGAGTACGGAATATCCTTGGTCCAATGAATTCAGAACATTCCCTTTTCACAGCGTCCCGCCCTACGGCTCGCTCTTCTCCGGCCTCGTCTCATCCACCAGCCGCGCCAGGGCATCGTCGAGCGCCCACTTGAGGATCACGCCGCTGTGCTCGTACCGGATGCGCCCTTGCTTGTCGATCAGGTACGTCCGCGGCACCGCCTCCCCCGGAAAGTGACGCGCCGCCACCGCCGGGTTGGCAATCTGTGGAAAGTTGATCCCCTGTTTCTCCACGAACGGACGCACCGCGTCCGCCCCGTCCCGGTCCACCGCGATCCCGACGAACTGCACGCCCGCGTCCGCAAACTCGCGCTGCAGGTCCACGAAGCCGGGCATCTCCACGCGGCACGGCGGGCACCACGTGGCCCACACGTTCACCACCACGACCGTCCCGCGGTGGTCCTCGAGCCGAAAGCGATCGCCCGCCAGCGTCTCGGCCGCCACCGTCGGCGCCGGACGCCCCTCGTCGGCCAGGTCGATGCTCGGCATGTACTGCTGATAGACGTAGATCCCCATCACCAGGAGCACGGGCCAGTGCCAGTAGGCCTTGGTGTAGGCCCAGACGGTGTGCCAGGGGGAGCGGTCGCGATCGGAATCCGGCATACGGGCGAATCCGGGGGGGGTCGGTGCGCGGGCGTTGAGGGACAAGGCCGAGACGCAGCTATGTAAGCACGCAGAAATACGTTTATTCGAGGGTCATTCTGAGCGACCGACGACCGGAGGGAAGAGCGAGTCGACGAATCTTACTGGGTCCAGCGCGAACGCTGATTTGGGCATATACCGGCCTGAAGGTCGCCTCTGCTGATCTTCGAAGAGATTGATTTCATCAGTCGCTTCGATCGCGTCTCGACCCCGCTTCGCTGCGCTCGGAATGACTTGTTGGGAAGGGTCTTTTGCGTGTCTACTTACAACGTCTCTCGCAGGAGCGCCTCCAGCAGGGGACGGATCCGGTCCTCGGTGGTCATGCCCGGAATGTGCTTGCGGATCTGCCCGTCCGGGCCGATCACGAACGTCATGGGCAGCCCCCGCACCCCGCCGTATTTCTCCGCGATGGCGCCGTCGCCCAGCCCAATCGGGTAGTTGATGTTCATTTTCTCGGCAAAGGCCCGCACCTCCTCGGGGCCGGCGCTCCGTTCGAGCGCCACGCCCACGAACTGGAGGCCCCGGTCGCCGAGGTCGTTCTGCAGCGACACGAAGTCCGGAATTTCGCGGCGGCACGGCGGGCACCATGTCGCCCAGAAGTTGAGCACGATGACCTCGCCACGGTGGTCGCCGAGGCGGAAGGTGTCGCCGTCCAGGGTGTTGAGGGCAAAATTGGGGGCGTCCTGTGCGGTGTCGCCCCCCGTTGTTTGGGCAGGCGAGGCGGGCTGTTCGGCCATCACGAGGGCCACGAGCCCCCCGACGACGAGCAGACCCGCTGCGAACGAGCCCACCCAGTTGGGAAAAGAAAAGGATAGCATGGGGATACAGGAGTCGTCTCCAAAGAATCGAACCGAGAACGAGCCGACCGGGCGGCCGGCGCACGACCCTCCGGCGCCAGCGGAGGGCGGACGGAGACGACTAAATTTGGAGGACGACCGGACGCAAGGCGTCCAGCGTTGGCGAGATGGGCGGTGACGGGGGCCGCTGCGCATCCAGGCGGACGGGGGGAAGCTCGGCGGAGGCCTCTCCAATCGCCTCGCCCCCCGACAGGCCGTCGAGCGAATTCGCTGTCCCCTCCGGCGACACCGCACGAACCATTGCCCCGGCGTCCGTCGCCGAACAGGACCACTGCGCGCTCGACGCGACGGTCGTTACGACGGGCGCCGACGCCGCGTCGGCGCCTCCCCCGGCCCCGAGGCACGGCGTAGCGGCCTGCGCCAGGGGCCCCATAACCAAGATGAGGCCAAGGGCGACGGCCCAGCGGCCCATGGTACTGGACGACCGGAGGCGGTGCATGCCAACAGGGGAAGTTGATACAAGGTGCTAGACAAACCTTTGGTTGACAGATCGGGTTCCTCCGTCGGCCCTGCACGTCCCTGAACTCCACCCGGTTCGGCCCGGTAGGACCGCCCTCGGTCCGTCATGCCAAGCCCCCTCTTTCCTATGCCGTCGCCCTCGCCGGTCACCTCGCTCCGTTCGTCGGGCCGTACGCCGCTCCTGTTCACCGTCAACATGGGACTGGAGGACGTGGTCGTGGACGAGTTTCGGGAGCGGGCGGCGGCTGCAGGCCTCAACGTGATCAACACCGACGACGCCCCCTTCGGCCTGCAGAGCTACGCCCTCGTGGGGGTCGACGCGGCCCCCGACGATGTCCTCGACGTGGCCCGCCGGATGCGCTTGGTGCACCACGTGTTGGCGCCCCTCTACACGTTCACGCTCCCTGCGGACGGGGAGGATGCCCTCCAGGCGATCCACGACACGGTGGCAACGCTCGACGTCGATGCGATGGAGACCGCGGACACCTTCCGCGCCTCGTCGGTCCGGCAGGGCGAGCACGACTTCACGAGCGTCGACGTGCAGACGCGGGCGGGCGGGGCCCTCGATGCCCGCTACGACGCGTCCGTCGACCTGGAGGACTACGACGTGGAGGTGCGGGTGGACGTCCGTGAGGACCAGTGCCTCGTGAGCGTCCAGCACACCCGCGAGGCCCTGAGCCGCCGGCAGCTGGAGGGCTACCAGCCCCGGGCCGCCCTCAAGGCGAACGTGGCCTACGCCCTCCTCCGCCTCGCCCACCTCGACGCCCCGCCCAGCGCGCTGCTCGACCCCTTCTGCGGCTCCGGTACCATCCTGCTGGAGGCCGCCGACCTGTGGGCCGACACGCAGTGCTACGGCAGCGACTGGAACGAGGAGGCCGTGTCGGGCGCCCGCACGAACGTCGACCTGGCGGGCCTGAGCGACCACATTGCGATTCGGAAGGGCGACGTGTGGCAGCTCGCCGACACGTTCGCGGACGTGACGGCCGACCTGATCGTCACCAATCCCCCCTTTGGCGTGCGCATGGCCAGCAGCATGGACTTTTATCCCTTCTACCGGCGCGTCCTGGGACAGATGGCCGAGGTGCTACGGCCCGGCGGCCTCGTGGTCATGCTGGTGCTGCGGCAGGGCCCCTTCAACACAGTCCTCGACGAGTCCGATCGGTTCGCCAGCCGTCACGTGCGGGCCATCGAGATCGGGGGGCTGTATCCGTACGTCTTCGTGCTCGAACGCCTGTAGGCCGGCCGTGCCCCCACCAGGGCCGCGTAGCCGGCCTCATCAAGACCCGCCGTGTTCGGCTCGGTCTGGCGCCCACCGGCGCCCCTCCCAAAAATCGTCAGCGTAAATCGTCAGCGTACTCCGCACCGGCTCGCTTCCATGCACCTGCACCTCTCCCCCGTGTCCCCTCTCGTTTCGTCCCACGGCCGGCCGCCGGCCCGCCCCAGTAGCGCTCACACTGCCGTCCTGGCCGTCGGCCTGCTCTTGCTGGCGGGGCTGGTGGCCCCACAGGCCTCCCCGGCCCAGCCGGCCTCCCCCCCGGCGGCAAACGCCCTTCTCCAGAGCGACTCCAGCGCGATGATTCCGGTCGTCGAGCGGTTCGCCGAGGACCGCGCGGCCCTTCGCCGCCGCTACGACGCCGCAGGGCCGACGCGGTGGGCGCGGATGCGGACGTTTTACACCCGGTGGCTCGACGAACTGGACGCCGTCCGCTTCGATCGGCTCGGCGTGGAGGGGCGCATCGACCACGTGCTCCTCCAAAACGAGATCCAGGGGGCGCTGCACCGGCTGGACCGGACGGAGCGCCGCCACGCCGAGATGGAGCGGTACCTGCCCTTCGCCTCCACGATCACGTCCCTCTACTACCGGTGGCGGGCAGACCCTGCCCTCGACCCGCGCGCCGCGGCCGACACGCTGGCTGCCCTCCGAGACACGATCGAACACGTCCGGGAGCGCCTCTCGGAGCAGAGCATCGATACAGCATCGGAGCGTGTCGTGGCCCACCGGGCGGCCACCGCCGTCAGGGACCTCCGCGGTAATGTGCGGGAGTGGTATGAGTTTTACGACGGCTACCATCCTAAATTTACCTGGTGGGCGGAGACCCCGTACGAGGCCGTCCAGGACGACCTGGAGGCATACGCACAGTTTCTCCGCCGGGAGATTGTGGGCGTTGAGGAGGGGGCGGCCGATCCCCTCATCGGGGACCCGATTGGGGCCGAGGCGCTCAAGACGGCCCTCCGGCACGCCATGATTCCGTACTCGCCGAAGGAGCTGATCGCCCTGGCCGAGCAGGAGCTCGAGTGGGGCCGGCGGCAGATGCGGGCGGCGGCCCGGGAGATGGGGCACGGGGACGACTGGCGTGCCGCCCTGAAAGCGGTGAAGAGCCGTCACGTGGCGCCGGGCCAGCAGCCAACACTCGCCCGGGACCTGGCCGAGGAGGCCGTGTCGTTTCTTCGGGATCGGAATCTGGTGACGATTCCCCCGATGGCCGAGGAGGTTTGGCGCATGCAGATGCTGTCCCCCGAGAGGCAGCGCATCGCGCCGTACTTCCTGGGCGGCGAAGTCGTCCGGGTGGCCTTTCCCGCGCAGAAGATGTCCCACGAGAACAAGCTGATGAGCATTCGGGGCAACAACCGGCACTTCTCCCGGGCGGTCGTCCACCACGAACTCATTCCGGGCCACCACCTGCAGGGCTTCATGACGGACCGGTACAACGCCCACCGCGACCTGTTCGCCACGCCGTTTTGGGGCGAGGGGTGGGCCCTCTACTGGGAGATGCAGCTCTGGGACCTCGGCTTTCCCCAATCGCCGGCGGACCGGATTGGGATGCTGTTCTGGCGGAACCACCGGGCGGCGCGCATCCTCTTCTCCCTCCGCTTTCACCTGGGGACGATGTCGGGGCCGGAGGCCGTGGACTTCCTGGTGCGGGAGGTCGGGCACGAGCGGGCCAACGCAAGGGCGGAGGTGCGGCGCTCCATCATCGGCACGTATCCCCCGCTGTACCAGGCCGCCTACATGCTCGGCGGCCTCCAATTCCGTGCGCTCCACGAGGAGCTCGTCGAGAACGGCGACCTGTCCGACCGCGCATTTCACGACCGGATTCTGCGGGGCGGGCGCATGCCGGTCGAGATGGTGCGCGCCCGGCTCCAGCAGCGGCGCCTCCCGAAAGACTACACGCCGCACTGGCGGTTCGCCGGGGCTCCGCAGGCGGAGTAGCGTGCCGCAGGGGCCGCAGGCCCGCCCTGGTCTGTTCGGATGAGATCCCCCCTGCGTCCTGCGGCGGTTAACATTCCAGCCCCCGCGTTCGATAACTGTTGTGGACCATAGGTCTTGCCCGCCGACGGCCTCGGAGGGCGACCTCCACCGGCCCGCGACCAGTTCACTCTAGGGGGGCGGGACCCACCGCATGCACCCAAACAACCTCGTGGCGGCGTGATGACTGCGTTTCTCGACTTCTTCCTGCCAGACGCCCTCCCTGAACATTCTGATCAGCGACGGAAGGCGCGCCTGACGCTGTCAATCACGCTTCTCATCATCGGGGCCTGCCTCGCCTACACCGGGGCGCACTACCGATGGGCGTTTTGGAGCGGGATTCCTGTGCTTCTGGGCGCGGCGGCCCTCCTAGCGGGGGTCCCGATTGCCCTGCGCCAGGGCGCCGCCCCGTCCCTCATGGCGAAGGTGACCGCCGTGGTGATGCTGGGGCTCATCACACTGCTCACAGTTCGCTCCGGGGGGACCGCGTCCACGTCGGCCCCCTGGTTCATGGTCGCGCCGCTGATTGGACTTCTGCTCGCGGAGCAGTGGTTTGCCGTTCTCCTTACGGTGGTGAGCATCGCGGAGCTGTCCGTCATCTACGGCCTCGAACTGAGCGGCTACGCCTTCCCGACGCCCATGTCCGAATCCATGGCCGGCGAGTCGCTCTTTTTCTCCTACGTCGGCCTCATCACCGTCGTGCTCCTCATCGCACGGGTGTTCAAGCAGGAACAGGGCCGCGCGCTGCGGCGGGCCGAGTCCGCCGTGGAGGAGGCCAAGGCGCAGAAGCAGGAGACCGAGGAGATGGCCGAGCGACTCAAGCAGCAAAAAGACTCCGTCGAGGAGCAGGTGGAGGAGGCCACCCGGGAGCTTCAGGCACAGAAGGAGGCGCTCGCCCGCCACACGAGCGAGATGCTCGACGCGATGAACCGGTTTGCCGACGGGGACCTCAGTGTTCGGGTCGACACGGACCGCGACGACGAGATTGGCGATCTCTTCGACGGGTTCAACCGGGCGGTCGCGAGCGTCCGGCAGACCCTCGTCTCCGTCCGCGACGCGGCCGAGGAGACCGCCCGAACGACCGAGGAGATCAGCGCCTCTTCCGAGCAGATGGCGACCGCCGCCGAGCAGCAGTCCGCCCAGGCCGAGGAGGTGGCCGCGGCCGTCGAGCAGATGAACCAGACGATTAGCGAAAACGCGCGCAGCGTCCAGCGGGCCGCCGAGGCCACCCGGGACGCCGCCCAGCAGGCCGAGCGCAGTGGTGAGATCGTCGCGGAGGCGACGCAGCAGATCCGACAGATCGCCGAGGGGGCCCGGGCCACGGCCGACACCATCGAGGGCGTGGGCGACGCGAGCGAAGAGATCATCCAGATCGTCGACACGATCGACGAAATTGCGGGGCAGACCAATCTCCTTGCCCTGAACGCGGCGATCGAGGCGGCGCGCGCCGGGGACGAGGCCGCCGGACAGACCGGACAGGGGTTCGCCGTGGTCGCCGAGGAGGTGCGCGAGCTGGCGGAGGAGGCCGACGCGGCCACGACCGAAATCGAACAGATGGTTCAGGGGACGACCGGCGAGATTGAGGACGCGGTCGGCGCCGCCCGCCGGAGCAGCCAGCGGGCCCAGCAGGGGCTGGAGCTGGCCGGCGAGGCGGACAGCGCCCTGGACGACGTGGCCGCCGCCATCGACCGCGCCCAGCAGAAGGCCGACGAGATTGCGGCCGCCTCCGAGGAGCAGTCGACCACCAGCAACGAGATCGCCCGGAGCGTGCAGTCCATCTCGACGGCGGCCCGGGAGTCGGCGGCCGGCGTCACGCAGGTCTCCGACTCGGCGGAGGACCTGGAGGCAACCGTCCAGCGCCTGCGGGCGAGCGTCGAAACGTTTGAGCTTGGGCGGGGCGACCGCACGAGCCCGTCCCCCCGCCCCGCCCACCCTCCTCACTCGACGGAGGACCGGGCCGACGACGCTTCCGCCGCCGGTCCGCACGCCGACCCGGCGCGCCCCGCAATGAGCTCAACAGGCGATTAGGGCGTCACGGACGGAGCGAGAACGAAGCGGGGCCCCGCGAAGAAGCGACGACCGGCCGGCCCCGTATCGCGCCTCCGTATTGCCCCGAATACGTCTTCGTCTCTCTTCGGGATCGTGACGACGCGTCTGGGTGACGGGCCCAATGGGTCGCCTGTCGCGGCCCGCCGACGATGCCCCTGCTCGCCCCCCGGCTGCGCGGCTCTAATCGAACTCTAACCCGTCTCTCACCGCCCTATAAGATCCCTCCGGCCGAGGAGGCGTGGGTACGACTGACAGATCAACCGCCGCCCCCTGCTCAGTCGTCGCCACTCCATGGTCTGCCTGCCACCAAAAACGCACTGGGGCCTCGGGCTTGCCCTTCTGCTGGGGACGCTCGCCGTTCTGGACGGGCCCGTCGTTCGTGTCGCACAGGCCCAGACGGCTGGGGGGCCGGACACGCTCACGTTCGAGCGCGCCACCCGCCTGTTGCTGGACCACAACCCGCAGCTCCGCGCCGCCCGTGCTCGGGCCCAGGCCGACGAACAGAGGGCTCAGGCCGCGGCCCTCTTTCCCAACCCGACCCTGGAGGGCTCCGCCGAGCATACCCCGCTGCCCAACGGCGGGGCCGACGACGAATGGTTTCTGACCCTCACCCAGCCCCTTCACTACCCGGGCGAGCAGCGCGCCCGGCGGCAGTCGGCCGACGCCGCCACACGGGCCGCAAAGGCACGGCTCCGGGAGACCCGCACGGCCCTCTACCGGAACCTGCGCCACCGCTACCTCGCCGTCGTGGCCGCGGACGCCCGCCGTCGCCTCCTGCGCCGGTACGCCGACGCGGTGCGGCAGGCCGCCCGGGCCGCCACCGTGCGGTACGAGGAGGGCGACCTAAGCCCGATCCGGCGCACGCGCCTCCAGAGCGCCGAGGCAACCTTCGCGAACGACCTGGCCGACGCGGAACAGCAGCATCGGGCCGCGCGGCGGGAACTGGCCGCCCTGCTCCGTCCCCCCCGGGCGACGCAGTCGGAGGGGCTCCCCTACGCGGTTGTGGACTCCCTCTCGTTCCGGGCGGTCGCCGTGGACGCGCAGGCCGCCCTGTCGGTCGCCGCGGCCCAGCGGGATCGGCTTCGGGCCCGGCGTGCGCGGGTTGAGCGCGCACGCCGGGCCCTCGACCGCACGCGCTACCAGCGGTATCCGGACCTAAGTCTGTCGGCGGGGCCGAAGCAGCTGTCCACCCCGGGCGGCACGGCCCTCGGCTTTACGGCCGGCCTCCAGGTGGAGCTCCCGCTCTGGGACGGGGGCCGCACGGCCGTCGCGGCCCGGGACGGTCGTCGCAGCCAGGCCGAGGCCGCCCTCGACGCCACCCGGCGTGCCGTGGAGGTGGACGTGCGCAACGCCCTAGACCGCCTTCGGAGCTACCGGGCCCGCCTGCAGGACACGGCGGACTCTCCGCCCCGGAAGGCCGACGAGCACCTTCAGGACGCACTGTTCACCTACGAGCAGGGCGGGCTGACCCTCTTCGAGCTGCTGGATGCCATCGAGGCCGCCCGGCAGACGAAATTGCTCCGTGTGCGCCTCACCGCAGAGTACCTGCGAGCGCTCTACGACCTGGAGGCCGCCATGGGCGTGGGGCCGCAGGACGCGCCCGTCGTCGTTGAGGGCGCCCTCTCTCCCCGCGCCCCCGACCTGTGAGGACTACAGGCCTTCCCTCCGCACCGCCCCGGCATTGTCCCGACGCGGCCCCTCCCCCAGCGGACCAGACTCCCCTTCCAAAACCGCTTTCCCACACATGCACCGCCGCCTCCGTCCCCCACTCGTTCTGGTTCTTGCCCCTGCACTCTTCCTCATCGGCTGCGGAGAGGCCGACGCGCCTCCCGCCACCGCCACGGCGGAGACGCCCCCCACCCCAAACGTTATTACACTGAGCAAGGCTGAACTTGAGGAGGTCGGGGTCGAAACCGTCAAGGTCACAGAGCGCCCGGTCACGACACCCCTCGAGCTCCCGGCCCGGGTGCGCCCGGCGGCCGACCAGGAGGCCTTCGTGACGTCGCTGGTGGACGGGCGGGTGGAGCGGCTCCGCGTGAGCCCCGGGACACGGGTGGCGCAGGGCGAGGTCGTGGCCGATGTGGCCGCCCCGGACCTGAGCCGGATGGTAGCCGACCTCCGGCAGGCGCGCAACGACCTTGACCGCCAACGCCGCCTGGACGAGCGGAGCGTGGCCGTCGAGAAGAACGTGCGGGCCGCCGAGCGCAACTGGCAGGCCGCGCGCCAGCGGCTTCGCGCCGTCGGGGTCCGACCGACCCGCATCGAACAGGTCGCCACCGGCGCCCGGGACATGCGGACGCTCCCACTGGAGGCCCCCCTCGACGGCATCGTTCTGGACCGGATGGGGGTCCTCGGGGCCCCTGTGCAACAGGGCGATACGCTCTACCGCATCGTCGACCTGCAGCCGATCCGCGTGGTGGCCCGCGTCTTCGAGCAGTCCCTCGACAAGGTGCGTACCGGCCAGCCCGCCACCATCACCACCCCGATGGCCAACCGCCGCTACCAGGGCACCATCGACCGGATCACCCCTCAGGTCGACGACGAGAGCCGGGCGGCCAGCGCGCGGATCGTGCTCGACAACACCGACGGCACGCTCCGCCCCGGCATGTACGCCTCGGTGCAGGTGCAACGGACGGGCGCCCCGCAGGCCGCCCTCCCCGCCGACGTCCTGCTGACCGACGATTCCGGCGCCTACGTGCTCGTCCGCGAAGGGCCCCGCCGCTTTCGGCGCGTCTACGTGGACGCGGAGGCCGAGACGGAGGGGGACGTGCCCGTCCCCTCGCTTGACGTAGGCACCGAGGTCGCTGCCGAGGGGGCGTATCAGATTGCTAGTGCCCTCAATCAGAGAGGGTAGTAGGCCTCCTCGCCCCTCGATCCGCCCCCCTCGAAGCCCTCAGCCCCTCGATGTTTGACCGCCTCGTTACCGCCGTCGTCAAAAACCGGGTCCTCGTCCTGCTCCTCATGGCCGTGCTGGTCGGGTGGGGCCTCTACAGCTGGCAGCAGGTGCCGGTGGACGCCTATCCGGAGCTTACGAACAACCAGGTGCAGATCCTGACGCGCGTGCCGGGCATGTCGCCGGTGGAGGTGGAAAAGCTGGTGTCCTACCCCATCGAGACGAGCATGACGAACCTCAACGGGGTGACGGACAACCGCTCGCTGAGCCAGTTCGGCCTGAGCGTCGTCACGCTCGTGTTTGAGGAAGACATGGATCCGTATTTCGTCCGTCGCCTCGTTTCCCAGCGCCTCTCGAAGGTGAAGGAGGACCTGCCCAAGACGGCCGAGCCGGGGCTGGGGCCGCTCTCGACGGCCCTGGGACAGGTGTACCAGTACACCCTCACCGACGAGCCGGGCGACGGGCGTTCCTACTCCGCCCGGGAGCTCCGCACGATGCAGGACTGGATCCTCGCCCCCGAGCTCCGCACGGTGGAGGGCGTGGTGGAGGCCAACGCGCTCGGCGGCTTCGTGAAGCAGTACCACGTGCGGTTCGACCCGGACCAGCTGACGAACCACGGCCTCTCGCTCGACGAGGCCTACGCGGCGCTGCGGGAAAGCAATCAGAACGTCGGCGGCAGCTACATCACCCGCAACGACCAGCAGTACGTGGTCCGGGGGGTGGGCCGCCTCGGGGACGGCGACGGAAACGTCGTGGAAGACATCGCGAACACCGTCATCACGAGCCGGGACGGGACGCCGGTCCTGACGAGCGACGTGGCCGACGTGGAGGTGGGCCACGCCGTGCGCTACGGCGCCGCCACCGCCGACGGCGAGGGGGAGACGGTCGTCGGCATCGTCATGATGCGCCGCGGGGCCAACGCCCAGAAGGTGGTCAACAGTGTGCAGGCCAAGATGGACGAGCTGAAGCAGGCCCTGCCGCCCGGCGTGGGCGTCGACGTGTACTACAACCGCAACGAGCTGACGAGCGCGGCGATCTCGACGGTCACGACGAGCCTGCTGATTGGGGGCCTGCTCGTGCTCCTCGTCCTCATCGGCTTCCTCGGGGACTGGCGCTCGGCCCTCATCGTGAGCCTCGTGCTGCCGATGACGGCCCTCATCACGTTCATTCTCATGAATTACTTCAGGTTCAAGGCCAATTTGATGAGCCTGGGCGGCCTGGCGATCGGCCTCGGGATGTTCGTGGACGGGGCCATCGTGATGGTCGAGAACATCTACCGCCTCCGCGAGCAGAACCCGGACGCGTCGATCGGCCTCATCGTGGTGCGGGCCGGGCGGGAGGTGGCGCGTCCCATCGCCTTCTCCGTGTGCGTGGTGATCGCGGTCTTCCTCCCCCTCTTCACCCTGCAGCAGATGGAGGGGCGCATGTTTCGGCCCATGGCGTTTACGGTGTCGTTCGCTATGATGGCCGCGCTGTTCCTGGCGCTCACGATGGCACCGGCCCTGAGCTCGTACCTGCTCGCGTCCGTCGGGGGCTCGACGGACGAGGCCACTCCGACCGACGACACGTCCAGGAGCAATGGAACGGCCCCCCTGCCCGAGAAGGGCGCCCCCGAAGGGACGGACGGATCGTCGACCCGCGTGGTGGCGGCCCTCCAGTCGGTGTACGAGCCCCTGCTCGACACCGCCCTGGCCCACCGCTGGGCGACGGTGGCCACCGCGATCGCGGTGGCCGGCCTGGGCGTCGGGCTCTTCACGACGCTCGGGACCGAGTTTGCACCGGACCTGGAGGAGGGATCGGTGGCCATCCAGGTGGCCCTGGAGCCGGACGCCGCCCTCGAAACGTCGACCGAGGTGCAGACGAAGGTCGAGCGCGCCCTCATGGAGTTCCCCGAGGTGACGACCGCCGTGAGCAAGACCGGCCGCCCCGCCGTCGCCTTCGACCCGATGGGCCAGAACCTGACCGACATGTTCGTCGGCCTCGCCCCCCGCGACACGTGGTCCTTCGACTCGAAGACAGCGCTCGTGGACTCGATGCGGGCCCGCGTCAACCAGATCCCTGGCGCCAACTTTGCCTTCACCCAGCCCATCGCCCTGCGCCTCGACGAGATGGTAAGCGGGGCCAAGAGCGAGATCGCGCTCAAGATCTTCGGCGACGACCTCGACGCACTGCGCCGCCTGCAGTCGGAGGCCGCCGACGCGGTGTCCGGCATCGAGGGCGTGGCGGACGTGCTGCCCTCCCAGATTGCCGGCTACGGCTACGTGGAGGTCGACATCGACCGCGACCGGGCCGCCCGCCACGGCCTCAGCGTGGGCACCATTCAGCGGGCCATCGACGTGGCCATCGGGGGCGAGCAGCTGAGCACCATCCGGGAGGGGGACCGGCGCTTTGCCCTCGTCGGGAAGTTTCGGGCCGCCGCCCGCGGCTCCGTCGAGTCGATCCGCAACCTGCCGCTGACGACCGCCGAGGGCTCGCGGGTTCGGCTGCAGGACGTAGCGTCCGTTGAGCTTACGGAGGCGCCGGCGGAGGTGTCTCGGGAGCAGGGCAAGCGAAAGGTGACCCTGGGCATCAACCTCAGCGGCCGCGACGCCGGCAGCTTCGTGGCGGAGGCGAAGGAGGCGTTCCGGAGCGAGGTGGCCCTCCCCGCCGGGTACCTGGCCGAGTGGGGCGGTCAGTTCGAAAATCAGGAGCGGGCGCAGGACCGGCTCCTGCTCATCGTGCCCATCACGCTCGCCATCGTGTTCGTGCTCCTGTTCATGACCTTCAACTCCCTGGGGCAGGCGGTGCTCGTCTTCCTCAACATTCCGGCCTCGGTCGTGGGCGGCGTCGTCCTGCTCTGGGCGATGGGCCTCTACATGAGCGTGCCGGCTTCGGTCGGCTTTATCGCCGTGCTCGGGATCGCCGTTCAAAATGGCGTGGTGATGGTGAGCTTTATCGACAACCTCCGCGAGCGGGGGCGTTCCCTCACCGAGGCCGTGCGAACGGGCGCGCTGCTGCGCCTGCGCCCCATCCTCATGACGACGCTCACGACGCTGCTCGGCCTGCTGCCGCTGCTGGTGGCCACCGGCATCGGCGCGAACGTGCAGCGCCCCCTCGCGGCCGTGGTCGTGGGGGGCATCTTCACGCTCGTCCCCTCCACCCTTCTGCTGCTGCCCACCCTCTACGGCTGGTTCAACCCCCCGGCACAGTCCAAGCGGGCAATCGCCCGGGCGGTGGAGGCCCGCGATCAGGCCCAGCTTCGGGGCAGCGTGACTGCCTAACGTCCTCTGCCACAGACAACATTCCGCCATGAAGATGATCGTCGCCTACATTCGGCCCGTGAAGCAAGACGAGGTCGCCGAGCGCCTGCGCCGGATGGGGGTGCCCGGCGCCAGCATGCACCCCGTCGAGGGGTTTGGGCGGGAGGCCGACCCGAGCGGGCGGGCCTCTTACGGGCCGCAGGTAACGCCCTACGCGGAGATGGTGCGAGTCGAGATCGCCTGCGCGGACGACCGCGTGGAGGACTGGACCCGGGCCCTCGCGGAGGCCGCCCGGACCGGGCGGCGGGGCGACGGCAAAGTGTTCGTGCTTCCGGTCGCCGACGCCGTGGACATCCGAACCCTCCACACGGGAGATGCGGTCGTCTGAGCTGCGCTCCGCGTCCCGCCCCCACACGCCCCCCAATCTTCGTTGCCACATCTGCCATGACCGCCGCGCACCTCCACCTCGCCCTCAACCACATTCCCGTCCTCGGCACGCTCTTCGGCACCGGCCTCCTTGCCTACGGGCTCTGGCAGAGACAAGAGACCATTCAGGACGTCGGTCTCGGCCTCCTCGTCGGGGTCGGGGCTGTCGCCGTGGCGGTGTACTGGACCGGCGAGCCCGCCGAGGAGATCGTCGACGGTGTGGCGGGGGTCTCCCACGACGCGATCGAGGTGCACGAGCAGTGGGGATGGTACGCGTTTCTTGCGAGCATCGTGACGGGTGTCGCCTCGCTCGGCGCCCTGCTGTACGGCCGGTCTCGACGCACACTCGCGCGATGGGCCGCCCAACTTGTGCTCGTGCTCTCCCTGCTCACGACCGGCGTGATGGCCTACACCGCAAACCTGGGCGGAAAGGTGCACCACCCTGAGCTCCGTGCCGACCCGACGGCCGTGGGGACGCCCGACGGCCCGGGGCCGGACGTGCACGACGAGTGAGGCGCCGCCGCGCCGCATCGACGAACGGCCCCCGCCGGAGGACGGGATTGGGGGGATTCCACCACACGAGCGCCCGTCAGAGCTCCCCTAACACCCTTTCTCCTCGTACACAATCTTGTGGATTGCATCTACACTCTCTCCGTTCACAACCACGTACAGTCCCGTGACCGATACACACTCAGACCCTGTGTCCCGACGACAATTTCTTCGCTCGCTCGGCCTCGCCGGGGCCATGGGCGCGAGCGGCACGCTCCTGGTGGCCTGCGGGGGCGGCTCCGACGGCTCCGGGAATGGGGCCGGCGGCACCGACAGCGAAAGCGCGACGGCG
Source organism: Salinibacter pepae (assembly GCF_947077775.1). Lineage (NCBI taxonomy): Bacteria > Pseudomonadati > Rhodothermota > Rhodothermia > Rhodothermales > Salinibacteraceae > Salinibacter > Salinibacter pepae. The sequence goes on from NZ_CAMTTE010000001.1 coordinate 1,855,535, forward strand.
GCGGCGGACTGCTCCGACCTGTCGCGCCTCTCGGACGCCCAAAAACAGCGGCGCAAGCAGCAGGTGAACGCCCTGAACTACGTGGAGGCGTCCCCCAAACCGAACAAGAACTGCGCGAACTGCCAGCTCTACCAGCAGGAGAAGTATGGCTCGGGCTGTGGCGGGTGCCAGCTCTTTCCCGGCCCGGTTGCCGGAGAAGGGTACTGCAGCTCCTGGGCCAAACAGAGCTAGGCCCGGCGCCCGCTCGGTTGCCCTTTCGGGAGGACGGCCCGCCCCCACCGCCATCACGAACCGGGGGAAGGGCCGTCCCCTACATTTCTGGCCCGCACACGGCACGGTTTCCCAGAACGCCGTTGTGGGGGCGCCGTGTGGGTCGGCACGACCGAACCACGGGGTTCGTACAACACGAGTGCATCTGCAGGCCACACACCGCACGCCCCGTCGATGAGTGACGCCCCCCATCTTTTGCTTGTCGAGGACGAGCCCGACGTCGCCTCGTTCGTGCAGCAGGGGCTCAACGAAGAGGGGTACGAGGTGAGCTGGGTCGAGGCCGGCCGGCGTGGGCTCGACTACGCCCGGCAGGGCGGCATCGACCTCGTGCTGCTGGACATCCGTCTCCCCGATCTGTCCGGGCTGGAGGTGTGCGAGCGCCTGCGCCTGCACCGTCCCGAGCTGCTGATCCTGATGCTCACCGCCCTCGACGCCGTGGAGGACCGGGTGCGAGGCCTCCGGGCGGGGGCGGACGACTATCTCCCCAAGCCGTTCGCCTTCGACGAGCTTCTGGCGCGCATCGAGGCCCTGCTGCGCCGTGTGGACCGGCCTTCGGAGTCGGGGCGGGTGGAGGACGGGCCGCTCGTGCTCGACCCGGCGGCCCGTACCTGCACCTTCGACGGGGACGACGTCGACCTTACGCCCACCGAGTTCGACCTGCTGGCCTTCCTCATGGCCCGCAACGGCCAGGCGTTGAGCCGCGACACGATCCATCAGGAGGTGTGGGGGCATGATTTCGATCGCGGGACGAACCTGATCGACGTGTACGTAAACTACGTCCGCCGCAAGCTCGACGAGGTTGGCTGCGAGGCGCCCATTGAAACCGTGCGGGGCATCGGCTACCGGTACACCGCCTGCTCAGACACAGACGCCTCCGCCGACGACCGCCCCTCCCCCACCGATTCCGCGAGCCCGCGATGACGGCCCTCTCCTCCCGGCCCGGCTCCCCTGACGCACCGCCAGACGAACGCCCGTCCTTTCGGCGGCGCCTGCTGATGCGGATCGGCCCCGCGGTCGTGCTCGCCCTCGGCGTCCTGGCTGCCATCGCCTGGGGCGGGGCCTACCTGACCGTCCATCAGAGCGCGACCAACGCGCTGGCGACGGAGGTGAATGAGATGCGCGCCGACGTGGGCGGTGAGGACACACTGGACCTGTCCCGGTACGCGTGGGACGAGGCCCACCACCGCCTGGCAGTCGACCGGGTCGACCCCATTTTCGTGCAGGTCTTCACGCCGGACGGCCGCCTCGTGCGCCGGTCGGCCAACATCGACTCGCTTCCCGTACACGTTCCGGCCCGGCGCCGGCCGGTTCATGCGGAGGGGATCTGGCCCTCCCTCCATACCTTCACGCTGGGCGGCCGCTCGTTCTACTACCGCACCCGGCCCCTGCGGGCGTCCTCCGGCGGCCGACTGGGCTTCGTTCAGGTCGCCCGTCTCGTGCCCGAGCACCGCTCCCTGCTGTGGGGCTTCGGGGCGGGGCTGGGCGGCCTCTGGCTGCTGCTGTCGGGCGGGCTGATGGGCCTCGTGGCCTGGGCCGCCGGGCGCGTGCTCCGCCCGCTCCGCTCCATCACCGAGGTGGCCCGGTCGGTGACCTCCGCGGAGCTGGAGGAGCGGGTCGACATCCCCCCCACCGCCGACCGCGAGACCGCGACGCTGGGCCGCGCCTTCAATGCCCTGCTCGACCGGATCGAGGAGCACGTGGCGGCCCTGCGGGGGTTTACCGCCAACGCGGCCCACGAGCTGCAAACCCCCCTCACCGCGCTTCAGGGCCACGTCGAGCTGGCCCTGCGCCGCGAGCGCACCCCGGAGAGCTACCGCGAAACCCTTCGCCTCCTGGACCGCAAACTCGGGGGGCTGGTGCGGACGCTCCGCGCCCTGCTCACGCTGACCCGCCTCGACCGGGAGGGCGCCTTCGAGCGAAGCCCCGTGGACCTGTCCGCCCTCGCCGCCGACGAGGCGGATGCGGTGCAGCCCGCGGCCGAGAAGAAAGGACTTGCCCTCACGGTCGACGCCGATGCGTCCGTCCGCACCTCCGGGCAGCCGGCCCTGCTCCGGAAGGCGGTCCGGAATCTTCTCGACAACGCCGTCAAGTACACCCGCGAGGGGGCCGTCCGCGTCGATGTCGGGACGACCGCGGACGGGCAGGCGCGCCTCACCTGCACCGACACGGGGGTGGGCATGTCCGACGAGGAGTGCGCCACGGCGACGGAGCGCTTCTACCGGGGCACCGAGGCCGGCCGCATGGCTCAGGGAAGCGGGCTCGGCCTCTCGCTCATCCGCCGCATCGTGGAGGAGCACGACGGCGAGCTGCGGCTCGACTCCACCCCAGGGGAGGGCACCCGGGTCACCATCATTCTTCCAGCACCCTCGTCGTCCGTCCCCTCGCTTGAGCCTGAGCACAAGCCGGCGCCCGACGTCGCGTAGCCCTTGTCTCCCAACGGCTGCGCCCGTGGCAGGGGGACGAACGGGGGGGCCGGTGCGCGGCGGCCCTCTTGGGAAAACCGGGCAGGACTCGGACGCGCCCCAAACGAGGCCCCCGCCTACGACACTCTTCCGGTCGGTTCGGCGGACACACCTGCCCAGTTCCTTTCGCTTCTCCGTTCCCACCCGCGGACTTCAATCCCGGCTTCCGGCCGGGACGGTGCCCCGCGGTCCACAAAACCCTTTTCTCAGGGACGGGGCGATTCGTGCGCGTTTCTGGCCCTCGGTGCCCCGACGCCGGACGAGACACACCGCCACATAGAAAACGCCCGGCACCCCCACCAGAGGGCCGGGCGTCGGCGCTTCAAGGCGCCGTTGGGAGAAATGACTGCAATACGAGTCCCACCAGGAACTCGAAGTGCGCCTCAAAGACACGTCTATACCCGCAACCCTAACGTCGCCCGCCCCTGCTTCAGATACTCTTCACCTTGGGGGCCTCAGCGTCGGAGACGGCCCCGGCGCGCTTCCCGCCATTCGCGTGGACGAGGGGCCGTCTCCCAGCGCCCGTCGGCCCTGTGGGGTCCCACGACACGGAGGGGACTGGCCGCGCCCCTTTAATACATCCTTTATGAACGATGCCGTTATAGTGCCCCGCACGCGTTTAATACGCGTCTGCTGCCCGACGATAACTCTACTCATGCCTGATTTTTGTAACAAAGGTGTTTTTCTTATGTGTTCGTTCGCCGACGACACCCCCAAGGCCGAACGGTCCGCGCCAGCGTCCTCCCCGCAGCCGTCCGCCGACGGCCCAACGTCGTCTCCCGCCCGACGCATCTTTGTTGCCTTCGGGGCGGCCACACTGTCCGCCAGCGCCGGGGTCGCAGGGGCCTTCGCACTGTCATCGGTCTGGATCAGCGCATTCGTTCTTGGCACGTGTGGACTGCTCGCGGCCGGAATTGCGAGCCACGTGGCGTGGCGGGTGGGCCGGTCCATCCATCGCGTCCGGCACACCGTGGAGGCCCATGAGGCGGGCGATCGAGATGCGTCACCGTCGTCCCGGCCGAGTGATTTTTTCGGCGACATTCCGGCCCGTCTCAGTACCCTGGTCGACGAGATAGAGCGGAGAGGGGCGCACATGGACGCCCTTGGGCAGATGATGATGCGCACGAGCACCGAAGAGGAGGTGCACGCGGCCTTCCGCACGTTTTTGAAGGAGGTGCGCGACGTGACACAGGCCCAGTACGCGGCCCTCAGCATCTTCGATGAGGACGGCGAGATCGTGGAGTTCTTCACGCTCGGCCTGACCGACGAGCAGGAGGCGGCCATCGACCATCCCCCGGAAGGAGAGGGCCTGCTCGGATACATTCCCGAGCAACAGGTCACGCTGCGGCTCGACGACATGACCACCCACAGCGAATCGGTCGGCTTTCCCGACGGGCACCCGCCCATGCAGTCGCTGCTGGCGGCGCCCATCACGTATCAGGACCAGGCGCTCGGCAACCTCTACCTGTCGGACAAGGCGGAGGTCACGACCTTCGACGCGGCCGACGAGCAGTTCGTCGAGGCGGCCGCGGAGGCGGCGGCCGTCCTCATCAACGAGCGGCAGTCGCGGCGGCGCAACGAGCGCATTCGACAGACGCTCCGCCGCGAGACGAGGGCGCTGGCGGACGTGCTGGGCCGACTGGCCGCGGGCGACCTGTCGGTCGAGGTCCCCCAGGACAGCGACGACGAGGACCTGGCCCGCGTGTGGAGTCGGCTCGACGAGACGGTCGACAGCCTCCGGGCGCTCATCGGGCGCATCGCCGGGGCGACCCAGGAGCTCTCCGCCACGTCCACCCAGCTGTCCAACACGGCGGACGACATGTCGGCCGGGGCCGAAGAGCAGTCGACCCAGCTCGAGGATGTCGCCGCGGCGATGGAGGAGATGTCCCGCACCATCGGCGAGAACGCCGAGACCGTCGACCGCACCTCCCAGCGCGCCGAGGCCGCCCGGGCGGCGGCCCAGGAGAACGGCGACATCGTGTACCGGGCCATCGAGAAGATGGAGCAGGTCGGCGAGGTCGTCGAACACTCCGCCGAGACGATCAACCAGCTGGGCACGTCCAGCGAGGCAATTGGGGAGATCGTGGCGACGATCGACGACATCGCGGACCAGACGAACCTGCTCGCCCTCAACGCCGCCATCGAGGCCGCCCGGGCCGGCGAGCACGGGGCCGGCTTTGCCGTGGTGGCCGAGGAGGTGCAGAGCCTCGCGGAGCGGACGGCCGAGGCCACCGAGCGCATCGAACAGATGATCACGTCCGTCCAGCGGGAGGCCAAGCAGGCCGTGGCCGCCATGGACGACGGCACGGAGGAGGCCCGACAGGGCATTGAGCTGGCCAACGAGGCCGGCGCCGCGCTCGACGAGATGATCGAGGACATTCAGGCCGTGGCCGGCGACATCGACGACATCGCCGCCGCCACCGAGCAGCAATCCGCCACGAGTGAGCGGGTCTCCCAAAACATCAAGGAGATCTCGACGGTCACCTCGCAGACCGCCCGGGACGTGACGGAGATCGCCCAGTCCGCCGCCGACCTCAGCGACCTGTCCGGACGGCTCGTCGACACGACCGACCAATTCGTTCTCGAGGGCGAGGACCAACAGTCCCCCACGGCGTCCCCGGCCCGTGGCGACGGGGCGCCGTCCGTCTCGGCACCGTAGGACTCGCTTCTGAATGAAGTCCGCGGCGCAGGGCCGGTCCAAAAAAAGCGCCGCCGCCCGCCGGTCCCCCGGACGACGACGGCGCCGCTGTTCCGCCCCTTGCATTCCAGGCCTCGTGGGTTAGGCGTCAACGGCCGCGGCCCCGTCCCCGCCGGTCGCGGCGGCGTCGGCGGCCTGCTCAGCCCCCGCCGGTGCCACGGCCTCGAACGTGAGGCCCTCCTCCTCGTCGGCCCGCTCGATGCGGACGGTGTTGCCGTCCACGATCGTGCCGTCGAGCAGCGCCTGCGAGAGGCCGTTCGACACGTGCCGCTTCATCACGCGCTTCAGCGGGCGGGCGCCGAAGGCCGGGTCGTAGCCCCGGTCGGCAAGCCAGTCCTTCGCGTCGTCGCTGAGCGTGAGCGTCAGGTCGTGGTTCTTCGCGGCGATCCGCTGGACGCGTCCGAACTGGATCTCGACGATCTCGCGGATGTGCTCGCGGCTGAGCGAGCGGAACATCACGATGTCGTCGATGCGGTTCAGGAACTCCGGCTTCACCTGGCGCCGCAGCATCTTGAGGACCTCTTCCTCCAGCTCCTGATGCTCGCGCTCCGAGAGGTACCCGCCCTCCACCTCGTCCATCCGCTCCGAGATCACGTCGGAGCCCATGTTCGAGGTCATGATGATGATCGTATTCGTGAAGTCGACCGTGCGCCCCTGGTTGTCGGTGAGGCGCCCGTCGTCGAGCACCTGCAGGAGGACGTTGAAGATCTCGGGGTGCGCCTTCTCGATCTCGTCGAGCAGCACCACGGAGTAGGGGGAGCGGCGGACCGCCTCGGTGAGCTGGCCCCCCTCCTCGTAGCCGACGTAGCCGGGGGCCGCGCCGATAAGGCGGCTGGCCGTGTGGCGCTCCTGGTATTCGCTCATGTCGATGCGCACCATCGCGTCCTCGTCGTCGAAGAGGAACGTGGCGAGCGTCTTCGCGAGCTCCGTCTTGCCGACGCCGGTGGTGCCGAGGAAGATGAACGAGCCGATCGGCTGGTCGCCCTCCTGCATGCCGGTGCGGCCGCGGCGGACGGCGTTGGAGACCACCTCGATGGCCTCGTCCTGCCCCACCACACGTTCCGACAGCTCGTCCTCCATGCGCAGGAGCTTCGCGCGCTCGCTCTCCAGCATCTTCGACACCGGAATGCCGGTCCAGTTGGAGACGATCTCGGCGATGTCCTCGCCGCCGACCTCCTCTTTCAGCAGCGCGCCGTCCTCCTGGATCTCTTCGAGCTTCTGGTTGGCCGCCTCGGCCTCCGCCTTCAGGTCCGGAATCTCGCCGTACTGAATTTCGGCGACCGCGTCGTACTTGCCCTCCCGCTCCAGGTGTTCGGCCTTCACGCGGAGCTCGTCGATGCGCTCCTTCGCCGAGCGGACCGTCTGAATCAGGTCCTTCTCCTCCGTCCAGCGGGCCTTCAGCGCGTCGCGCTCGTCCTCGAGGTCAGCGATCTGTCGGTCGATCTCGTCGAGCTTCTCGGCCGGGTCCCCCTCGTCGCGCTTCACGGCCTCGCGCTCAATTTCGAGCTGCCGGATCTCGCGCTCCAGCTGGTCGAGGTCGGCGGGCATCGAGTCGATCTCCATGCGCAGCCGGGCGGCCGACTCGTCGATCAGGTCGATCGCCTTGTCCGGCAGCTGCCGGTCGGTGATGTAGCGCTCGCTGAGATCGGCGGCGTTGATGAGGGCGCTGTCGTTGATGCGCACGCCGTGGTGCACCTCGTAGCGCTCCTTGAGGCCGCGCAGGATCGAGACCGTGTCCTCCACACTCGGCTCCTCCACGAGCACCTTCTGGAAGCGGCGCTCCAGGGCCCGGTCGTCCTCGATGTGCTTGCGGAACTCGTCGAGCGTGGTCGCGCCGATGGCGCGCAGCTCGCCGCGGGCAAGGGCGGGCTTCAGAATGTTGGCCGCGTCCATGGCGCCCTCGGACGCGCCGGCGCCCACGAGCGTGTGCAACTCGTCGATGAAGAGGACGATCTCGCCGTCGGACGCGGCCACCTCGTTGACGACCGCCTTGAGCCGGTCCTCAAACTCGCCGCGGTACTTGGAGCCGGCCAGCAGCGCGCCCATGTCGAGCGCCACGATGCGCTTCGACTGCATCGACTCCGGCACGTCGCCCTGCACGATGCGCGTGGCGATGCCCTCCGCGATGGCCGTCTTGCCGACGCCGGCCTCGCCGACGAGCACCGGGTTGTTCTTCGTGCGCCGGCTCAGGATCTGGAGCACGCGGCGGATCTCCTGCTCGCGCCCGATCACGGGGTCGATGTCGCCCTCGCGGGCCATCGCGTTCAGGTCCTGGGCAAACCGGTCGAGCGCCTCGTAGCGACTCTCGGCGTGGGGGTCGTCGGCGCCCTGCCCGCCGCGCACGTCGTCGAGCGCCTCCATCACGTGCTCCTTCGAGGCGCCCTGGTCGCGCAGGGCCTGCCCGATCTCGTTCTGGCCCTCGACGAGGCCGATGAGGAGGTGCTCGGTCGAGACGTACTCGTCGTCCATCACGTCCGCCTCGGCGCGGGCCCGGTCGAACACCTTCTTCAGCTCCTCGCCGACGTACTGGTCGCCGGCACTCGCGCCCGTCACCGTGGGCAGCGACTCCAGGGCCGCCTCAACATCGGTGCGGAGGCGATCGAGGCTCACGCCCACGCGCCGCAGGATCGACACGGCCACGCTGTCGGGGTCGCTCAAAAAGGCCTCCAGCAGGTGCGGGGGCTCGATGCCCTGGTGGTTCTTGGAGGCCGCCAGCTCCATCGCCTTCTGCACGGCCTCCTGGGCCTTGACGGTAAATTTTTGCAGGTTCATAGGTCCATCTTGGGGCTGGTCAAACGGCAACGGGAGTGCGGCGTGGCCCTCGGCCCAAGCGGGCGTCCCTGGACGAGCCTCCACGCTATGCATCCCGTGGAATAGACGAAAAGTGTACCAGCCGGCAGTGATCTGACAGGATGACAGAGAGTTGTTGGATCCGTGATGCGTGAAGCATGAGGAGGAAAAAACGTCACGCATCACGGTTCACGCTTCTGCCAGTGTGCGGAGCGTTCTGCCATCCCGCAATATCCCCACTCAATTCGTGCCGCGTTTCCTTCCAGCCCGGAACCAATGACGCGCTGCGTTATTATCATATTTGCAGTGTCTCACACATTGCAATTGTGTGTTCTTCGCAGGCCCCTCCATCAACGAGTTGACGGACTGCCATGACGGCCACAAACGACGAGACGCCCACGAACGACCGGAAAGGCTTCTCCCTGACGACGCTGCCCGACGAGGTATCGGGACGGGCGCGCGAGATTTGGCTCGCCGGCCTCGGGGCGCTGGAGCGGCTCGAACAGGAAGGCGACAAGGTGTTTGAGACGCTCGTTGAGCGCGGCCGGAACTACGAAGACGCGCGCCGCGACCAGATCGAAAAGGCCACTGAGACCGTCCGCGAGCAGCAGGAAACCCTTACCGAAGACGTGACCCGGCGGCTCGACGACGCCACGCAGTCGGTGGAGCAGGCCGTCTCGGACACCCTCAGCGGCACGCTTGGCCAGCTCGGGTTGGCCAGCCGCAGTGAGGTGCGCAACCTGTCTCGGCGCGTGGGGGAGCTGTCGAAAAAGCTGGACGCCCTCTCGGAGATGCTCACCGCCCAGCAGACGGCCGTCGAGCCCCGTGTCTTTCACGTCGCGCCTAGCGACGACGGGTGGAGCATCACGGTGGAGGGGGAGGAGGCCCCTGTCGGCGCCCACGACACGAAAAAGGCGGCCGTCAGCACGGCCCGCACCACGGCCAAGGAGCAGGCGCCCAGCCAACTCGTCGTCCACAAGCAGGACCGCTCGGTGCAGGAGAGCTTCTCCTACGAGGCGGACGGGGCGTAGCCTTCGGTTCGGCCTGACCATCCCGTACGGCACGAAAGCGGCCATCCCTCCAGGGTCGGCCGCTTTTTTATACGTGTCTCCGCCGCCACACCGCTCAATGCCATCGACGCGTCCCCCCGCCTCATGCACGCCGGAAGCCTCCGCGAGAAGCTGGAGCAGTTCGACGAACAGTGGGCGCCCCGCATCGTTGCGGCAGTGAACGACCAACACGTCAAGCTCGCCAGGCTGGAGGGGCCGTTCGACTGGCACCACCACGACGGCGCCGACGAGTTTTTTCTCGTCCTCCATGGGCGACTAGTGATCGAGTTTCGGGACGCGGAGGATCGGCGGCTCAACGCGGGCGACTTTTGCGTCGTCCCGAGCGGCACCGACCACCGACCGGTCGCCCCCGAGGGGGAGGCGCACGTGCTCCTCGTGGAGCCCGCCGCCACCCGCAACACCGGGAATCTCGACACCGACCGCACGGTTGAGGATCCCGAATGGATTTGAGCCGCCGGCTCGGGGCGGGGCGGACCGCCGGGAGCGGCCCCGCGAGGCGCGCGCCGCCGCGTCTCCTCCACCGAGGGCAACGCGTTTTTCTTTTCCAGTTTCTTTTCCAGAGCGCCCGCCTCCTCATGATCCACCAGGACGTGCTCATGCGGCAGATCCGCCAGTTCACGAAGGCGATCGCCACGCTGCTGGGCCAGTCGTCCCGCGAACAGCCCGACGGCCTGCTGCAGGGGATCGATGAGGCCTGCCGCACCCACCTCGACGGGCGGGCCGAGGACCTGCGCACGCTGCCGCCCGACGCGCTGCTGGAGCTGTGCCACGAGAACGACCGGTTTGTGCCGGACGTGGCCCAGACCCTCGCCCGCGCCCTCCACCGGATGGGCGAAACCTACGAGTACCGGGACGACGCCGAGAAGGCCGGGGGCTGCTTCGCCCGGTCCCTCCTCCTCTACCGCCACCTCCTCCACGACCCGGACGCCCCGGTCTCCTGGCAGGCCGGCACGACCGTCGCCGCGCTGTCGAAACGGGTCGACGCGTTGCCCGTCGACGACGCCACCCTGGAGGCGCTGGCGGCGCTGCGGAACGGCGCGGAGTAAGGCGTCACAGCCAGAACGGGAAAGAATCGGAGACGCCGTCGTACGAAGTGCACGTCAACTATTGGTCACCACCGAAATAGTCATGCCTGATGACACCGCAGAACTCGCTGAACGCGCCAACGAAATCTTCGACCGCGTGATACGTCCGCAGGTCGACGTGGAGGAAGACGCCCAAAAGTACGTCGCCATCGACACCGAATCGGAAGACTTCGAAATCGACGCCGACCAGCGGGCCGCGTCGGATCGTCTGCTCGAACGCCATCCGGAAGCCCGAGGCCGCATCTTCTTTCGCCGCGTCGGCAGTCCCTACGCCCATTACTTCGGGGGAGGACTGCGGGAGGAGCGCGGTAAATGACCACCGGCTTCATCACCCCCGACCAGGAGCCCGCTCTGCGACTGGAGGTTGTCGGCCCGGAGGGGGCCCGTTCGTTCGAGGCGATCATCGATACCGGCTTCAATGGCGGTCTCGCCATTCCTCCAGCGTGGATCGAGGCCCTCGGTCTGCCCCGAGCTGGACACGAACAGATGGTGCTGGCGGACGGAAGCGTCACCGGCGCCTACCTGTACGACGGCTACGTGCTTCTCGATGAGGAGGCCCACGATGTCGTTGTGACCGAAGCGCCGGGAACGCCCCTTGCCGGGACGGACCTTCTCTGGGGATTCTCCCTCTGTATTGAGTTCCAGGTTGATGGGAGCGTCGAAGTCGACCCACTGCCGTCCCCTTCCTGAAGGACCGTTCAGCGCAAAGTCGAGACATCTTCCGGGACCTGTGTCGCGCATTCATGTCTCCTCTCACAGGACTCTGACGCCCCGATGTTGTGGCAGGTGGGCACCCACTGTCGCGGCGCTCGCGGAGCGATCCGATCCTGTTCGTAGCATCAAAGAAGAATTGAGGACCGGTCGACTGGTCAGATGTCTTGAGAATTGAGATTCTCAATGATGTCTTCGGGGTCTGATATCTGGTGAATTTCCTCTTCTAAAGTTTCGCCATCGCTTTCCGAGAGAAAGAACAGTGCCAGGAACAAAGCGAAGAGAGCTGTTGCTATCGCGTTTCCTGTCGTCGCTATCTCCATCGTCGGATCTACTACTGGTCTCAAGACCACTCCGAGAGAGGTTGAGGCTAAGACTCCATATATTTTTCTCCACTTGCTGAGCTGCCGGATTGATGTGATTGCTGCTTTCGAGGGCCGCCCTTTATCCAAGAGATACTGTATTTCAAGTGTAGTCAGTGCATATCCAAGCCGTCCAGGAACCTCTGTGCTCCCAGTTTCGGGATCAAAGGATAGAGGAATGCTTGGATCTCGATCTCCTTCCCCGCTGTCAGTGGGATGGTTTGACTGTTCGGTAACCACTGCGCAGTGGTGAGTCTTGTCGCCTTATCTCGGAGTGAGTGTGGTATAACTAACTGTTTTCGGTTTCGAATGCTATTTCCCTCTCTTCCCGCAACACTTTCGTGTTGGCAATCTCCTCAGAGAATAAAATTTCCTCCAGGCTATCGGATGGTCGTTCCTGGCCGTCAACAGTTACCTTCCAGAACGAGGAGTCGAACTCGTCTAGGTCAATAGAATTGGGTTTGGGACCAGCATTTACCCGAAATACCAAGAGGTTCTCCCCTGTCCCCACACGTTGGTAGGTCACGAGGAACCTGTCTTGAGAGATACGGACCACCTTCACTTTGAGGGTTTCGTCTTCGTAGGGAACTACAGTATCTCCGACGGAGATGTCAGCCTGTTCCATCATTTCCTGGGCCGTCTAGAGGTTGAATTTATGTGCTACGGTGGAAAATTACCGTACGATTTTACTTCCAGCGTTGTTGGCTCACTAACGCATTAACTTCGGTCGAGACCTGCACACTCCTACATTCACCCCTCCACCGCACTCGGCGCCCGAAACTGATACGACGCGAGGCGCCGATAGAGCCCGCCTGCCTCCATCAGCTCCGCATGCGTGCCGCGCTGCACGATGCGGCCGTCGTCGAGCACGAAGAGGCGGTCGGCCGTCTGGACGGTGGAGAGGCGATGCGCGATGATGAACGTGGTGCGCCCCTCCATGAGCCGCTCCAGGGCCTCCTGCACGAGCGCCTCCGAGGCGGAGTCGAGGGACGAGGTGGCCTCGTCCAAGAGCAGCAGGCGCGCGTCGCGCAGCAGGGCCCGGGCGATGGCGACGCGCTGGCGCTGCCCCCCACTCAGCTTCACGCCCCGCTCGCCCACCTCGGCGTCGTAGCCGTCGGGCAGGTCCACGATGAAGTCGTGCGCGTTGGCGGCGCGGGCCGCCTCGGCCACCGCCTCGTCGGACGCGTCGAGCCGCCCGTAGCGGATGTTCTCCCCGATGGTGGCGTTGAAGAGGTGCACCTCCTGCGAGACGGACGCGATCTGGGCACGCAGGGACCGCCGCGTGACGCGGCGCAGGTCATGGTCGTCGACGCGGACACGCCCCTCCTGGGGGGCGTAGAAGCGAGGGATCAGGCTCATGAGGGTCGACTTGCCCGCACCGCTCGGCCCCACGAGGGCGACCGTCTCGCCCGCCGCCACGTCGAGCGAGAGGTCCTTGAGCACCGGCTGGCCCTCGTCGTAGGCGAAGGTCACGTCGTCGAGGCGCACCCGGCCGTCGATCGGGGGCAGGTCGACGGCGTCCGGGGCGTCGCGGAGGTGGGGCTCGGTGTCGAGCAGGTCGAACAGGCGCTCCGTGGCCCCCGCGGCGCTGTTAAACGTGGAGTAGAGCTGCGACATGCTGCTCACGCTCCGCGCGATGTTGAAGGCGTAAAACACGAACGCCACGAGGTCCCCCTCCGTGAGCCGCCCAGCCAGCACCTCGATGCCGCCGTACCAGAAGATCGCCACGAGGGCGGCGAAGAAGAGCAGCCCCACCGTCGACTCGAACAGGGCCGTCACGACCACGCGGTAGCGCGCCGTGCCGAAGAGGTCCTCCACCGCCTCGTTGTAGCGGTCCACCTCGTAGTCGGACCGCGCAAACGCCTTGACGACGCGGACGGACGCAAGGGCCTCCTCCGCCACGGCCGTCGTGTCGGCCAGCCGGTCCTGGATGTCGCGGGCGAGCGTCCGAATCTTGCGCCCGAAGTAGATCGCAAACCCGGTGACGGCCGGCACGATGAGGAAGATGATGAGGCTGAGGCGCCAGTTGAGCACCACCATGAGCGCCACCGACCCCACCAGCGAGAGCGACTGGGTCAGGAAGTTGGGAAGCGCGTCCGTCACCGCGCTCCGCACCGAGCCTACGTCGTTGGTGAGACGCGAGGTGAGGTCGCCCGTCCGGCGGTCGGTAAAGAACCGCAGGCTCTGCCGGTGGAGGTGCCGGTACACCTTCTTGCGCAGGTCCGCAACCACGCGCTCGCCGGTCCACCCCAGCAGGTACTTGCCCCCAAAGGCCGCCGCGGAGCGGGCCAGGAAGAGGCCGATCAGCACCAGGGTGAGAAGGTCGAGCAGGGCCCGGTTCTCTTGCTGAAAGACTGCGTCTACGAGCTCGCGCAGGCCCAGCGGCACGACGAGCGCCACCGCCGCCCCCACCACGGTGAGCACCACGGCCCCGACGAGGCGGGCCCGGTAGGGCCACCCGAGGCGAAGGATGCGCCGGAGGGACGTCCACAGCCGCTCGGGGCGGAGCGACGGCTCTTCGGACGTGGACTCGGACTCCGGCATGGGCGATGCGGACGGCGTTTTGATCGTACGTGTCGGACTCAGTGAGTCAACCTTTTCTGCGACGGCAGGGATTCGCGGGGGGCGTTCTCGTTTGGGAAAAAGACGCCAAACCAGTTGCCTAGCGCCGCGAATGGAGGCAGGTCGGCGCCCTGACTCGTTTCTCCAAACGGCCCCTCGACTGTGAAGCTGTGCGCAACAACCACGGGGCGTGCGTGTGCAAAGGCCAGGCTCGTGTCCCCCGCCCACTACCGCCCCCCCATGCGCTTCCCTACGCCATTTGTCTTGCTTCTCCTCGCGGTCGGACTCCTCGGGGCCTGTGCCACCGCCGGCGGCGCCCTGTTCGACGACGGCCGCGGGTCGTACGTCCAGGAAAACGCGCTGTCGGGCAAAGACAGCGTCCACGTGATGGAGGGCCGCATCTACCGCGGCATGCCGATCGACCACGCGCTGGCGGCCCTGGGGCCGCCCGCCAGCCAAGACACGACGACGGCCGACGGCGAGACGCGCGTCGAGTACGTGTACCGGTCCCGCCCCAATGCCTTCGACCCCGGCAACGTCCCCCGGGCGTACGTCTACGCGGAGGAGCAGACAGTGACCGACTGGACGGGCCTCGACCGGATCCCCCGCTTCGACGCGTACTACGAGGGCGGGATGTAGGGGCACCTCCCCACCCGGCCTACCAGAACCGCAGCAGACTCACGCCGACGCTCAGGCCGGACGCGTCGAGCCGCTTGGTGAGGTCGAGGCGCAGGGTATCCTCAAGCAGGCCGTTGACCGAGAGGCCCACCTCGTGGTGGAATCCGTCCGCCCGTTGAACCGCCGTGCCGCGCCGTTGAAGCCGCTGCTCGGTGCCGTCGTCAATCCAGGTGCGCCCGTGGCCGCCGTGCAGGAGGAGCTCAATGTCCTGCTCGACCGGCGCCTGCCACCCAAGGAGCTCGAAGGGCACCGTGCGGAAGTTGTGCTCCCAGAACAGGGCCACGTGGTGCTCGCCCTGGTACGGGCGATCGTCGAGCGTGCGGAGCGCCCCGAACGGCGTGTAGGGCTGCGGGCTCGCCTCGATCACGCCGAAGCGCTGTAGGGGGAGGGCCCCGAACGACGCCCCGGCGTCGATCCGAAGATCCAACGCGTTGGGACGGAAGCGGCGCTGGAAGAAGGTTTCGATGCGGGCATCGGCCACCGCCTCCACTCGCGTGAAGTCGAAGTCGCTCGCCGCAAGCCCTGGATCGCTGTGCTCCACGGACCCCTGCAGGCGGTTGATCGGGAGAACGCCGAGCAGCCCGCCGTCGCCCAGCGTGGCGGTGAGCGCGACCGACCGCAACCAGCCGTCCCCCACCGCGGGGTTCACCGGCTGCGTGACGGAGCGGCCGAGGGCATTGTAGTCTGTGCTCTTCGCGACGGAGAAGTGGCGCTCGTTGCGAAGCCGGAGGGCGAGGCCCAGGTTGGGACTGGAGAAAGCGTGCCGGACGGACACGTGGAGGCGCTCATTGCCGAAGTAGTCGAAGTAGTCCGGCGCCCCTGCGAGCGTCCAGAGGCTGTTTGAGAGGCGTGCCCAGAGCGGGGCGATGCGGGAGCGGGCCCGGTAGCGCGGCTCGATGCCGTAGTGGTACCCGGCGGACAGGGTCGTATTGTCGCCCAATGGCAGGGTGGCGTCGCCCCCGTACGACCACTGCGTGGATCCCGACGGGCCGGTGTTGTAGCCGCCCCGCCCCGTGACGGCGAGCGGCCCGACGCCGAGGTCGAGTCGCAGGCCAACGTGCCCCCCCTCCACGCGGTTGAAGCGAAGAATCGGAAGCCCGCCCTCTACGTCGACGAACGAGGCAGTTGCCTCGTCGCCGGCCCCATCCGTCGTGTCGGACGCGGCCGTCTCGTCCGCGTCCCCTCCAAAGCTGATCCCTCCCTCCTCGACGAGACCGAGGTCTTGAAGCCATCCGTAGAGCCCGCCCGGGTCGAATGCGTCCTGCACCGTATCGGTGCTGTCGATCTGCTCGTACGCCGTCTGCTCGTCCTGCGAGTACGGCACGAACGGGCCGCCCTCCAGCGAGTCGGGCTGGGCGCTGGAAAGGGCCGGAATGCCCACTGTGCTATCGGCACGCACCGCGACCTCGTCGGTCTCGCCGTCGGCGCCGTAGAGCGAATCGGGAAGCGGCTCGTTGATCTGATACTCGTTCAGGCGGCTGACCTGACGAATGCGAATGTCGGAGAGCGAAATAAGCGCGGACAACTGCACGTCTAGGTCGCGGCGGGCCCGGAAGTCGACGGGCAGCCAGTACGGCCCGCCGAAGTTGGAGAATTGCTGCTCGAAGGTGATATCGACCTCCTTTAGCACCCGCGACGTGCTCAGCGAGGGGGTGGGGCGGAGTTGGGCTTCGAGCAGGGCGTAGGCGCTGTCGAGCACCGTCACGGTGCCCCGGAACGTGGACGAGAGGCGATTGGCCGGCTCCACCTCGATGCGGAAGGCCTGCCGTCCGTCGATGGCGCGCGTGGTGTCGAGCGTAAAGTCGTAGTAGTCGAGCGCGTCCGGGTGGGTGACGCCGACCATCTGATTCCCGAAGACCCCGACGTTGTCCTCGTACAGGTTGAGGACCGTCGCGGCGGCGGGGAGGGCCGACTCGGCAATGCCCTGCAGGTTGGCGGTGCCGCGCTGGGAGCGCACCACCTCTCGGGTGCCCCGCTCCGCGTCCCAGAACGCGGTGGTCTGGCTTTCGGCCACGGCGACAATCGCCGTGTCATTGGCCAGCGTGAACCGGTTGTACGCCTCCACCGAATAGCGTTTGAGCGCCGGCCACCACGCCTGCTTGTTCTCAATCACGCGCCGCATGATGGTCTCGCCGGGGTTTCCGGAGCCCGTCACCTGGACCTCGTCCATCTGCACGGTCGAGGGCGCTAGGCGAAAGGTCTGCCGCGGCGGCGTGTCGGTAGTGATGCGGCGGCGGGCGGACTCATAGCCGACGTAGCGCACGACGACGGTGGCCGGCAGGCTGTCGAGCGCCAGGGTGTACTGCCCGTCCACGTTCGTGATGGTGCCCTGGTACGTGTCCGCGATGCGGAGATTGGCCTGCGGCAGGGGGTCGCCGGTCTCCGCGTCCACCACGCGTCCCTCCAGGAGGGCGGCGGTTGTGTCCTGCGCGTGGGCGGCGGTCGGGCCGACTGCCAGCGGGAGAAGGGGCAGTAGGACAAGGTAGAAAAGACGCAGGGCGGTGCGTCGGGCCATGGGTCAGCTCCAGGGATCGTCCACGGGAATCCAGTCGAGGGCGAGTGGGTCGCGTCGCCTATCCAATCGAGATGTCCGCGCCCGCCAGCGCCGGTTCCTCCACCGTTTCCTCGCGCTCCAGCTTTCCGTCGCGGAGGTGGATGACGCGGCGGGCGTGATGGGCGATGGCCTTCTCGTGGGTCACGAGCAGAATGGTATTGCCCTGCCGGTGGAGCCCCTCCAGGAGCTCCATGATCTCGTCGCCGGTCTCGGTGTCGAGGTTGCCAGTCGGCTCGTCGGCCAGCAGGAGCGCGGGGCGGTTCACGAGGGCCCGGGCCGTCGCCACGCGCTGGCGCTGCCCCCCCGACAGCTCGTTGGGGCGGTGGTCCAGGCGGTCGCCGAGCCCCACGCTGCGGAGCGCCTCCGCCGCCCGCTCGCGCCGGTCGCGCTTCGACATGCCGGCGTAGATGAGCGGCAGCTCGGCGTTGCGCAGGCAGTTGACGCGGGGCAGCAGGTTGAACGTCTGAAAGACGAACCCAATCTCGTGGTTGCGGATCTCCGCGAGCTCATCGTCGGAGAACGTGCTCACGTCCTCGCCCCGGAGGTGATAGGTGCCGCTCGTGGGCGTGTCGAGGCACCCGAGCATATTCATGAACGTCGACTTCCCCGAGCCGGAGGGCCCCATGACGGCCACGTAGTCGCCTTCTTCGATCGAGAGCGTGACGCCATCGAGCGCCCACACTTCCTGGCTCCCCATCATGTATCGCTTCTTCAGCCCGTTCACTTCGATGAGGGCCCGGTCCGACGCGTTGGTCGGGGCCCCGTTGGCGGCGAGTGCTTCCATGGCGGTCGCGGATGTGCTATGAGCAAAACGGGTGCGCGGACGTCGTGTGTCCAGTCTCGGTCGCCCTCGGCTGTAAGGTTGGCCCCCCGGCGGGGCCATGCACCGGCCCTCGCCGGGCTCCTCCTACTGGGTCATGGCGATGGTTTCGCCCGACGGGCCGCCCTCGTCGCCGGTTTGGATCTTCATCCCGGGCTCCAGCTCGCGGCTGACGGCACTGTACGGCCCGGTGATGACCGTCTCGCCCCCCTCCAGGCCGGCCGTAATTTCCATGTACGTGTCGTCGGCGATGCCGGTGTTCACCTCCACCATCCGGGCCGAGTCGCCCGCCGCCACGAACACGACGCGGCGCAGGTCCTCCACCGCCCCGTCGCCCTGTGCGGCCGCGCCGGACGCGTCGCCGGAACGCGTCTTGGCGAAGTCGCGCACGGTGACGGCCTGGATGGGCACGGCCACCGCCTCCTCCGCGGTCTCGGTGTAGATGTCGACCGCCCCACTCATGCCGGGGCGAATCACCGGCGAGCGTGCGCCCTCGCGTGGGACCTCGGGGCGCGCAATGGCGCCCTCATCGCCGCTCGTAAGCCCGGTGTTGGGGTTGTCGAGCACCCGGATCGTGACGGGGAAATTGGTCACCTCGTTCTGGCTTCCCTCGTTCTGGATGCGGGCCGAGTTGGCGATCTCCGTGACGGCCCCCTGGAAGGAACGGTCGGGGTGCGCGTCGAACTCGATCGTGGCGGAGTCCCGTGACGCAACGTTCACCACGTCGCCCTCGTTGACGTCCACCTCCAGCTCCATCTGCCCGAGCCGCGACACGCGCATCATTTCGGTTCCGGCCCGCTGCTGGGTCCCCACCACGCGCTCGCCCTCCTCCACTTCGAGCCGCGTGAGCGTGCCCGACATGGGGGCGTAGATGCGGGTCTTCTGGAGCTGCTCGCGGGCGTCCTGCAGGTCGGCCCGCGCGCTCTCGACCCGGAAGCGCGCCGCCCGCAGCTGCGCCACGGCCTGCTCGTACGTGGACTTGGCGTCCTCAAAGTCGCTCGCCGAGACGACCTCCTTCTCGTACAACTTCTTCTGTCGGTCGTAGGTGCGGCGGGCCTGCACCGAGTCGGCCTTGCGCTGGGCGAGGGTGGCCTTCGCCTCCGAGACGCCCGCCTCGGCCCGCTCCACGGCGGCCCGGTAATCGTCGGCCTTGAGGCGGGCGAGCAGGTCGCCCTGCTGCACCACGTCGCCCTCCTTCACGGGGAGCTCCACGATCTCCCCCGACACGTCGGGGCTGATCTCGACCTCCACCTCGGGCTGGGCGCGGCCGAAGGCCGTCACCACCTCGGTGATGGTGCGGCGCTCGGCCCGCTCCGACTCGACCTGCAGGCCGCGCTCACCGCCGCCAAACCACCCCAGTTGCCACCCGAGGCCCCCAGCAACGAGGAGGACGAGCAGCAGGCCGCCGCCCGCGTACAACATGCGATTCGAGGTGCTCTTCGAGGAGGCCATGGCTGAGAAAATCTCTGTTCTGTAGAGAGGCACGAAAAGGACGGTGGGGCTCTACGGCTCGGCCGGCGCGCCCAGGAGGGGCGCAGACGGGGAGAGCCGTCCCACATTGTAGTCGATCCGCTTCTGCTGGAAGAAGAGCTCGTATCGGGCCCGCACCTGCTGGCTGGCCGCATCGACGTAGTCGCGAATCGCATTCTGCAGCTCCACGATGTCGGCGGACCCGAGCTCGTAGCGCTCCTGGGCGGCCGTGCGGGCCCGCTCGGCGGCCCGGAGGCGCTTGTTCGCCGCCTCCAGCTGCTGCACCGCATTCCGGTAGTCGAGGTACGACTGCCGCACCTGCAGGGCAATCTCCTGGCGCTGGTCCTGGAGCGCATACTCGGCGTCCTGCGCCTGCACCTGGGCCTGCTCCACCTGGTTGCTGCGCTGGAGCCGGTCGAAGAGGGGAATGCTGATGGACAGCGAGAGGCCGCCGCCCCGGTTTACGTCGAGCTGGTTGGCGAAGTCGTCGCTCGCATTTCCCGCCACCCCCCTGCTCGACCAGTCCGTCCCGTAGCTTCCGCTCAGCGACAGGGTGGGGTAGTAGGCCGACCGCGCAGACCGGACGCCCTGTTCGGCCGCCCGCCGCTCGGCCTCCGCCACGCGCAGGTCCAGGCGCTTCCGGAACGCCTCGTCGATCAGGGCGGGCAGCTCCTGCCGGCTGGAGTCCAGGGTTGCCCCCTCCAAATCGGGCACGCGGAAGTCGTAGGCCTCCCGGGGGTTGAGCTGGAGGGTCTGGATGAGCCGGGTCTGGGTGACCTCCCGCTCCCGCTTCCCCTGCAGGAGCTGCTGCTCGGCATCGGCCAGGTCGGCCTCGGCGGTGAACAGGTCCGACTCGGGCCGGGAGCCCGCCTCCACGAACTGCTCAATCTGCCGGAGGCGCTGGCGCTGGGCCGCCACCTGCTCCCGCCGCACCCGCACGATCTCGCGGCTCTCGACCAGCGCAATGAACCGGTCCATCACGTCGAACACGACCTCCCGCCGCGTGCGCTTCAGGTTGGTCTGGTCCGCCCCCGCCTGCTCGCGGGCCCCCCGGAGGGAGGAAATGTTCTCGAACCCGTTGAAGAGCGTGATGCTCGACCGGCCGCTCAGGTTGAAAAAGTCCGTCGACTGCGTGGTGAAATCGCCCGTCACCTGACTAAAGTTGCGCCCGACGCGCCGCGTGACGTCCGAATCGATACTCAGATTGGGCGCAAAGTCCATCCACTCGGACCGCACCTGCACGTTGGACTGCCGGGCCTGGGCCTGGGCCCGCTTGATGTTGGTGTTCTGGTCGAGGGCGGTGCGCACCGCCTCGTCGAACGTGACCTGCGTGGTGTCTTGCGGCGGCTGCATCTGCGCGGTCGCCGGGGCGACCCCGAACGCGAGGAGGACGGCGAGGAGGCTCAGCCCAGCCGAGACGGGACGGAAGAGGGGAAGTCGTCGCATAGAAAATGTCGAGAATGAGGTAAGAACACGAAGGGTCGGCGCCGACCGCTACTCGTACCGGAGGGACTCGATGGGGTCGAGGCGGGCGGCCTTGTAGGCCGGGTAGCCGCCGAAGACGATGGCCAGCAGGGTGACGCCCCCCACGGCAATGGCCGCCCACATCCACGGGAAGGAGGGACTGATGTCCCAGTAGAGGGCCGCCAGGTTGCCGCCCAGCCCCCCCAGCACAATGCCGATCAGGCCCCCAATCTGGCACAGGATGATCGCCTCCAGCAGAAACTGGCCCAGGATGTTGCGCCACTTCGCCCCCACCGCCTTGCGGATGCCAATCTCTTTCGTTCGTTCGGTCACGGAGACGAGCATGATGTTCATGATGCCCACCCCGGCGGCCAGCAGGGAGATGAGCCCCACGAGCGCCCCGCCCGTCGTGAGCGTGCTCGTGAACTGGCCGAAGGTGCTGCGGAGAAAGTCGCTCGACTCGATGTTGAACGTGCTGGGGGCGCCGGGCGCCACCTGCCGAATGACCCGCAACTGGCTTCGCACCTCGTCTTCCGCGGCCGTCAGTTGGCGGGGCGAGGCGGCCCGGATGCGCGTGTCGTCCATGTTGCGGCCGCCGCTTCCGTACGCCCCCGCAAGGTGCGTGAGGGGGGCGTACACCCGCGTGTTCGGGCTCCGAAACAGCCCCGCCTTCTCGGCCAGGACCCCCACCACCTCCAGCCGCACCCGCCCGATTCGCACCTGCTGGCCGAGTGGGCTGACGGCCGGGAAGAGCACGTCGGCCACCTCCGACCCAAGAAGGGCCACCGGGCGCCCCCCCTGCACGTCCTGCTCCACGAAGGGGCGCCCCGCCCGCATCTCGTAGCCGAAGTTGGACAGGAACGCCTCGTCGGTGCCGTAGAGCGACACGTTCGGGTTCGTCTCCTGCCGGTCCGACTGGGCCTTGACCCCGCCGTCGTACCGCTCGCTCACGCTGACCGTCAGGTCGGTGCCCACCCGTTCCTTGAGGCGCAGCACCTGGTCGTGCGTGATGGGCGGATGGTAGCGCCCGGGCCCGTCGCCGCCCCCGTAGTCGTACCGCTCCACCGAGAACGTAGACGCCCCGAAGCCCTGGATCGAGCTCTTGAAGTACTGGTCGATCACGTCCACGGCCGTCACGGCGGCGATGACCGCGAAGACCCCGATGACGATGCCGAGCAGGGTGAGGGCGGAGCGCAATTTGTTGGCCCGGAGCGCCTGAAGGGCCTCCCGGATGGTCTCGAGTCCGCTCATGGAAACAGTGATCTCATTCGGAAAGTGCAGGGGCCCTGCCCAGCCGGCCCGCCCCCTGCAGCGCCGCAAGGGGGCCCGCACGGCACGGGCCGCTACTCGTATCGGAGCGCGTCGATGGGGTCGGCCGTGGCGGCCTGCCAGGCCGGCGCGATGCCGAACAGGATGCCCACCCCGACGCAGATGGCGAAGGCCAGGCCCACCGTCTGGGCCGGCAGGGAGGCGTTGAGCCCCAACGCGCTCACCCCCATCGTCCCGAGGGCGGAAAGCCCGAGCCCGAGCACGCCCCCGATCAGGCACACAATGACGGCCTCGACGAGAAACTGGAACAGAATGGTGCGCCGCTTCGCTCCCACCGCCTTGCGGATGCCGATTTCTTTCGTGCGCTCCCGCACCGACACGAACATGATGTTCATTACCCCGATGCCCCCGACCACCAGCGCGAGCCCGGTCAGGAACAGTCCCACCCCGTAGATGGCGATGCGCACGCTCGCGAAGCTGTCCATGACCTGCTGCTGGTCGTTGATCGCAAAATTGTTCTCCTCCCCCGGCCCCACCCCGCGGGCCGTCCGCACGATGCCGGTCAGTTCCTCCTCGGCCCGGCTCATCAGGGCCGAGTTCCCGACCTTCGCCATGACGGTCACTCCCTCTCGGCGACTGACCCCGAAGACCTTGTCGTAGGTGCGAAACGGCATGAGAATGCGCTCGTCCGGCGAGCCGGGCCCCCCGAACATGCTTTCTCCCTTCTTTGTCTGCACCCCCACCACCGTGCAGGGGACCCCTCCCATCTTGACGTCTTTCCCGAGCGGGGTGATGGCCGGAAAGAGCTCCTCGGCAATGGTGGCCCCGATTACGCAGACCTGCCGGCCCGCCCGTTCCTCGGCTTGGGTGTAGAACCGCCCCTGGCTGAGTTCGACGTTTCGGATGCGCCCGTACTGGGGCGGCGACCCCATAACCTCAGCCTCCACCTCTCGCCCCCGGTAGGTCGTCTGTTGATCCGTGTCGATCATCGGCGCCGCGGCCTCGGCAAAGCGCGAGCGCTCCTGGATGGTCTCGGCCAGGGCCGGCTGAATGGCGGGGCGATTGCGCAGCCGCCACCATTCGCGATCGGCGTTTTGCCCCCACGGAAACTGGTCCACGTACAGCACGTCCGTGCCGAGCTGCGAGAGGGCCTTCTCAAACTCCTGGTCGAGCCCGTTGATGACGGTCGCCATCAGCGTTACCGCCGCGATGCCGATGATGACGCCGAGCGTGGTGAGCGTCGACCGCATCTTGTTGGCCCAGATGGCCTGCCCGGCAATGCGGACCCCCTCCACGACTTCGAAGACAAAACGGCGCATGGGCTCTCGCAAGCGTTCAACAAGCACGAAACGGCATTTCCTCCTCTTTCTCGTCGGCTTTCTCCTCGGCCGCGCCCCCACCGGAAGGGGAGGAACGCCGCCTGGCGCACCGGTCGCGGGCTGCTCTCGTTATGGTGCCCCCTCTCCAACACCAACGCCCCCCGCGTGATGCCCCCCTATCGACGAATCGCCCGGTTCGCCCGACGAATCGAAGCCACCGACCGACGAGCCGCAGGCGCCCCCCGACCGGCCCGGACCGTCTGCCGGAACTGCTCGCGGCCGACCGCAAACTGCGCGTGCACGATCGGGCCGTCCCGGTCGATGGTTACGTCGTTGAGCACCCCCCGCAGGCCGTCGGTCTCCGCGTCGTCCCCGGACAGCCGGAGCGCCGCCATCACGCCCTTGGACACGTCCACGACGTTGGCGGCACTGGTCTCGTCCTGCATCGTGAGGTACGCCTCCCCCTCCATCGACTCGGCGCTCAGGGTGATCGAGACGGCCTGCTCGCGCACCTGACGCCGCAGTCGCTCGAACCGACTGTCGTCCGGGGCCTCGAAGGACGAGGGGGCGTCGATCCCCAGCGTGCGGTCGGCCCAGGCCCCAAGCATTCGCTGGAGCCCGGCCTCGTTGGGATCAGACGCCCGCTCTGTCGTGTCGCCCCGTCCCGCCGTGGAGTCGCGGAGTGCAGTCTGCAGGACGTCGCGTCCCACGAGCCACGCCGTGCTGCCGTGGCCCACCCGCTCTATGAGCGTCATATACGACTCGTTGCCCCGGAGGCCGGTCGCCGCGTTCCGGTGTCGGTCCACCATGGCCTCAACGCGCCCGGCGTCCGGGGCCGCGGCGATCACCCCGTCGCGCACAAACCCCATCGTGAGGGTGTCGGGGGCGGAGGCCTCGTCCGTCTGGGCCCCCGAGACGAGGTGGTAGACGGGGACCTCCCGGTAGGTCGTTGCGCGGCCCGCCTCCGGCACGCGGTCCAGGTACCGGTCCATCTGAGACGGCGTCAGGTCCGCAAACACCACCGCACTGAACGACTGGCCGCGGCCGCCGGCCCCGTATACTGCCTTCAGGTCCGTCTCCGGCGCCATGCCCGTCGCGTCCAGGAACGTACCTAGGCGGGTGCCTTCTGCCTGCTGGAGCTGCTCCTGCAGGTCCATCTCCGTCCACCCCCCAAGCTGCCCGGTCGCCGCTTCCAGGTCGACCATGCCGGCGAAGCGGGGCGCCTCCGGCAGGAGGGCCGTTGCCTGCCGCGTCTGCGTGGGAATGCGGTCGGTGAGGCTCATGTAGGGCTCGCAGCCGGCGAGTCCCACGGCGGCGACGAGCAGGAGAAGCCCCCAGAGCGGTGGGCGGCGGGCAGTCATGGCGGCCGGGATTATTCAGGAGACAAGAGCGGCACGCAGGGCAGCGTCGTGCCGTGCGCCTCTCCCATATGCTTTTTGCCCGTCCGTGATGCCGGTCCTGCGACGAACCGGCCGTGTGGTGCGACGAATGCCCGAGCGGCGGCGATCGGTGGGGCCGCTCCTCGCATTCCGCCTCCGCCCCCCGGCCAGCTCCCTCCTGCATTCGGGCCGCCCGTTCCTCCACGATGCGGGACGGGCGGCCCACGACGAGACTACGTCATGGTGATGTGCTTCCGGAGGCGGTCCTCCGAAATGGAAAGTTGGCCTTCGTCATTCACTTTCTCGTACAGCGTTTCGGAGCACACCCGGGTGCTCATCTCCTCGCACCAGCAGGCAAACTCGTACCCGACGGCCCCGTGGTCGTCCCCGAACGCCTCAAACTTGGCCGTCCGCAGGCTCTCCTCCGGCGACGTGCCGACGCCCCAGACGATGCCGGTCGTTCCGTCGAACGTGACCCAGTAGGCCGGCGTGGCGACGCGCTCAAACTCGTCGAGCTTCGCCCCGAAGGCCGCGCCTCCTCGTTCGACCTCTCTGAATTCCGCGTCGGAGGAATCCCAGACCAGGTCCTTGGGGGCCACTCGTCCGTCCGTCTTTTCGACGTATCCGTTGGGGAGGCGCTCGGAGTGCGTGGCGTGGGAATCGGGCATGGCGTGTGCGGTTGACCTGAGCGGAACGGTGTGCGGTGCGAGCGGGCATCACAGAATTGTACCCCGCTTAGGGCTGCACCGCCGGCCTTCGCTGGTGATTCGCCCCGAACGGCCCGTCCGCCTGCAGGCGCCCCTTTCCCACTACTTCGTTACGAGCCCACTACTTCGTTACGAGAACCGTGGCCCCTCGGGGGCCTCAGCCGCCCGCCAGGAACTCCTGCTCCAGATCCCGAAGCTCACCGAGCACCGTCTCGCGGTCGCCCGAATTGTCCAGGTCCACCGTGCGGAGGTTCGTCGAGGCCGTGTGCACGTCGAGGGCCGTTCCGTTCTCCGCCGTTACGATGAGCCCGAGCCGCAGTGCCGACGTGGCGTCGGCGGGGGCCTGCGCCTGCCGCACCCGCATCTCGCGGAGGGCGTCGTCGAGGGCCCGGAAGAGCCGCCGCGCCTCGGTTCCGTGCACCGAGGTCGGCAGGGCGGTATCCGTCAGGTCAAGTGGGGATCGGTCCGCCCCTTCCACGGGGTGGGAAGACCGGCGGCCGACCACGGCAAGATACGCGTTCATGGGGGTGTAGACGATAGGCGGGTTCTGGCGAATGGCGATGGTCGTTCTCTTCTAGCCCGTGGCGTCGAGCAGCGCGTCGATGTTGTCGCTATAGCCGCGACTCGTCTTCAGGGGCGTGCCGTTCGCCATGCGGAGTTGGTAGGTGCCGTGGTCGAGGGGACGCAGTTCGTCGATGTGCTCCACGTTTACGATGTAGGAGCGATGCACGCGCAGGAACTGATCGGGATCGAGCTGCTCCTCGAGCTTCTTCATCGTCTTCCGGACCAGGTGGGCGTCGTCCCCGTCGTGCAGGGCGACGTAATCGCCCTCGGACTCGATCCACTGCACGTCCTCGACGTCCACGAAATAGATGCGGTCCCGGCTCCGAATCGTGAAGCGCTCGATGCCGCCCGTCTCCCCCCCATCCGCATACTCCCGAAGCACCCCCCGGAGCTGCTCATTCAGCGTGTCCGCCTCCACCTGGCGGAGCTGTTGGCGCGCCCGCTCCATCGCCTCCTCGAAGCGGTCCTCCTCGATCGGCTTGAGCAGGTAGTCCAGCGCGTGGGCCTCGAAGGCGTCGAGCGCGTACTGGTCGTAGGCCGTTACGAAAATGGTGAGCGGCATCGCCTCCACCCCCACCTCGCGCACGACCTCCAGCCCGCTCATTTCGGGCATCTGCACGTCGAGAAACACGAGGTCGGGCGCCTGCGCCTCGATCTGACGCACCGCCTCGTCCCCGTCGGGCGCCTCCCCGAGGATGGTCACGTCGTCGAGGGGCTCCACAAGCTGCCGCACCCCGGTTCGGGCAAGCGGCTCGTCGTCAACGATGAGGGCACGAATGGGCATGGGGCTGTGTGTTGTGGCGTCTGAGCAGTGCGGGCGTGGAGGGGCGCGTGCACGGGCAGGATAGACAGGTAGATGTAGACAGGCAGATGCGCGTCGTCCGCTCCCGCGCGTGCTCGGTGCGGGCCCGGGGCTACGCGCTTGGGGCCGGGGCCGCAGGGGCCTTCCGCTGCTTTTCGGACGGGAACAGCGTGTCCCGCGGGCTGCACGGAATCCGGATTGTCACGCGCGCCCCGCCGTCCGGGGCGGGGCCGAGCTCGAGGGCGTGCGCTTCGCCGTAGAGCGTGTCGAGCCGGCGTTTCGTCGTGGAGAGGCCCACCCCCTCGCTCTCGTCCAGAAGGACCTCCGGGGGGTCCGAGAAGCCCGGCCCGCTGTCGGCCACCGTCAGCTCGACGCCCTTCTGGCCGTGCGTGGTGGCCGGGCGGGCCGTGACGCGCACCGTCCCCGGCTCGGCGTGGGGCGCGATGCCGTGGCGGACGGCGTTCTCCACCAGGGGCTGGAGCAACAGGTAGGGCACCGCCACCTCACTCACGGCCGGATCGACGTCAATTTCGGTCCGCAGTCGGTCCTCGAAGCGGATTTCTTCGATCTCCAGGTAGCGCTCCACCAGGTCGATCTCCTCCCGCAGCGGGACCGTCTGCACGTCCACCCCCTGGAAGGTGGCGCGCAGCATGTCGCTCAGCAGGCGAAGCGTGCGGCCCGCCTTCGCCGTCTCGCCCCCGCGCACCAGGACGGTGATCGCGTTGAGGGTATTGAACAGGAAGTGCGGGTTCACCTGCATGCGCAGCGCCTGCAGCTGTGCCTGCGCCAGCTCGGCCTGGAGCGCCTGGGTCCGGGCCTCCTGCTCCCGCGACCGTGCGAAGTGCTCGTACGCAAAGCACAGCGCCGCCACGATGAAGTAGGTAAAATAGTCGGCGATCAGGCGCCGCACGAGAAAGACGGCAAGCCGCCACCCGCCGATGCCGTAGGGGTCGATCGCCCGAAAGTCGAACGACGTCGTGAAGTTGGGGTAGATGCCCTCGCGGGTCAGCGTGGCGACGGCAAAGATGCCCCGCTCGATGGCCACGTGAACCATGGCGACCGGCGCCCCAATCACGAGCATCCAGCCCACGCCGTGCTTCAGGCCGGCCCGCACGTCGGCCCAGCGGAAGAGCGCGAGCACCCCGGGCACGAGTAGGGCCCAGAGGTGCAGGCGCGTCCAGAGCCCAACGGCGAACGTGACGAACGCAAACGGCACGCGCCCCCACAGTTGTGGGCCGGGGGTCGTCCGGAACCACTCGACGAGCCAGGGCCCGGCCCCTTCGATGAGGAGGAGGGCCCCCAGAAGCGCCACGGTGCCGTACTGCAGGTAGCGCCGCGTGAACCGGCGAAGGGCGGACAGCTCCGAGGCGGCCGGCGCGGCCATGGCGGATCCCGGCGGGTGAGCAACGTCTGGAGATGGGCCTGTGCTCCGGGAGCGACCTCGCCCGCGGTTCAGCCCTACAGATGGGAAGATGGAAGGGCCCCTGATGCATGCAGGCCAAGAAGCGGAGGGGGAGGGATTCGAACCCCCGGGGCCTCGCGGCCCGCCGGTTTTCAAGACCGGTGCATTCGACCAGGCTCTGCCACCCCTCCGGGGACACGTGTTTGCACTTGTGCTTTCACATGGGCCTCGGGGGACGGTTTCAATCGGGGCTTGAATTGGGCGTGGGGACACGGATGCCGCGTGGAGCGCGGCCGTCTGGGCCCTTCACGACAGGGCCTTGGCTACTCGAGGCGAAGGAGCCACGCCCCCGACGGCAGCATCTCCGCCCGCTCCCTGAGGACCTGCTGGGCCGCCTCCGTCTCCTCAAACGGCCCGATCACCACCCGGTGTCGCCGTACGCCCCGATCATCCTCCGTCGAGCGCACGTCCACGCGCAACGCCCCCGAAAACTGCTCGCGGTACCGACGGGCCACGAGTGCCGCCTGCCCCGCCTCGCTCATGGAGGCGACGACGATCCCCCATCGCTCCTGCGCGGACGTGTCGGCCGGGGGAGCGGTCGGCTCGGGGGGCGTCGTCGTCGAATCCGTGGGGCTCGGGCCCGCCCCCGAGGCGCTCGTGTCCGCCCCGGCGGGCCGGGCCACCCGGACCGTCACCGTTCGGGTGTCGTCTCCGTCCGGGTTGGACACCCGGAGCCGTGCGGTGTACGTGCCCGGGGTGTCGTAGGTGTGGGTGGGAGACGCCGCCTCCGCGCTTGCGCCGTCCCCAAACCGCCACTCGTACGCAATCGGATTGCCCCCCGTGGCCGCCGCACTAAACTGCACCGCCGCCCCCGCGGCCGCCGGCTCCGGTGCGGCGCGGGCCGTCGCAATGTGAGGGGGCTCCGGGGGCGGCTCGGCCACGACGGCCGTGGACGCCTCCGCCGTTCCGGCCCGGTTGCGGGCGGAGACGGAGACGACGTACCGCCCGGGCCGGTCGTAGGCATGCGTCGCCGTCCGCCCGGTCGCGGTCGCGCCGTCGCCGAAGTCCCACTGGTAGTCCAGGGGCCGGTCGGCCGCCTCCTCGTTGACAGTCGCCGCGAACGTCACCGACGTGCCAGTGTCCAGCGTATCCGGCCCCTCCAGTCGGATGATCCGCGGCGGGGTCGGGGCCGTGAGGTGTACCTTCAGCCCGAGTCCGAGAAGCTGACCGGTCATGTCGAACCGGGTCCCGGAGTCGGATCCGTCCACGGCCCCACTCGGAACGGTCAGGTTGACACGCGACTCCACGTAGAGCGAGGCCGCCCGCCCCAGCCGGATGTCCACCCCGCCGCCCACGGAGGGGCCGGCCCCGATGCGCGTTGGGGGACGGTCCCCCCCCAGCGTGGCGTGCAGCCCCAGGTCTATGTACGGGGCGACGGCCCCGCCCCCAATCGTGTAGCGCCCCAGTACGCGCGGGGTGTAGCGGTACGAGTCCGAGATGCCTTCGATCTCGGGGTATACCTCCACAGGGTAGTTGCCCCCTTGTACCCCGATCCCCAGGGCCCAGTGCGGCGAAAACTGGTACCCCACCTCCCCAACGAAGACGAACGGAGGGCCCGCCCCTCGCGTGAACTTCCCGCCCCCAAACGGATGCGTCGGGCGCCACGACGACAGGTCGCTCGTAAAATCGGAGAGCCCGCCCCCGAGCCTGCCGTAGAACACGTCGTCCGCCCGCTGGGATTGGGCGTGTGCGGACGGTAGGAGGACGCCAACCAACAGCCCCACAAGGAGCACCGCCCCCCCTGCCGACAGCACGAGTGGGCGCACAGAACGAAGAGCAACCATGAAGCCAGTTTGGAAGTCAGTAGGCTGCAAGCAGGGGCCACCGGATGTCCCTCACGATCCACATCGTCGTCCCACATCGTCGTTTGCGCGCCGCCCCGCACAGATCACCCCGAGTGGCCTGACACTGAGGCGTGAACAATCAGAGCAAAGATCTTGCCTCTCCGTTCGACAACCGCTACCGGCCGACCGTCCGCCGCTACAGGCCCTCCCGACCAGGTCCACACCTGCACTCTCGTGGGGGCGTAGCACAGGGACCGATGACATTGATCATATATCTTCCGTTTGACCAACGAATCACTCAAAACGAGCATTCCTGACTGTTACCCCAATATTATCTACGCATTGCCAAATTATAAATCACATTGAATAATAACATTATTCTTCGTCGTAATACATCAAAATAGTCCAATCGTCACAAACGCGTCCTTCGTCTCTCCTTCCTTGGGGAAGGCGTATTGCACTCACTCGACCTCGCCTTGCCCATGCTACGGTATTCTGTACTGCTTCTGGGCGTTCTGCTCGGTGCGCTTTGCTTCTCTCCCACCAGCAGCGCGCAGGACCCCGCTACCGTCCGCGGTGTCGTCACCGACTCCACCGGCGCGCCCCTTCCGGGGGCGAACGTACGCGTCCAGGGAACCCAGACCGGCGTCTCCGCCGACGCGGACGGGGCCTACGAACTTGCCGCCGTCCGGCCTGGCCGCCAGACAATCGTCTTTTCGTTCGTCGGCTTCGAGAAGGTGTCCCGCACCCTCGAACTCTCTGCCGGCGACACCCGGACGCTCGACATCACGCTGGGCGCCGGGACGGTTGACCTGGAAAACGTCGTGGTAACGGCCCTCGGGGTGGACCGCGAGGAGCGCTCGCTCGGCTATTCCGTGGAGCGGGTGTCGGGAAGCGACGTAGCCGAGGCGCCGGAGCCCAACGTCATGAACAACCTGTCCGGGAAGGTCTCGGGTCTGAACGTCACGGGCGGATCCGGCGGCCTGGCCAGCACCCCACGCGTTACCATCCGCGGGGAATCCTCCCTGGCCGGCTCCAACCGCCCCCTCATTGTTGTCGATGGCATTCCAATCGACAACACGCCCAATACGCAGGGCTCCGACGCGCAGACCACGCAGGTGGACTTCGGCAACGGCCTCAGCCAAATCAATGCCCAGAACATCTCGGAGATGAGCGTGCTGAAGGGCCCGAGCGCCGCGGCCCTGTACGGCTCGCGGGCGGCGGACGGGGTCATCCTTATCGAGACGAAGGACGGCTCGGAGACGGACGGCATTGGGGCGACGGTTCGCACCAGTGTGACGGCCAGCCGCCCCCTCCGGCTGCCGGACTACCAGAACGAGTACGGCTACGGAAATGGAGGCGAATTCGCCTACGTCGACGGCACGAACGCCCCCGGATGGAACTGGGGCGTCCGCATGGACGAAGGGGTCGAACGACCGCAGTGGCAGGGCCCCCGCAACGAGGCAGGCGAACTGGTCCCGACCGAGGTGACCTCCGCCCCCAATAAGGTCCGCAACTTCTTCAACACCGGCACCAACGTCAGCACGGACGTGGCCGTGCGGGGCGGGGGCGAGAACAGCTCGTTCCGGGCCTCCCTCTCTCGAAGCGACCGGACCGGCATCGTTCCCAACACCGATCTCGATCGCACCAGCACGTCCCTGTCGGCCAGCTACGACGTTACCGATGCCCTGACCGTCGACGCCAACGCAAACTACGCGACCACGACGAGCGACAACCTGCCCAGCTCCGGATACGGGTCGGAGTCGATCATGTACTACTTCACCTGGGGCGCCCGCCACGTGGAGAATGATCTTCTGAAAGACTACTGGCGGGAAGAGGGGACCCAGCAGGCGCACTACGACCGCAACTGGACGAACAACCCTTACTTCCAGGTCAACGAAAACACCAACGGCCTGGACCGCGATCGCCTCTACGGGGGCGTCTCCGCCCGGTACGAGTTTACCGATAACCTGAATCTCCGGGCCCGGACGGGACTCGACTACAGCAATCAGGGGACGAAACAGCGAAAGGCCTTCAGCTCGATTACCGCCCCCAACGGATGGCTGCAGGAGACGGACCGGACGTTCACGGAATGGAATTCCAACCTCCTGCTCAACTACACCCGCGAGGTGGGCGACTTCACGTTCGAGCCCTCGGTGGGGGCCAACTTCATGCGGCAGACCCGCCGCAACGTGCAGCTGACGGCCCAGGCCCTGAGCGTTCCCGACGTCTACAACATCGGAAACGCTCGTTCCAACGTGCAGGCCGACGAGCGAGACGAGGCCCAGGAGATTCTCGGGGTGTTCGCCTCCGGTACGGTGAGCTACCAGGACCTGCTCTTCCTGGACCTCACCGGCCGCAACGACTGGTCGAGCACGCTGCCGCTGGACAACAATTCGTACTTCTACCCTTCGGCCTCGCTCAGCGTAATTGTCTCGGACCTCGTAGAGGTGCCGGAATCCCTCCCGCTCTCGTTCGCCAAGGTGCGGGCCAGTTGGGCCCAGGTTGGAAACGACACCGACCCGTTTCGCCTCACCAACACGTACACCTTCGGTGAGGCATGGGGCAGCACCCAGACGGTGGTGTCGGAGACGGACCTGGCCAACGCCAACCTGCAGCCCGAAATCACGTCCTCCTACGAAGTCGGGACCAACCTTCGGTTTTACGGCGGCCGTGCTCAGCTCGACGTCACGTACTACCGGAGCACCACACGCGATCAGATCCTGAGCGTACCGCTCGCCCAGTCGACCGGGTACAACAGCCGCCTCGTCAACGCCGGGGAGATCCGCAACACCGGCGTGGAGACGCGCCTCCAGCTCAGCCCGATTCAGGACTGGAGCGGCTTTGGGTGGGACGTGTCCCTGAATTGGACGCGCAACCGGAGCACGGTCGTGGAACTGGCGGACGGCATCGATACCTTTGTGCTCGGCGAGGGGCCCTTCGGGGGCTCCGCCCAGGCCCGCGAGGGCGGCCGGATGGGCGACATATACGGCCGGGTCTTCGACCGGGTAGAGGCCCCCAACAGCCCGCACACCGGAGAAATCATCTACGAGGACGGCCTGCCCCAGCTGACCGACAATGTCGAGAAGGTGGGGAATTACAATCACGACTGGCGGGGCGGGATCGGCAGTACGTTCAGCTACGAGAACCTGCAGCTCAACGTGCTCTTCGATGTCCGAAAGGGCGGGCTCCTCTACTCCAACACCCACGCCACCGGCATTGAAGGCGGCTCGCTGGAGGGCACCACCCGCGCCCGCAACGAGACGGTGGTGGGCGACGGGGTGGTTCAAAACGACGACGGGACGTTCTCCGAAAACACCAAGGAGGCCGAATACGTCACCTGGCTCCGCACCTACTACGACCGCCCGAACGTCGAGTCCAACTCCTTCGACGCCACCTACGTGAAGCTGCGGGAGTTGTCCCTCCGCTACAACTTCACCCCCGACTGGCTCACGCGGGCCGGGGTGCAGAACGTGGGGGTGTCCGTGACGGGGCGCAATCTGTTCCTCTGGACCGACGTGCCGCACGTCGACCCCGAAACGACAATCTCCGGGGGGGACGGACAGATTCCGGGCTTCGAGGTGCAGCAGATTCCGTCCACCCGCTCCTTCGGAATGAACGTGCAGCTCGACTTCTAACCTCTGGCCACCTGCGGTCCCTCCTTACAGCCTCTCAACGTCGTACACGCTCCCATGCGGTCTCTCCACTTTCCCTCATCCCTTCGCGCTCCTTCTTTTCTGGCCCTTCTGGCGATATTCGCCGTGGCTGTGGCCAGCACGGGCTGCGACAGTCGATTCGAAGACGTAAACGACAACCCAAACGAGCCCAAAGAAGTGACGCCTAATCTTCTGCTTCCGGACGTCATCCGGGGCTCGGTCAACACCTCCGTGAATACGGCCCATACCACCGGCAACCTGGTGCTTCAGTACACCGCCAAGGTCTCGTTCGCCACCGAAATTGACCGGTACAACTGGGCCGGGGTCGGCTACTGGCAGCCCCTGTACGGCGACCTTCGAAACGTAGAAGACATGATCCAGATCGCCCAGGAACGGGGCCAGCCCCAGTACGAAGGGGTCGGGCTCGTGCTCAAGTCCTGGATTTTCTCGATGCTCACCAATGCGTACGGGGACGTGCCCTATTCCGAGTCGGTGGCGGTGCAGGAAGGCATTGAGACACCGAAATACGACCGACAGGAGGCCATTTACCGGGGCATGCTCGCCGACCTTCGGCGGGCGAACGAGCTGCTCACGCCGGGCAGCGGCTCCATCCAGGGGGATATTCTCTACAACGGCGACCTGATGAAGTGGAAGAAACTCGCCAACTCCCTGCGGCTGCGCCTCCTGATGCGGCTCTCCGAGAAGAACATTACGCTCGACCTGGAGGGGGGCGACGTGTCCGTTTCCGAGGCCTTCCAGTCCATCACGAGCGCCCCGGAGACGGCGCCCGTCTTCACGTCCAATGACGACAACGCGGCGCTGGAGTACCTCGACTCGCGCCCGAACGAGTGGCCCCGCCACACGTCACGGATCGGAACGTTCCGGACCTTCAGGCTGAGCGAGACGCTCACCGACACCCTGAAGCACTTCGACGACCCGCGTCTGTCGGTCTTCGGCGACCCGACCGCCGCCTCCGTCGAGGATGGGACTCCCAAGTTTGTGGGCGTACCGAACGGGTTAACCAACGATGCTTCCGACGGCTTTAACGGAGGGCGTGACTTCCAGTCCGGCCTCAATTTCACTCGCTACTACGAGGAGCCGGACGCCGCGAAGGGGCTCATCATGACCTACGCGGAGGTCCTGTTCCTGAAGGCCGAGGCGGCCGAGCGAGGCTGGACGTCGGCGGACGCTCAATCACACTACCGGAACGCCGTCGAGGCGTCGTTCGGGCAGTACGGCCAGTCGACGCCGTCCGGGTACTTCGGGCAACCGGGCGTGTCGTACCCGGTGGACAACCAGACGCAGGCCCTAGAGCGAATCGGGACCCAGAAATGGATTGCGCTCTTCTACACCGGCCTGGAGGGGTGGTTCAACTGGCGACGCACAGGCATTCCGGACATCGATCCGTCCGTCGAGAACGTCAACGGCGACGAAATTCCGGTTCGGTTCCGCTACCCCGAAAGCGAGCAGTCGCTGAACCCCGACAACTACCAGGCGGCACTCGACCGCCAGGGAGACGACGACATCAACACCGAGATGTGGCTTCTTGAGTAGCACGCATCGCGCAGTACCCACCTCTTCGGTGCTTTCCATTTCTGATCTGCTGGCCCTATGCCCTCGGTTCGCCCGCTCCGGCCCGATCTCGTGCTCGCGCTCCTCGCGGCCCTCGCGTTCTCCTCGCTGGGGACGACGGGGGCCTGGGCCCAGGAGACCCCCGCGCCTCAGCGCGACCGGCCGGATTCGCTGACGGTCATGACGTACAACGTGCTCTACGCCACACCCGACACCGGCACCGTTCGCGCCATCGAAGCGGTCGACCCGGACGTGGTGGCGCTGCAAGAAATCAGCGAGCCTCGGCTCCGCCACATTGCCGACGAACTGGACTACTATTTTCACCACAGCGACGAGCACGAGGCGAATGAGGAGGACACCGGCCTGCTCAGTCGGTATCCCATCTCCCGCCCCACACGATACGGGGCCCTCCTGTACCTGACGGTCGACGCCCCCATCCGCATCGCCAACGTCCACCTGAGCCCGTACCCCTACGAGCCCTACGCCCTCCGGGACAACGAGCTGACGCCGCAGGAGGCGGTGGCCCAGGCCCGGAAAACCCGATCCCCTGAAATTAAGCCGGTGCTCGACGCGCTGGCAAAGTCTGTACAGGAGGACGTGCCGACGTTCCTGATGGGGGATTTCAACGAGCCCTCGCACCTCGACTGGACCCCTGCGGCCGCCGAGGCCGGCCTCCATCTCGGCCTCGAAGTGCCGTGGCCCACCTCCCGTGCGGTCGCCGAACGCGGCTTTCGGGACGCATTCCGCGTGGCCCACCCGGATGAAGTGAAGCGGCCCGGATCCACCTGGACGACCCTCACCGGCGATCCGGACGAGGTGCACGACCGCATCGACTTCATCTACGTGGCGGGCGAGTCGGTGAGCGTCGAGACGGCCTACACGGTCGGCCTGCGCGACGCGTCCCCGACGGACCGCTCGGTTTCAGGGTATCCGTCGGACCATCGGAGCGTGGTCACGACGGTGTCCCTGGCCCCGTCGCCGTCCGACCCGTGACTTGGTGGCCTGCGTCCTATCCCAAGTCCCACCAACGGGATGGGCAAAGGCGATCCAGCGGGTCCCCTTTGCTGGAAACAACACAGTGCCGGTTAGACCACGAAAATGGCCGCGATGAGCATCGCGGAGACCGCGGCGAGCATGAAGTCGTCGAAGTTGGACGCGTCGTGGAGACGGGTTTCGCGAGCGTGGGTCATGGTGGACGTAGGCACTGAGTCAGAGCGAATGAGCAAGTGAGGCGCTCAGAACAGGGCCGTTTGGGCGGCCCCCGCCCCCTCGCGTAGGTCTGACCGGATCACACGATGCATGGATTCGGCCTCTCCGATGGACCGGTGGATCTGTGCGACGAGCGGAGTGGACCGGACGACGAATCACTGCTCCGGCCCCCAAGACTGGGAGGATCGTTTCAGGTCCTTTACGCCCAAGGGTTGACGCCCCGGGGGCGATTTTCCTATTTTAGAAAGTGTTACGTTGAGTAATACAGGCTGGCCTGCCTCCTCTTCTGCGAGGGCGGGCCTTTTCTATCTTCGTCCTCTGCTCTTCGCTCTCCCCGCAAAAACGCGAGTACACGCCCATGAGCGTCGAAGTGGGCATGGTCGGCGCCGGGGCCGGGGCGGCGGCGGCCGCGTACGCCCTTTGCACCGCCCGCCCCGATGTCGAGGTCACGGTCTTTGAGAAGTCGCGGGGGCTGTGTGGCCGCGCCGCTGCACGGCGCCGGGACGGGACGGTCTACGAGTACGGCGCGAATTACCTCAAGGACGCCGGGGGTCGCGTCAGCTCTCTGGTTGCCGACACGTTCGACACGGGGCTCGTGGAGGTGGACGGTCCCATCTGGACGTTCGACGCCGACGGCACCGTTTCAAAAGGGCGCGACGGGGACGCGCGGCGGTGGACGTACGAAGACGGAATCACGCGCCTGGCCAAGCATCTCTTCGGCGCGACCGGCGCGGCGATCAGGCGCGGGACGCGGATCGCGGCCCTCCACCCCGACGACGGCTGGCACCTCACGACGACGGCCGGCAGCACGCACGGGCCGTTCGACGCGCTTCTCTTGAATCCGCCCGCGCCGCAGACAGCAGGGCTCCTGGACGAGACCGGGATTGACGCCGTGGATCGCCTCGGCGAGGCGGCCGGCGCGGTGGAATACCGAACGGTCTGGACTGCCGTCCTCGGGTACGACTTCGAGGTCGACGTGCCCTACTACGCACTGGTCAACACCGACACGGACCACGAGGTCGGCTGGATCGGGCGCGAAGAGTGCAAGCCCGGACATGTGCCGGAGGGCAGATCGGTCCTCGTCGTGCAGGCAAGTCCCGAGTGGTCGACACAGCGGTACGACGCCCCCCCAGAGGACAACGTTGCGGACCTCGCCCAACACACCGCGGCCCTCATTGGCGACGAACGCCTCACCGCCCCCGACTGGACGGACCACCAGGGCTGGCGGTACGCACTGCCTGACGACAGCCTCCGAGAGGACCCGCGGCGAGGAGCCGCCCGCGAAGGCGTGTACGTGGCGGGCGACTGGGTGGCAGGGGCGGCGCGCCTCCACGCCGCAATCCGAAGCGGCCTGGAGACGGGCGAGCAAATGGCGTCCACTTTGGCCGACGAATGACCCGGCCCGGAACGACTGCAACGAGGGTCGCGGTTACGCTTCTACTTCTTCCCCGTCGAGCACGTCGACCGGGCGCACGTCCCACAGAAGCATCGTCTCGATGTCGACGTAGTCCTCCTCTACGGCCTCCTCCTCGTCGCCGTAGTCGTCGACGAACTTGTAGTCCCCGTAGGTGGAGCGCTGAAAGGGGGGAAGACGGTGCCACTCCGTTCCCTCCCGGTCAACGAAATGATCCGGGAACGGGCTTTCGACCTCGTAGCTGGGGTGGTAGGAATGGTACGTCTTGCGCGCCTCGTGGATGGCGGCGCGGCGGGCCCCCGCCTTCGTCCGGCTCTCCCCCTCGACGCTGAACGGAGAAATTTCGATCTTGGCCGTGATGAAGCCGTCGTCGTTCTCGTAGTAGGTCGGCCGCATCACTTCGAAATCACTCGGCTCGGGATATGCACTACTTTCGTCGGCCATGGGGAGGAGACAAATCCAAATGAAGGGTACGCGTGACGGCGATCTGTAGAGCCACCGCCGAATATCATCTACATTACGACCGGCCCCCAGAGAGGATTCCATAGGGGGCGGGACAGCCGTTGCTCTCGTCCAGAATTCGCACAGGTCCGTTGGCGCCGATCGCCTGGCTATCGTTTTGCTGTTATTGATGGCCGCTCTGGGGATCGGTCCCCCAATCACCTGTGGACGGGAATGTGGATAACTTCTTCCGAAAGTCCCCTGCCGCCTGGGACACAAACAATAACAGACTTAGAGACCGGTATGCCCCCCGAAAAACCCGTTTCTACGACGTGAAACGGACTTCCGTTATTTATAACGTAGCGACCCAGGCGTGGATAAGTTGTGGATAACGGAGGGCCTCGCTCTCAATGCTCTCCTCCGACGAGCATTCGGCACTCATCCGGAGGCCCGTTATTTCTACCGTTTGCGATCAATCTCTGTCGTCTCGCTTTCGGCCGGAAGGTCGGGGGTTCTTCTGCACCAACGAAAGGGGGTTGGGACTCGGGCACCGGACGTTATACTTACGCCGTTTCATCTGTCTATGAATTCCGCTTTCGGCCCCCGAAAGGGACGCTGAAGAGCAGGGGAGCGCCTCTTTTGACCTACGCAGATTTTGCCATGTCTGCGACCCTTCTCCTGACGGCATTTCTTCTATCCGTCACGCCCGGTCACGACCAGACCGCAGTCTCCGATTCCGTCTCCCTTTCGGCCGAGTCGGCCCGAGCCCTCCAGACGGCCCTCAGTGATGTCCAAAGGGCGCTTGGGTCGCAGGCTCAAGACACGTCGGGGACTGCATCTCCACGCACTGGGATGGACCGCACCCAGGTCATCAATGTGCTCTTTTTGGTGCTTGCCCTCTCCCTCGTATTCGAATCGGCCATGTCCGTGCTCTTCGACTGGCGCCTGTTCATTCGCTACTTCGAGGGCCGTGGCGTAAAGACCCCCCTCATCATCGCGGTCGCCTTTCTGGTGTTTCTGAACTACGACCTCGACATCGTCGCCGAGCTTCTGAGGGGCTTTCCGGAGATTCAGGCGCAGCACATCGGGCGCCCGACCCTTCCGGGCCAAGTCCTCACGGCCCTCCTTATCGCAGGGGGCAGCGGAGGGGTCTTTCGGATTTTCACCCGTCTTGGCATTCGGAGTCCCGAAGAGCGGGACCGGAAGGCCCGCACCGAGCGAGCCTCGATGAAGGAGGAGACAGAAAAGCCATCCTCCGATGCAGACTCATAGCACATCGTCTCTCCCCTTTGGCACTCATGCCACACCCCGCGTCCCGCCCGCCCAACCGTCTTCTGGCACTCGTCCCCCCCGCAGGAAGAACGGCTTTTCTGGGCCTTCTGCTACTGGCCGCCACGGCCTGTGGGCCCACCATCTCCGAATTTAACGCCCGGGCGTACGAGCAGGCCACCTCACTAAAGGTGGAGGCCCTGGCCCTGATGGATAAGGCCACCGCGCCCTATGCGGACCATGCCGACGCCGTTCAACACCTAAAAACCGAGTTGGAGAAGGCCTACGAGTTTGCGGAGGGACGCCCCGAGAACGAGATCTCAGCCCGGCAGTGGCGCATCCTTATCGATCCCGACCGGGATCTTCTAGGGGGGTTTCTGGCCGACTGGGAGGAGCAATCCGCATTCTCGGCGACGTTTGTTGAGGAAAAGAAAACCCAGATCGCTCGCGCCTTCGACACCATCATCGAGCTGGAGAGCGGCAAGAAGAAGCCCGACGAGGTCCGTAACAGCCCGTAGTGCAGCCCCGCCCCGTGCGCCCGCCCCCCTTTCATCAATCCAGTCCCTGCACTAATGCCTGACGTTGACGCGTTTCTCGACGCCCTCAGAGACGAGGTCACCGACCTGGCCCGGACGCACCTTCAGGAAATGCAAGAGGCTGCCCTCGAGGACGGGGAAGCGTTCCTGAACCAGACGCAGGACGACCTGAAACGATGGGGGCGCCTGCTGGCGCAGGGAGAGCTCTCCCGGGAAGAGTTTGAGTCGCTCGTTCGGGGTCAGAAGGACGTGGCCGAGATGGAGGCACTCAAACAAGCGGGGCTCGCCGCCGTCCGGGCCGAGCAGTTTCGGGACGCGTTGATCGACCGAGTCGTCGGCACTGCTCGCCGGATTCTTCTGTAGGCCCCACCAAGGCCCCACCAACGTCTTTCGGCGGCGGCCCGCTCATCTGAACGGCCCCGGACTCGTGTGGCGACACGAGCCCCCACTCCACCACGAGACGCCCCAACTCAGGCATCCGTTCGCGCAACGGTCCGCTCCTTTTCAACGTTGGTCGCTCGAACAATCTTCGGCACCAGGGTTTGTAGACTGTACCCACCGGGGAGCAAACGTGCGTCAGAGAGATCACGTCGCTATGTCTTTCCCCCCGTCCCGTTGTTTTCTTTAAAAAAGCCCTTCCACTCATGAGCGATCCAGTATCTGGCATCCACCATGTCACCGCCTACGCGCACGACCCGCAGGAAAACCTGGACTTCTACACGGGCGTCTTGGGGCTTCGTCTGGTTAAGCAAACGGTTCTCTTCAACAACCCCTCGGAGGCATTTCAGGGACCGACGATGTATCACTTCTACTACGCCGACGAGACGGGCACGCCGGGGACCGTTCTCACCTTCAAACCCCACCACAGCATCCAGAAGGGGCAGGTGGGACGGGGGCAGGCCACGGCCACGGCCTTTACCATTCCGGAAGGGGCCGTGGACTACTGGGTGGATCGGCTCGACGCGGCCGACGAAGCCACCCTGTATCCCGTGACGGAGCGCTTCGGGCGGACCGTGATCCAGTTTCAAGACCACGACGATCAGCCCCTGGAGCTCATTACGGGAACGTCCGACATTGAGCCGTGGGCCGGCGGCCCTGTGCCCGCCGAGCACGCGGTGCGCGGGTTTCACGGGGTCACCATTCACCCCCACAATGGTCAACTGACCACGGAGGTCCTCGAGCTGATGGGCTACGAGCAGGTGGACCACGAGCCAACCCCCCAGAACGGCGATTGGACCCGATTCCGGGTGCCCGGCCCCGACCATGCCCAGTTCATCGACCTCTACAACGAGCCCAACATGCACGAGGGGCAGTGGGGCTACGGCACGGTCCACCACGTGGCGTTCCGGGTGTCGGACGACGAGCATCAGCGGGCCATTCGCCAGCGGCTCCGCGACGCCGGCCACGACGTTACCACGATGAAGGACCGCAACTACTTTCACTCCCTCTACTTCCGCGACCCGAACGGCGTCAACTTCGAAATCGCAACGGACCCGCCCGGCTTCCTCCACGACGAGTCCGTTGACGAGCTCGGCACCACGCTGATGCTGCCCCCGTTTCTGCAGGACCGACGGGACGAGGTGGAGGCCCAGCTCGCCGATATTTCGGTGTAGCGGCGTTCCGTTCAAACGTCTCGGTCCCTATCCACCGCGCCCGCGGCCCCCAGACAACGGGGAGGCCGTGGGCGCTTTCGTTTTGGATGATTTGTGCCGGGGCGACGAGCTGGGGGTACGTGTCCCCCAAAACATCGCGACGCGTCCCTAATTCAAACGGGTCACGCGCTCGTTCTACGAGAGAGCGGTTCAGAGCGAGGCCTCGTTCAATTTGCTGCCCAACTTTTCTGCATCATCATGGAAGACATGGAAGGCCCCACTCCCGAGTTCATCGCGGCCACCTCGATTGCCCAGCTCACGCCGCTTCTGTTCGACGCGGCCGAGGATGTGGATCAGCTCGGCGAACAGCCCGAGCACGTGGCCGTGGCGGAGGAGACCGTCCGCGCGTTCTTAAAGGGCAAGGACCCTGACCTCGATCGGTCCGTCGCGACGGTGACCCGCGTGGAGGACGGCGTGGAGATTGAGTACGAGGGGCGCACCGTCACGATTACGTACGACGAGTAGGCCGCGGCGCGGCCACCGCCACGACGGCGGAGCAGCGTGGGGCGGGCCCGCTCCGCCAGGACGGCCGAACGGATCCCCCCAATGCCCTATCCTTCTCGCGTCTCCACCGTCCCGATGGTGTATCCCTCAATCTCGCTCGTACGGAACCGGAAGACCGACCCCCCCAGGTTGATGGCCTCCGCACCGGTCATGACCTCCTGAACGGACACGTGCACGAACGTCCCGTCGTCGGACGCCCCCACCTCGTCCAGCATGGCGGAGATTGAATCGCCCATGGCCTGGACGGCCTCGTCGTCCTCGGCCTGCTCTTGTGCCATTTCTACCATCCGGGTCGTGTCCGCCTCAAAGGTGTCTCGCGCCACGATGTGCCCGGTCACCATGTTTCCGCTGACCACCAGCGTCACCGGACAGGCGGCCTGCTCTTCCGTTGCCTTCTTGCTGAGTGCTTTAATGCCTGGATCGCTCATCAAACCGTCGGGGTTGCTCGAAAACATATGCGAACCCGGCACCGAGTGCCGGGGACTGTAGGCCGCAATGTATGGATGGGCCGGGGACGAGGACAACTGCGTCCGGACAATCTCGTGTTGAATATTCTCTGTCGGCGGGGCCGCCGGCCCGGGCGGGCCCGCGCCGCCTCGGTTCTTGACGTTGCCGCGGGCGATGATTATCGTTCGTACTCCCGAATTGTCTCACGACCGTTCAGCGGTCCACAGCGGCGGTGTCGCAACGTCGCTGTGCGCGTTTCCGGCGGGGCCCGTGTCGGCCCGCAGTAGGCCCGTTCCGGTGAGGGCAAAGCGAAGCGTTCCCGGTTTGGGCGGCGCGGCACAGAGTGAGCCTTGACCGTCGTCTTGGCGGCCCTCTCGGCATCCGTCTGGGGCCCCAAAACATTCGTCTCGGGGGCCGCCTCCCGGGTCGGCCTCGGAACCGGCGGCTGTTTGGGGCCGCACACGGCCCGAGGGGCCTAGCACCACCTTCTCTCGTCTTCGTCTCCGATCACCCTGGCGAGCCCCCTTGCTCGCGAGACTGAGCTTGGCCTGGAATGGATCAGTCCGCCGACCGCGCCTGGAACGAATGTCTCGACATCATCCGGGACAACGTGAGCCGCCAGAGCTTCACGACCTGGTTTGAGCCGCTGGAGGCCCACTCCTTGGAGGACGAGGACGACCTGCGCAAGCTGACGATCCAACTTCCAAGCCGGTTTTACTACGAGTGGATTGAGGAGCACTACTTCTCTCTGCTCCGAAAGACGGTCACGCGGGTGCTCGGCCCCCACGGCCGTCTGTTCTACGACGTGGTCATCGAGCAGGACGACCCGGAGGCCCCCCACCGGGGCGCCTCCATGCAGCTTCCGGCCCGGCCGGCCGACCCGGAGTCGGCTCCGCCCCCCAACGCGCCGGACGAGCCGGAGGCGCCGCCCAGTTCGTCGGGGGCCTCCGCGCCCTCCT
This sequence comes from Salinibacter pepae, assembly GCF_947077775.1. NCBI lineage: Bacteria > Pseudomonadati > Rhodothermota > Rhodothermia > Rhodothermales > Salinibacteraceae > Salinibacter > Salinibacter pepae. The sequence goes on from NZ_CAMTTE010000001.1 coordinate 1,899,476, forward strand.
CGGAGCCGTCCTCGCCCGCCCCGTCCGGCGATGAAGCCCGCCCCGACGACGCGCAGGCAGGCGCCGAGGGCGACGAGAAAAGCGCCCCCCCAGTCCAGAACCCGTTTGCCATACCGGGCCTGAAGAACGCCGAGGTCGACAGCCAGCTCAACGACAGCTACACGTTCGACCGCTTCATCAAGGGGGAGTGCAACCGCCTCGCCCGCAGCGCCGCCCGCTCCATCGCTGCCGATCCGGGCGAGACGAGCTTCAACCCGTTTCTCGTGTACGGCGGCGTGGGGCTCGGCAAGACCCACCTCATTCAGGCCATCGGGAATCACGTCGCGGCCCGGGACGCCTCGAAAACCGTCTTCTACGTTTCCAGTGAACGGTTCACCACGGAGTTCGTCCAGTCGATCCAGGAAAACCAGATCGGCGAGTTTTCGACGTTCTACCGGCAGGTGGACGTGCTCATCGTAGACGACGTGCAGTTTTTCGGCGGGAAGGAGAAAACCCAGGAGGAGTTCTTCCACATTTTCAACGCCCTCCGGCAGGCGGGCAACCAGATTGTGCTGTCGGCGGACCGTCCGCCGCGCGAGATCGACGGCCTTGAGGAACGGTTGCTGTCTCGCTTTCAGTGGGGGCTCTCCGCCGACCTGAAGCCCCCAGGCCTCGACACCCGCATCTCGATTCTCCGCCGCAAGGCCGAGGACGACGGAATCGACCTCGACGATGACGTGGTCGAGTTTATCGCCCAGAGCATCGAAAGCAACATCCGTGAGCTCGAGGGCGCGCTGATCCGCCTTCTGGCCCACGCCACCCTCCACCAGCTCGACATCACCCTCGACCTCGCCAAAGAGGTGCTCCACGACCTCTTTCAGGAGCGGGCCGCCACCCTCACGGTCGACGACATTCAACGCATCGTTTGCGAGCACCTCGGCATCTCGCAGGAGAAAATGCGAGGCAAGACCCGCAAGCGAGACGTCACCCGCGCCCGTCAGATCGCAATGTACTTCACCAAGAAGCACACCCAGCACTCCCTGAAAGACATCGGCCTCCACTTCGGCGGGCGGGACCACTCGACCGTCATTCACGCCAACAACGCCGTGGAGGACCGAATGGCGGACGACGAGTCGTTCCGGGACACGGTGGATGCCATCGGGCAGAAGCTCGAACGCCACGGCCAGTGAGTGGCGGCACGGCCCACTCGGGGCTGAATCTTTCGTCGCCCCCTTCCGTACAGGCCGTAGATGCGGGTTTGCATCTCTTTATTCCTACGCAGAGTTCCTCGACGCTTCCTTTCCGCAACGCGCCGACACCCATGAAATTTACTGCCTCCAGCGCCGACCTCCTCGAGGCGCTCAACACCGTTAAGGGCGCCGTTCCGTCGAAGAGCACGATGCCCATCCTGGAGTGCATCCTCTTCGAGCGGGACGGGGACACGTTGCGTCTGAGCGCCACCGATCTCGAAATCTCGATCATCCAGACCGTGCCGGTTCAGTTCGAGAAGAACGGCACGCCGGAGAGCACCCCCATCGCGGTACCGGCCCAGCGGTTGATCGATACCCTCCGGGCGCTGCCGGACCTGCCCATTGAGTTCGCGGCGGACAGTGACTTCGAGATTCGGATGGACACCGATCAGGGCCACTACAAAATGGTGGGCCACGACGGATCGGACTATCCGGAGCTGCCGGAGCTGGAGGAGCAGCACGAGATCAACGTGGAGGGGGGGCTCCTGGGCCGCTCCATCGACAAGACGGCGTTCGCCGTGAGCCAGGACGCCCTGCGCCCCGCTATGATGGGCGTGTACTTTCAGGTCAGCGAGGAGGACACCTCGGTGGTGGCGACCGACGGGCACCGGCTCGTCAAGCTGACCCTGCCGGAGCTCCGGGCCGACACGTCTGCCGACTTCATTGTGCCGGAAAAGGCCACCAAGCTGGCCGGGCGGATCGTGGAGGACGACGAGATCTGTACCGTCCGGGTGGACGACAGCCACGTGAGCTTCGAATTCGGCGAGTCTCGGGTCCTGGCCCGTCTCATCGACGAGACCTACCCCAACTACCAGTCCGTCATCCCGGACGGGAACGACCGCAATCTGGTCGTCAACCGCGAGGACATGCTCAACGCCGTTAAGCGCGTGGGCCTTTACTCCTCCAGCATGACGAATCAGATCCGGCTCGACATTACGGCCGATACCGTCACCATCTCGGCGGAGGACGTGGAGCGCTCCAGCGAGGCCGAGGAGACGATCCACTGCGACTACGACAACGAGCCGATGGAGATCGGCTTCAATTCGGAGTACCTCACGGAGGTGCTCAGCAACGTCGAGTGCGACGAGGTGGTCTTCGAGTTGAGCTCCCCGAACCGGGCCGGCATTGTGTTGCCCCGCGAGGGCGCCGACGACGAGGACATTCTCATGCTCATCATGCCGGTGATGCTCAACACCTACGCCTAGTCTCGCCCGGAGCGAGATCTCATCACGATCCGTGTTCAGACTGGGGGCCAGCGCGTTGCGCTGGTCCCCAACGCTGTTTGGTGGGCAACAGGGCCTACGACTGGGGTCCGCTGTACTCCTGCTGAAGGGCTTTCAGGATCTCGTAGGCTTCCTGGGTCTGTCGGCCCTCCCGCTGTACGACGGTCTTGAAGTGCGTCCGCGCGGCGTCAACGTTTTCCTGCGCGAGCGCAATCTTTCCGAGATAGAAGTGTGCCTCAAGCGCGAGGAACGAATTGGGCTCCGCCTCCTCAAGGACCTGCCCGAGACGCTGCTGCGCCTGATCGAGGCGGTCGGCGTTGTATCGGGGAAACAACCCCAACGTGGAGATGCGTGCGGTTTCCAAAATCGAGAGTGCCTCCAGGTACCGCTCGTCGGCCGACGACGACGCCTCCGGCGCCGCGCTGCGCATCCTCGCACTGGCGTAGTTGTCGACGACCTGATCGCTGACCTCCATGGCAGCAAGCCGATCAAGGGTCGATTGCGTCGTGAGGCTGATGCCGTACAGGCCGCCGTATAGCGCCACGAGGACCACTGCGACGGCTACGCCTCGGGGCACGCCCCGCGGAAGCTCCCCAATCACGTCCCACCAAGAGGAAGAAGCAGCCGATGAGGACCCCGGCTCCGCACCGGCCGCGTCGGGGGCGTCCGCTTCCTCTTCAACCTCTAGGTCGTGCTCCGTGAGCGCCTCGAAGTGCGACACCGGATCGACCGCCGCTTCTGTTTCCCTCAGCCGGCGCTCCGCCGCCTCCACCTCGCGTCGGAGCGCACCGTCCTCCGCAATGCGCGCCTCGAATCGGGCGAACGCCTCCCGCAACCGGGCCGACCTCGCCTCCCCGCGGTCCAGGTGGCGCACCATTACGTAGGTGGCAAGGAGGGGGTCGGAGGGAGGCCCTGTGCTCTCGTGCGACGCGAGGCTCTCGACCGACCGGATGTCGTTAAGCAGGGGGGCCCACTCCGGGTTTTGCTCCACGTACGCCTCGATGTCCCGCTGTTTCTCCCGAGAAAGATGGGGGTACGAAAGGATCTGTTCTTCAACGTCATTCATGAGCGACACGCTACACGACTACATGCGAAAAGAAGTCCACCGACGCTCCGGAAGGGCCCCAGGATGGGCGGAGTCTGCTTCCGAGAAGACGAGAGGGGTTCATCCCGACATGCTACAACTCAACACGAGGGAAGCCTCTCTTTCGGGAAATCACGTAAAGAATAGGCGGACCTATCGGGACTTGAGAAGACATTCCGAGGTTGCACGTATAACCAGCTAAACGATAATTTTATACTTTCTGCCTACACGTCGGTCTGGGTCACGTACTCACGGAGGCGTTCATCGGTGCGGAGCTCCTTCATGGCCTTGTGCTTGTATGTTCGAACCGTCGCTACGGGCTTCCCGACGGCTTCGCTGATTTCTTCAAATTCTCGGTTTTCCAAAAAGTAGAGGCGGGCCGGCTCCTGCAAATAATTCGGGAGTCCCTCAATCGCCTCCACGAGCGCTTCCTGCACAAAGCCGACCTCCGCGACCGCATTTGTGGTTTCGGCGGTGAGGGTGAACCGGTTTTCCCCGTCTATCGACTCGGAAAACTGGTTGCGCCGGGTGTAGTTGAGAAGTGTATTTTTACACACCACGCTTACCCAGTTGGCGTATCGGGCCGCATTCCGCACCCCGTCGCGGTTCTCCTGCACCTTGCGGTAGGCCCTCGTGATCAGCTCGTCGGCGTCGGACGGATTGTCGAAGGTACCCCGGGCCGACTTTCCGAGGAAGTACCGACAGACGTAGCAGTACGTCCAGAGGTCCGCGTGGCGTTTGGCCTTCGGGTCTTCTTCGTCCCGCCACCGCCGAAAGGATTCGTTCGCGGCGTCGGTATCGTCTACCGAAAACGGCAGCCGATCGATCACGGTCCGGAGCTCGGAGGAAGGAACGGACATGGGGCCCCGTGCGCAGAAAAAAGCAGCGAGCCTGGACGAGATTTTTTTGTTATTCTCCTAACAGACTTCATTATAAGGCACAACGCCACGGACATCAACGGCATCGCTCCTTCTCCCGAATCGCCGCTACAGAAGAAGCACCTCGTAGGACGAAGGGGCCCTTCTCCGGCCCGACGGGCCCGTTCCCCGACACGATCGACTCGGGAACTGCGTGTCCGGGGCAATGCGTGTGCGGGAGAAGTGACGGCCTCGCGTGTGCGGAAGAAGTGACGGCCTCGAAGAAGCCCTGCAAACTTTTGGCGCCGCACCGAATTCAACCAAGCGAGAACTTTCCAAACCTCTTTTCACCCCTTATGCCCGACACACGTCCTGCGAAGGCGGGCGGGCCGCCCCGCCCCTTCTTTCGGCTCGGAGTCGTTCGGTTCGGATTGGCAACGGCCCTCGTGCTGTTCTGGGTCGGGGCCTTGGCCTCAACCGCCACCGGCCAGCGAACCAGCCGCACCCCGGACCAGCTCGAGAACGTGGGGGTGGACCAGAAGCTCGGCGCGACGATTCCGAAGGACCTCTCGTTTCAAAACGAGCAGGGAGAGCCGGTCCGTCTCAGTCAGTACTTCGACGGGTCGACGCCGGTCATGCTGACCCTCAACTACCACCGGTGCCCCCAGTTGTGTCGCATTCAGCTGCAGAAGTTCACCAAATCCCTGAGCGGCATGTCGTGGACGGCCGGCGACAAATTCAAAGTGCTCACCGTCGACATCAGCCCCTACGAAGGCCCCAAGATGGCCCGAACGGCCCAGGAGCGCTACGCCACGTTTCTGGACCGTCCCGAAGAGACGGTTGACGGCTGGCACTTTCTGACCGGCAACCGGGCAGCGATCGAAACGCTTACCGACTCGGTGGGCTTCCGCTACCAGCCCCTTCCGGAGAAGGAGAAGCAGTTTGCCCACCCCGCGACGATCATCTTCCTGAGTGGCGACGGCACCATTACCCGCTACTTTACCACCCTCGACCCGGCCCCCGGCGATCTGCGGACGGCGCTCGTCGAGGCCTCCGACGGCACGGTCGGCAGTATCGTCGACAAGGCCTTCCTGGCCTGTGCGCGGTTCAACCCGGACTCAAATTCCTACTCCGCGAGCGCATTCAAGCTCATGCAGTACGGCAGTGTCCTCACGGTGATCGTAATGGGGGCCGCACTGTTTGTCTTCTGGCGCCGCGAAAACGAGCAGCTCGAGACGGCACACGAGGAAGGGCTCCACACAATGGTCGACGAACAGGCATGATGGGCGTTGGGACGTCCTCAGGGACGCCCCCGCGAAAAGAGACACAACGCCCGCACGCTCCGGTCTATTCGGGGGCCCCGTCCTCGTCCACCTCGGCGAGCCCCGTCATCTCCCGGCTGATCCGCCAGAGACGCGCCTCGGCCTTCTCGTCGTAGGCTTCGGGGGATGGGTTCACCACCTCGGTCCCTTTGAAGTACTGGCCCGTGACGCCCTCCACATCGGGCGACGCCGCAAGGTAGACGACGCTGCGCGCGCCCTCCGCCGGGCGCTTGTACAGCCAGGAGAAAAGACGGGCAATTCGGGAAATCCAGCCGGAACCGCGCCAGATGTTGGTGTTGACGATCCCGGGATGCACCGCGTTCGCGACCACGCCCTCCTCCTGCAGGCGACGGGACAGCTCGTGGGTAAAAAGAATGTTGGCGAGTTTCGACTGGGCGTAGGCCTGCAGCGGGTTGTAGCCGGTCTCCGCATTGAGGTCGTCGAAGTCCATACTGACGCCCCGGTGGGCCTCCGAGCTGAGGGTGACGACCCGGGCCTCGCCGGCCCGTCCGGCCGTCTCGCGGAGGCGGGGCAGGACAAGATGGGTGAGCAAAAACGGGGCGAGGTGATTGACCGCGAAGGTGGCCTCCACGCCATCGACCGTCTCGTCCCTCGACTCGAGGAAGACGCCCGCGTTGTTCACGAGCACGTCGAGCCGGTCGTAGTCGGCCCGGAGCGTCTCACCGAGGTGATAGACCTCCTCCTGCACGCCGAGGTCCGCAATGCGGAGGTCGATCGTGTCCGCACGGCTGGGGTGGGCCGTCCGGGCCTCGGCCCGAAGTTCGGCCTGGGCCTCTCGCCCACGCCCTTCGTCCCGGCACACCATCACCACCCGCGCCCCGAGGCGGGCGAGCTCGGCGGCCGTGGCCTTCCCGATGCCCGAATTGGCCCCGGTCACCACGCACACCGTGCCGCTCATGTCCTTTAGGTCGGAACGCGGGTTCTCCATGGGCCCTATTGCGTTCGGTGAGTGGGTTCCCCGCCGGCAATCACGGGTCCGCTACGGCCGCGCGGATCGGCGAGCTGCGTGCCGCAAAGGCTTGTGTGTGCGGGCCTCAGGGGAGCCCGTCACACCGTGAGGGTGAGCGCGTTCCGGAGGGCCTCGACGTTTTGCGGGACGGACTGCTCCCCGCCGAACACGGCGCTTCCGGACACCAGGACGTCCGCCCCGGCCCGCACCAGTTCCATCGCGTTGTTTGGGGTGACCCCCCCATCCACCTCCACGTACGCACTGGACCCGAGCGCATTGAGCTGGCGACGCACCCGCTGCACCTTCGCCATCGATTCCGGAATGAAGCTCTGGCCACTGAAGCCCGGATTCACCGACATGACGAGCACCAGGTCGACGAAGGGCAGAATGCCTTCAAGGTGGCCGAGGGGGGTGGCCGGGTTGAGCGCAACCCCGACCTCACATCCCGCAGCCCGGATCGTCTGGGCGACCCGGTGCAGGTGGGGACAGGCCTCCACGTGCACGGTAAGCATGTCCGCCCCGGCCTCGGCGAACGTGTCGACGTACTGCTGAGGCTCCTCAATCATGAGATGCACGTCAAGCTGCGCGTCGTGCTCGTCGGCCACGGGCCGGAGGGTCCGCACCACGTCGGGGCCGATGGTGATGTTCGGGACGAAGTGCCCGTCCATTACGTCGACGTGAAGCCAGTCGGGCCCGGCCCCGAGGACCTCGTCGGCACAGGCGGCAAACCGTCCCGCGTCGGACGCAATAATTGAGGGCGCGAGTGTGGGCATCGTAGGGGAGGCAGGCATGAAGAAAAAAACGCGATCAGGAGCAGAGGGCAAGCGACACACTTAGAATAAAAGGCGCACCCGGATGAACAAAAAGGAGAACCGCAATCTTTCGGTGAAAGGCTCGATGGAGCCGTCCCTTTTCACCCCGGCAGTCACCCCGCCGCACGTCTCGTCCGGTCCCCCCGTCGGAGAAACATCCTTTTCCACGGGGAAGTAGGGGGGGCAGGATGCTCCCGAACACAGACACAGTGCCCGGGCCTCAGCTCACTCATTCATCCGCCCCTACTCCCATGCCGGTTCGCGACGCCGACCGTGACGACATTACCGATCGCCTCAGCCGTATCGAGGGCCAGATTCGAGGCCTGAAGCGAATGGTCGAGGATGACCGCTACTGCGGCGACATTCTCGACCAGATTCATTCCGTGCAGCAGGCCCTTAAGTCGGTGGGGCGTGCCATCACCCGAAATCACCTGGAGACGTGCGTGACCGATGCAATCCGGTCGGGCGACGAGCAGGCCGCCCAGGAGAGCTACGACGAGATCATCGGGCTGCTCGAAAAGGAGTTGTAGCCAGTCGCCACCACGCCCGACGGCCTCGCACGTCCACCTGAGACACTTGGAACATGGAGGACCTCCTCGCCAACCGCTCATCCCCGGACGACGGGTCGCCCTCCAGTGACGGACGTAGAGGGGGACGAACGGTCCACGTCAAGTTTAAGCTCAGCAAGGACGCCATGGAGGCGAAAGAGGCCTTGGCCGTTCACTGGGACATCTCGGAAAAGGAAGGAGCCGAAATGGCGGCTCAACTCACCGTGTCCTTCCTGAAGGACGAGGACGAAGACACCCGACACCGGTTTGTGGAAAAGGCCCGCGAACAGCCTCGTCCACGCACGCGGACGACACACACGGTGCGTCGTGCCACAAAGTCACTTCTAGAAACGACAGCAAGCACTCTCGACCTGACCCGGGATCAGTGCCTCGACGCGTGCCTCCGCCTCGCCCATACGATCATTCAGTTTCTCCGCAGGGCCCAACTCGAACGCCATGAGGCACACCTCTCCGCGCTGCGCACCCTCCTTGACCAGGCCCAAACGATTGAGGCGGGCCTTCAGGGAGAAGCGACCGCCATCGATCCGCTGAAGCCGGCCATCACCACCGTTCGGCGTCGCATCGAGGCGATCGTGGAAGACGTCGAGGACGAATTGGCGCGCGGCCGCCCCCTCGATCGCACCCACGAGTTTACGTAGGTGGGGCTGCGGGTGTGTTCTGTTTGCGACCGGGCTGCCCGGCGAAGCATCACGGATCCCGGCCCGATTTTTCTCTTCCCGTACTTCCGAGGAGGGGCGTGAGCCGCGGGTACACGACGCTGCCCCCGACTCGACGTCGCGAGAATGCCTCCGTTCGCGTGGCAACGAAGAAGAGCAGTCGCCGCTCGGCGTTAGTGCCCGCTCGTGCCTCGCCTTCCTCGAGCGCATCGCGGATTCGTCGGTTGATCGTGACCGCCCGCTCCCGTAGCGCCCGGAGGGTCCCCTTGTTGGCCTCGGGGGTCCACGTGCCGTCCACATGGTCGGCCACTGGCGAGTCCCAACCGGCGTCGGCCCGCCAGAACACAGGCTTCAGGAAAATGCGCGGGTCAGGATGGTGCCGAATGCGCCTCAGATGGTGATAGGGCGTCTTTCCCCGCCCCCGCAGGAGGAATGCGCCGGCCCGTCGGGCACGGGGCCCAGATAGGCCGTGGATGCCGATGGCAGCCGTACGGCCCTCCGAACGACCGGTGATCCAGAGGAACGACGACGCCGGGCGGGCAGGAGCCGCAACGGATCGGGGCGATTCCTCGCTCGAGCCCGTCTGGGAGGGCCTCCGGCGCCGTACTCGCCTCGCGTAGAAGGCCCGACGGAACGCCAGCGCGAGGTCGTCGGGGGCATCGGCCCCCTCATCGGACTGGCGCGTTTCCTCCCCCACTGCTCCGCCAGACACGGACTTTCCCGCAGTCTCCCTCTCCGACTCCGCCGAGGCGGGGGAAGGCCCCGTCGCCCCGACGGGACGTTCTTCGGGAACCGGGTCCGCAGCGTCCAGTCCCTGCGCCTGGTCGTCGGCGGCCCCGGGCGGGATCTCGCCGCCTGCCGCCCGAAATGCGTCGACCGTTTCCTCCATCCACGCCTTCGTCGCCTCCGCGTCCCCCTTCTGGAGGGGCCCCGGCTTCTCGTCGTCGCCGAGGCCCGACGCCCCCCCGTCGTTCTGCGTCGTTCTTCGTGATGGGGTTGGTCGGGGCTCCTGCTCCCGCCCGGCCCCGATCGCCGTCCGGAGGGCAGCAACGATGCGTTCCGGCGAGGGCGGCGATTCTGACATGGGGCCTGGGTTGTTGTCGAGGGACGCGTTGGTCTCAGCCTCGGCTTCGGCGGCATCACATCCGGAAACGAAAACAGTCGGTTCGCAGAACAGCGCCGTCCTTCGGAGGTTCGCTCATGCTGTTCGCGTTCTGATCCTCCCTGCAGAGTTGCGCGGGGCCGATGTGCCCTCCATCAGGCACCCGAGACGAACGCACCCACGGGCTTGATGGCATTTTCAGCGGAACGGCCTCGGCCTGGGGAACCGTTCGGTAGACGCGTTGTCTTACTTAGCACAACATATCGCGGGGATTCCCCGCACCGACAAAGGGCAAGTCCCGCACGGCCAGCTCCCTCTGAACCCCGTCAGGGCCGGAAGGCAGCAGCGGTAGGAGGTCGCAGCGGCGCGCTGCGGGTCGCTTGCCCTTTTTTCTTTTGTCGTGGCCGTCTACGGCCGCATTCCGGTTCGGGCGAACCGGCCGTTTCCCGCCCCGTTTACCGGGCGATGCGCAGTGTTCTCACTCCCTGTCGTGGAGACACTGCGTCCCCTCCCAAATTCTGACTTTCGAACACACCCACCATGCTTTCTCCTCTTCTCTCGGCTCTGGATCCGATCCTCCTCGTCGGCCAATCCGGCAGTGGCAGCGGCGGCATTGTCGGCCTCTTGTTCCCGCTGGTTCTCATTATCGGCGTCTTCTACTTCTTCATCTACCGCCCCCAGCAAAAACGCGAAGAGGAGCACCAGGAGATGGTCGAAAACCTGGAACAGGGCGATAAAATCGTGACCGTGGGCGGCGTCCACGGCACCATTCAGAAGATTGACGAAGACAGCGTTCTGGCGCAGGTCAACAGCAAGGGCACGCGGCTGCGCTTCAACAAGGACTCCATCGCGAGCCTCGCCAACGACGAGGAGTAGATCTGCCTCCTTCGTATCCTCCTGGGACCGAACCAAACGGGTCTGCCCCCACCACCATGAGTTCTTCCCCCAGCAGTTCCTCCCCGTCTTCGGAAAAGCCCTTCGACACCATCGAAGACGCCCTCGCTACCATCCGGGACGGGGGGCTCGCGATTGTCGTAGACGACGAAGATCGAGAAAACGAAGGCGACTTCATCGGAGCGGCCGAGGCGGTGACGCCCGACCTCGTCAACTTCATGACGAAGGAAGGACGCGGCCTCCTCTGCACGGCCATCCCGCCTGAGCGGGCCGAGGAGCTGGACCTCGACCTGATGGTCGACGCCAACTCGTCGCTCTACAGCACCCCCTTCACCGTCTCGGTCGACTACCGCCAGGGCACGAGCACCGGCATCTCGGCGGCGGACCGCGCAAAGACGATCCGTGCCCTGGCCGACCCGGACGCCTCTCCGTACGACTTTGCCCGCCCCGGGCACGTCTTTCCGCTTCGGGCCCGCACGGGAGGGGTGCTACGGCGGGCGGGACACACCGAGGCGGCCGTGGACCTTGCCCGCCTCGCCGGCCGGGAACCGGCCGGGGCCCTCGTCGAGATTATGAACGAAGACGGGAGCATGGCCCGCGTTCCTCAACTCCGCGAGCGGGCCCGGGCCCTGGACATGCCCCTCATCACGATCCAGGACCTGATTGCCTACCGCATGCAGAACGAGCGGCTCATTGAGCGGGCGGCAGAAGTGGACCTGGACACCGCGTTCGGCGCCTTCCAGGTCGTCGCCTACGAGGAGACACTCACCGGCGACGTACACCTGGCCCTGCTCAAGGGCGACTGGGCCGAGGACGAACCCGTCCTCGTTCGCGTGCACTCCCAGAACGTGCTGGGGGACGTGCTCGCCGCACGGCGCGAATCGTACAGCGAACAGTTGGCCGAGGCCCTGCTCCAAGTGGAGCACGAAGGCACGGGCGCCATTCTCTACATGATGCAGAGCAATCACGGCCAGGGCCTCCTCTCGAAACTCAAGGATCTGGAGCGCCATCAGAACCAGGACGACGGGGCGCCCACGGACGTGTCGCTCGAGATGGACCATCGCGACTACGGCATCGGGTGCCAGATTCTTCGGGACCTCGGCATTCGCAAGCTCCGACTTCTCACCAACAATCCCCGAAAGCGAATCGGGCTGGCCGGGTACGGCCTCGAGCTCGTCGAACAGACGCCGATCGAGTTGCCCACGGAGGCCCAAGACCACCTGTCGACCGTCGCGGCGGACCGACTCACGCCCCTTCTCATGGAGCTCATTGACGCCGGCACATAGCCTCGAAGCCCTCCCCCCTCGTTCGCGTCCGTGGTCCCGTTCCCTCCTCCGCATGTCTAGCACCCAGATCTTTCAGGTCATCTACGCGCTCATTGCTATTTTCGGCGCGTCTCTCACGGTGATTCGTCTGCAGGCCGGCGACTGGCTGTCCGCACTGTGGCCGGCCCTAATCGCCGGCTTCTGCGTCTACCGCCTCTTTACGGTCACGGAGGAGTAGAGTAGCCCCCGCCCCCGTTCTTCCCGGGAGAGCGTTCGGGGCACGCCGCCTTGCCCCCTCCGTGTATCCGCGGAATCCCCTTTATCCACAAGATTGTGGATAACTCGTGGATAAGTAGGGGATAACGTCTGGATAATCCGTGCACGAGAATGGAGGACCCGTCGGCCGTGCATAACTCGTGGGGATATCCACACTCGTCCCCGCCTCGTACACACTGTGGACGAGTGTGCATAACCACGTCCACAAACTTCCGTCTTTTCTTGTGGATTGCCGTGGAAACGTGGAAAACCAGCCCTGTATCGGCCTTCAACGCTGTGTGCCGGCTTTCAGAAGGTCCCCATTTGTGGATAACCCTGTGAACGACTCGGGCAGCTGTCCACATCCTAACGGCTCAGTTGTGGGCAACCCAGTTATCCACATTTCCACACGACCAATAATAACAACCACATCTTTTAAAAAATCCCCAGTGCCTCGTCCATACTAGGGGATGTGGATAACTTGACTCACGGCCAGTGCCAACCCGGAAGAACGACGATGAGGACGGATCTTCTTCAGAAGACTGATATGCGATCATGTACCAGTCCGAAGTAGAGGATATTCCTACGAAGGAATACTGTAAGCACAGGACCGCTCAAACGCCTGCGTACCGTGCGTTGGTGGAAGGCTTCCTTACTGCCACTGCAGACGCCATACCTCTTCACCATCGGTCCTCATCCATACCGCCCCCCTGTCGGCCGTGCTGTGGACTTGGGTTGCTTCTCGCCGCCACCTACGGATTATGCTAGCGTCCGGCATTCCGTACCGGGAGCTGCGCCCCACACTGACCACCGCGTGCGTCTGCGTGGAATCGGACGCGGAGCGCACGAACGAAGGACGGCTGCTGGTCTCCGATCCGTGATGAGGAACCTTCACCACGTGTCCGAGGAGCTCCTCCCCGTACGTACGGGCCAGATTTTGTTCAATGGCCTTCTCGATGTCTCCCGGCAACAGGATGTTTACGTCCCCGTACTCCACTCGGAGCACAACGGAGGCGTTGTTTTCTGTCGCCAGCCTGCTTCGCCCAGGGGGACTGAGAACCTCTGCCCGAATCGACGAATCCGCCTGGAGGGCATCCCCCCGATGAACGGCCCGTCGGGGAACCTCATTCTGACGAAGGAGACGACGGGTCCGACCATACAGATCCGTGTCCACAGGACGGCCGTTGTGAACCACTCGGTCCACCCGTACTGCCTGTAGGAGTGTCGGTAGGCCCCCCAGGTGATCCTCATCAGAATGAGAGATCACGACGAGATCCAGCCGACGAATCCCCCATCGTCGTAGAAACGGAAGAACCGCGAACTCCGCAGTCGCCCCACTCGGGGATCGAGGACCGGTATCGATGAGCACATGGTGGTCCGAGGGCGTCTTGAGGAGGGCAGCGTCCCCCTGCCCCACATCGAAGAATATGATGTCGAGCGTCGGTGCCGTCCCGCCTCCGGCCACGGGGCCCCAGACGGATGCCGTCATGAGAAGCCCCCCAATGACGATCCAACGCCATCGGAGACGAGGCCGCGGCCACTGTGCTACGGCAATCAGCCCCGCCCCAAGAGCGGTCAGTTCCCATAGGTGCGGCGTCGCCATTCGGATGCCCGCCCACGAGAACCACGCGGCTCCGTACCTGGACGTGGCAAGAAGCCCCTGCAGGAACACGTCCGCCGCGCTGCCAAACGAGGCGGCCGCCGTGGGCCACAGTCCCCCCACTGCCACGGTGGCGATTGCCGACGTAAGGGCGAGTCCGGTGCACGGAATCCCGACCACGTTTAGGAGCAGCCCGGCGACCGACACCCATCCAAAGTGATAGAGCAGGACCGGGGCCGTTCCCAGAATGGCGGCCGCCGATGTCGTACCGGTAGACAGCACCCAGTCCAGGGCCTCGGAAGTCCGGTACCGGTCCGGCAGCATTTCGAGGAATCGGGGATTGAGCGTCACAATTCCCGACACAGCCGCCATCGACAGCTGAAACCCGACGTCAAACAACATTGGGGGCCGGACCGCAAGCAGCACGAGGGCCGCAACACCGAGGGTGTTGAGTGAATGGGCCGACCGCTGGAAAAAGATGCCCCCAATGAACAACGTCGCCATGATCACGGCCCGCACGACCGACGGCCGCCCTCCTGTGAGCAACATGTAGAAGACCAACACCGTGATCGTGAGTACGGCCCGCACAACTTCCGCCGTGCGCCACCGCAGCCGCAGGCGCAGCAGAAACGGGCGAAGCAATGCGTACAGCACCATCCCGACGAGGAAAACATGCAGGCCCGACACTGCGAGAAGATGCATAAGGCCCGTCTTTGCAAAACGAGCTCGCTGGGCATCGGTGATGCGACTCCGATCCCCCAGCAACAGGGCCCGCACCACCGCCCGTCCCCCGGTGCTCGGTACGTACCGGTCCACCTGACGGCGGACGTGCGCCCGTAGGGAGACGAGTGCATTCTGCACCCTCCCCCGCCGGTTCCCGAGTACGGCGACGCGGTCGGGGGCGTCGACGTACAGGGTGCAGCAGATGCCTCGCCGGGATAGGTACGCGGCATAATCGAACCCTCCAGGGTTCCGGAGGCCCGGGGGCCGCCGCAAGGACCCACGGAGCCGAATGACGTCGCCCTGACGGAGCCTGGGAAACGAAGGGACGGTGTTGGCCCACGGAGACGGCTTCAGCGTAACGCGCACTCGTCCCTCCACCGCGGCCGTATCCCGGGCCCCAAAAAGAGCGTTCACCGCCAACACGAATCGGGTCGCCCCGTCGGTCCGCTCCGGCGCATCTTCGACGATGCCCTGCACGGCCACGGCATCGTCGCTCGCCTCCGCCGCCGGGGCGAGCCCTCGGGGCGACGGCCCCTGGTGGACGCTATGGCGGGCCCCGCCGGCACACCCCACCACCACGACAGCGGCCAGCACCCGCCCAAGGGGCGCAAGGGTAACGAGCCGAGCCCGATCCCACCACTGCATCCCTGCAAACAGCGCAAGTCCAGCCCCGGCGCCGCCCAGCCAAAGGGAAAACGGGACGCCCGCGAACACCGAATTTCCGAAGACCCCGAGCGCGAAGGCGACCGCCACGTAAAGGGCCGGATAGGCGCCCCAGTGAACCGATGAGTCAGGATCCATGGCCCGACACGCCTCCATGCAGGGAATACGGACTGGACAGACACACCGTTTGGGGACAGTGTAACGTTCGTGCGGGGCACGGAAGGCCCGCCCCAAATCCAAATTTGGGGGAATCCACGCCCGGCACCGAACTTGACTCCGTCCCAAAAAATAAGACACGTCTCCGCGCACTTGCGGGTCGTCTATTTCCCACTCCCCCCAAACGGTTCGTCATGAGCTCCCGACGCGACGCCCGCGAGCAGGTCATGAAGACGCTCTACGCGAACGAGCAGACCGACGGGGACGCCGAGCAGGCCCTGCACGCCCTCGTCCGGGTTCCGCTTGACGAGGACCCCTCGACGCGCGATTTTGCGGAGCACCTCTTCAGAGAGACACTGAAGACGATGGAAGAGGCCGACGAGATTATCGAAAAGCACGCGGACAACTGGGAGATCCACCGCATCGCGGCCATCGACCGGTCCCTCCTCCGAATGGCAACCACGGAGCTGCTGAAATTCGAGGAGGTTCCGCCGAAGGTATCGGTCGACGAGGCAATTGAGATCGCCAAGCGGTACAGCACCCCTCGAAGCGGCACGTTCGTCAACGGCGTGATCGACGCCATTCTGCTCGATCTCCACGACCAGGGGCGGCTCAACAAAACCGGCCGCGGCCTCATCGGAATGGACACAATTCAGGAGCGGGCCGGCTCGTCGTGAGTCACAAGCCCCGGGTTGCCTTTTCTTTCGCCCACACTGCAGGACACACGCGATGGGACTCATAGCCGTCGGCGACATCCACGGATGCCTCGAGTCGCTCAACGCCCTTCTGGATCGGCTGAACCCCTCGTCGGACGATCATCTCCTGTTCGTGGGCGACTACATCGACCGCGGCCCCGACTCGAGGGGGGTCATCGACCGGCTCTTGGACCTGCGCGAGAGCATCTCCTGTACGTTTTTGCGGGGCAACCACGAGGCGATGATGATCGACTACCTCGACTCGGGGGCCTTCAGCCTCTGGCGCATGAACGGAGGGGTCTCGACGCTCCAGAGCTACCTCAAGGGCGAGGGCTCGGAAGTCCACATTCCGGCCGCCCACGCCGAGTTTGTTCGGGAGACGAAGCTGTACCACGAGACGGATGATTTCCTGTTCGTGCACGCCGGGCTGCGGCCCGATCTCACGGTCGAAGAGAATCTGGATCGGCCCGACGAGGAAGTGCTCTTGTGGGAGCGTGGGCACCTGGAGGCCTCGGGGCTGGCCTGGGAAAAACCCGTGGTCTGCGGCCATACCCCCCAGCCCGACCCCATCAGTCACGAGAAGCTGATTCTCATCGACACCGGCTGCGTCTACCACATGAAGCCGGGCATGGGGCGCCTCACGGCGGTGCGCCTCCCGCAACGCGAATTTATCGACGTGCCGTACGCCGACGGATGACGCTGCGTCCACGTTGGGGTGCGTCCACGTTGGGGCAGGACCGCATCCGTTGGCCGAGCCATGCCCCCCCGGTCGTCTTCCCGTTCAGGTCTCAACCCTCCAATGTCTCTTCAGTGTGGCCTCGTCGGTCTTCCCAATGTCGGCAAGTCGACCATCTTCAATGCGCTGAGCAGTGCCGGGGCCGAGGCCGACAACTACCCGTTCTGTACGGTCGACCCGAACGTGGGGGTCGTGCCGGTTCCCGACGACCGGCTCCCCCGCGTGGCCGAACTGGCCGGGTCGCCGGAGACGATCCCCACCAGCATCGAGTTCGTCGACATCGCCGGACTCGTGGAGGGGGCGGCCGAGGGCGAAGGGCTGGGCAACCAGTTTCTCGCCCAAATCCGAGAGGTCGACGCCATTATTCACGTCGTGCGCTGCTTCGAGGACGAGGAGGTGGCCCACGTGGCCGGCTCCGTGGATCCGGCGCGGGACGTGGAGGTCATCAACACAGAGCTCCTGCTGAAGGACCTGGAGACGGTCGAGAAGCGGCTGGACAAGGTGCGGACGGCTGCGACGAAGGGGGACCAGGAGGCCGCCGAGGAGCTGGAGGTGTTCGAGCGGCTCCACGACCACCTGAGTCAGGGCGCGTGGGCCCGCTCGTTCGAGGCGAGAGCGGCCGAGCGGCCCCTCGTTGACGAATTGTTTTTGGTGACCGACAAGCCGGTCCTGTACGTTGCGAACGTGGGCGAGAACGATCTGCCCGACGGGAACGCGTACGTCGATCAGCTCCGGCCCATCGCCCAGAGTGAAGGGACCCGCGTCGTCGTCACGTCGGCGGAGCTGGAGGCCCAACTGACCGAGCTTGATCCTGAGGAGCGTCAGCTGTTCCTGGACGACTCGGGACTGCAGCGTGCCGGCCTCGAACGGCTTATCCACGCCGCGTACGATGTGTTGGATCTCATCACCTTCTTTACGGCCGACGAGAAGGGGGCGTACGCCTGGGCCATCGAGGAGGGGACCCGTGCCCCGCAGGCCGCCGGGGAGGTCCACAGCGACTTCGAACAGGGGTTCATCAGGGCCGAGACGATTCACTTCTCGGACTTCGACGAGGCTGGCTCCGAGGCTGCCGCCCGGGAGGCGGGGCTCCTTCGGACCGAGGGGAAGGACTACGTGGTGGAGGACGGAGACGTGATGGAGTTCCGGTTCAACGTGTAGGCGACCAAGGCAAGCACGAAGGAATACGTCTATTCGAGCGTCCTTCTGAGCGACCGACGATCGAAGGGAGGCGGGAGCCGAAGGGGCCCGCAGGGTCATCCTCTGGGAATCGTTCTGGCTCAGTGAGGATTCTGATTGCGAGACCCCCTGATTTCGAGACTCATTGGTCTGACGGGTGCTTTTGCTGCCCGTCGAAGAGATTGATTTCATCGGTCGCTTCACTCGTGTCTCGGCTCCGGTTCGCTACGCTCGGAATGGCTCATCAGTACGGTTCGTTTGCGGGTCTACCTGGGGGGGAGACGAGGCCCGAAGGGCGGGCACGCATTCCCCGTCCAGCCTCCCGAGGTGCAAGACGTCCGGTCTGCACCTCTGCGGTCCGCCCCCTATATTGACGTACGTCCTGTCCTTCCAAGCGACATTTCTCTCGTTATGACCTGCGTTCGTTCGTCGCTGCTCGCGACGCTCCTGGTGGGCGGCCTGCTCGGGGCGGGCTGCGCGTCGGACTCGGCCTCCAATTCCGAGCCCACCGTCTCCCCCACCGATACGATTGCGCCCGAGACGCGGGCCGACTCGGTCGCCTACCGGCTCCTCCAGGCCCACGGGATCGACGCGTGGGCGTCGTCCCCGTATCTTCGGTTTAACTTTGGCATCGAGACCCCGGGCGGGGCCCAGACGATCGCGCGGCACCTCTGGAACCGAGACACGGGCGCGTACCGGATGGAGTGGTCGGCCGGCCCGGATTCCTCCTACGTGGCCCTCGTCAACGTTCGGGATCCGCAGGAGGGCCGCCTGGACGGGACGGTCTACCTGAACGGGAATGAGTTAACGGGAGCGGCGGCGGAAACCGCCCGCGAAGAGGCCTACGGCCGGTTCGTGAACGACACGTACTGGCTGCTGGCCCCGCTAAAAGCCTTCGACCCGGGCGTCAACCGCACCTACGTGCCGGACTCGTCCACGGCCGAGCACGACGTGATCCGGCTCACCTTCGACGACGTGGGGCGCACCCCGGGCGACCGGTACTGGCTCTACGTGTCGACCGAGACGGGCCGGCTCGACCGGTGGGCCTACCACCTCCAGGGAATGCCGGAGGACGCGCCGCCGCAGTTCTACGACTGGACGCAGTACCGGAAGCTGCCGCCACCGGACGGAACGGTGCGCCTTGCGTCGCGCAAAGAGGCCGTCGGGGCGGAGCAGGCGCTTCTCACCAATCAGTTGGCGCTGCCCAAATCGCCCCCGGAGGGGGCTTTTTCGACCCCCAACCCGATGCTGGGCGGCGAGTAGTCCTGCGTCTTCCGACGGGCCCTGGCGTGCCCAGGGGCCGTTCTGTGCTGACCGACCGATGACCGACGAACCACCGTGGACTACCGGTTCCAAATCGCGCGGCGCTACCTGGCCAGCCGGCGCGAGGTGTCGCTCATCTCAATCATCACCGGCATCTCGACGGTGGGGGTGACCCTCGGGGTCGCGTCGCTTATCGTGGTGCTTTCCGTGATGAACGGGTTCTACGACGTGGTGCGGGACGTTCTCGTGTCGCTCGATCCGCACGTCCGGGTTGTGAGTGCGCAGGGGCAGGGCGTCGCCAACGTGGACTCGCTCCTCCGTATCGCCCGCGAGACCCGGCACGTGGCGGCCGCGGCGCCCTACGTGGAGGGCAAGGCCCTGCTGATGAGCGACAACACGGACGACGCCAATCGGGTGGTGCGCGTCCGGGGGGTCGAGGCGTCCATGATGGAGGGGGCGGCCCCGACGATGGCCATGGGGCGCTTCGACCTGGGCCGGAATGCGGACGGGGTGCCGGGGGTCGTGCTGAATCAACGACTTGGGCAGCGCGCCGGGCTCGTGCCGGCGGGCCGGGCCCAGTCGAGTCCCGCGGTGGGGTTGCTGTCGGCGCCGGCCGTGGAGCGCACCCTCACGAACATCTTTGGAAGCCCGCCGGTGCGGCGCTTCGAGGTGCGGGGGCTCTTCCAGTCGCAGGGGACCTCGCAGGGCCAGCGCGTCTTCGTGTCGCTGGCGGAGGCGCAGCAGCTGTTTCGGACCGAGGGCCGGGTGACCGGGGTGGAGCTCCGCCTCGACAACCTGGAACGGGCCGCGGGCGTGAAGGCCGCCCTGCAGCAGAAGCTCGGGACCGACCGGTACACCGTGCAGACGTGGTACGACCTGCAGCGGTCGCTCTACGACGTGATGCAGCTGGAGAAGTGGGGCGCCTCGGCCATCCTCGGGCTCATCGTGATCGTGGCGGCCTTTAACATCATCGGCTCCCTGACGATGGTGGTGATCGAAAAGCGGGCCGACGTGGGGGCGCTCCAGGCCATGGGCGTTTCTCGGGGAGACGTACGTCGCATCTTCCTGCTCGAAGGGGCGCTCATCGGCGCGCTCGGAACGGGATTGGGGCTCGTCCTGGGGCTTGGCCTTGCCTTCTTGCAGCAGCACTACGGACTTGTGCCGATGGCCCAGGCCGAGTCGTTTCTCATCGACGCCTACCCGGTGTCGGTACAGGCCCTCGACGTGGTGCTCATCGCGGTCGTTTCGTTTGGGCTTTGTGTGCTGGCCGCCCTGTACCCGGCCGTCCGGGCGGCCGCCATCGAGCCGGCCCGGGCCGTGCACCTGGACGGCTGAGTCGACGGGCATGGGGCAGGGCGTTGGGCAGGGAGGGGACCCGGTACCCGTTCAGTCCCATTAGAACGCCCGGTCCGGTCGTCCGACCGGGCGTCGTCCTTTTTCCGTCTTGTGCCTCACTCTCATGACCAACGACGCGTTCGATCTGATCGGCCTTCCGGACCGTCCCGAAAAGCCGCGGGAGCGGGGGCTGACTCACATGCTGGACAAGGGCCTGTCGGCCCGGGAGGTCGAAAATGTGCTCAATGGGGCCGCCCACATCATCGACGTCGCCAAGCTCGGATGGGGGACGGCGGCCGTCACGAAGAACTTGGAAACAAAGCTGGACGTCTACCGGGAAGCCGGCATTCCCTTCTTCTTCGGCGGCACGCTCTTCGAAGCGTACTTCCTCCGGGATCAGATCGACGACTATCGCCGCCTCCTCGACGACCTGGACGTGCATCACGTCGAGATTTCCGCCGGGGCCGTTGCGATGGCGCACGAGGACAAGCTGGACTTCATCGAGCTCTTCGCGAAGGACTTCACCGTCGTGAGCGAGGTCGGCTCCAAGGACTCCAGCGACGTGATGGCCCCGTACCGGTGGGTCGAGTTTATGCAGGCGGAGCTGGCGGCCGGTAGCTGGAAGGTGACCGCCGAGTCGCGGGAGGCCGGAACTGCCGGTCTCTTCCGCCCGAATGGCGAGGTGCGGACGGGCCTCGTCGACGAGATTCTGTCCCGGGTCGACCCCCACGACATCATCTTCGAGGCCCCGAACAAGAGACAGCAGGCCTGGCTCATCAAACACCAGGGGGCCAACGTCAACCTCGGCAACATTCATCCCGAGGAGGTCGTCCCGCTCGAAACGCTGCGCCTGGGCCTGCGCGGGGATACGCTCTTTGAATTTCTCACCCCGGGGATCACGCCCCATCTTCCCGGCGGCTCCCCCTCGGGGGACGGGCATTCCTGAGCGGGCGCCCGGCCACGCCCCGAGACGAACGGAAGACGAGAACTCGTATCGAAGAACTCGTATCGAAATTGCGGTGTCTTCACGAACAAAGCCCCGCAGTGCCGCCTTCAACCTTGTCGATCTGATGCGCGCAAGCCGCACGCCCGGCCCGCGCCGTTTCGGAACGACGACACGTCAACAGACACGAACCGTCCCACGAGGTGCGTTATGGCTCGCAAAGATGACGTCACGGGCGAGGGGCCGGTGACGGGAAACAGCGTCTCCGACTCCAACCAGAAAACCAACCGCCGCTTTAAGCGCAACCTGCACGAAAAGCGGTTTTACATTCCCTCCGAGGACCGTCACGTAAAGCTGAAGGTGTCCTCGAAAACCCTGAAGACCATCAACAAAAGGGGCATCCAGGCGGTTTTGGAGGAGGCCCGCAAGCAGGGCTACGACGTGTAGGGCGCTTCGTTGCTGGATGCGCCCCCGTGGCGTTTCGAAGCCGCAACTGACCCAACCAACCAACCCACAGTCCGATGGCCACAGGTGATCGCGTTCAGGTCATACTCGAGTGCACGGAGGAGCCGGGAACGTCGCGCTACCACACGACGAAGAACCGGAAGAACACCTCCGACCGGCTCGAGCTCATGAAGTACAACCCCGTCCTCCAGAAGCATACCCTTCACCGAGAGAAGAAATAAGCCATGGCAGACCAGAGCACATCCGCCTCGCGCAAGATGGCGAAGCTCATCGTTGCCGAGGAAAAAGAAGACGGCAACTACGGCTTCCGCGAGAAAATCATCCCCCTCGACGACGTTGAGGAGGAGCTTGAAGAGGCCAAGGAGTTAACCTAGACGGGCGCCCACCGCCACTCGGGGCGTGGCGCAGTCTGGCAGCGCACCTGCTTTGGGGGCAGGTGGTCGCCGGTTCGAATCCGGCCGCCCCGACACCCACCCCCTAGAGCCGCTCCGTGTGATCGATAGCGCTCCATGTTTCGCTCTGCGCCCGTAGCTCAGTTGGATAGAGCAGCGGACTTCAACAGGAGCGTCCACGTGGCGACGCGTGGACTGCACGGTGCCGTAACGGGGAATCCTGTGAAATGGCAACCCCGTGGAAACTCAAGGGGACGACCTTGAGGCTCCGTAGAGACTGTACGCATCGCGCCCCGGGCGTCTCCGGGACGAAGAGACAGTCCAGGCCACAAATCCCGAGTGTCATCGGGAGCAGCGAAAGCTGCAGTGGTAGGCTAATCCGCAGGCCGCAGGTTCGAATCCTGCCGGGCGTACACTTCGGGCCGTCGTTCTCGCCCTGAGGAGAGGAACTCAGTCCGGAATCTCCTCATTACAATATTGAGACACACCTTGGTGACGTGGCCGAGTGGTCAGGCAGAGGCCTGCAAAGCCTCCTACGGCGGTTCGAATCCGCCCGTCACCTCCTGCAGGCGCCCCTGGGCTCGGCCCGGCGGGCGCTTTTCGTCGTTCACGCCCCTCTGCCGATATTTGTGCCGGGAACCGGACAGCCGATGCCCTTCCGTTCCACGGCCACAGAGAATCCACGGCCACGGAGAAAGCCTCGAACTGCTTGAAGGGTGAGCCCCGACGGCGCGCCGCAGTGTGCGCTAGAAGGGCGCGTCGTCCTCGAAGGAGCCGCCCCCGCCCGCGTTCCCGTCGGGGGGCATGGGGGCAGAGCCGTCGCCCTGGGGCGGGCCGCCCCCGGGATTGTCGTACTGGGTGGTGAGGGGCTCGAAGCGGGCGTACTGGTCGACGAACGCCAGCTCGACGGAGCCGATGGGGCCGTTGCGCTGCTTCCCCACAATGATCTCGGCGATCCCTTCGGTGGAGTTGCCCTGCTCGTCGACCGTGATGCCGTAGCGCTCGGCCCGGTAGATAAACGAGACCACGTCGGCGTCCTGCTCGATCGAGCCCGACTCGCGGAGGTCCGAAAGCTGGGGGCGCTTGTCGCCGCCCCGATTCTCGACGGCGCGGTTGAGCTGAGAGAGGGCGATGACGGGAATGTCGAGCTCCTTGGCCAGGCCCTTGAGCGAGCGGGAGATGTGGGCGATTTCCTGCTCGCGGTTGGCCCCGCTGCGCAGGTTGGCGCCGGAGGCCTGCATGAGCTGCAGGTAGTCGACCACGACCAGCCCGAGTTCGTGTTCGGCCTTCAGGCGGCGGCACTTGGCGCGGAGCTCCAGCACGCTGAGGCCCGGGGTGTCGTCGATGTAGATGTCCGCGTCGCTGAGGGCCCCAGCCGCCCGGGCCAGGCGTTGCCAGTCGTCGTCCTTCATCCGGCCCGTGCGGGCCCGGTGCGCGTCCACACGGGCCTCGGAGGTGAGCATGCGCTGGGCGAGCTGCTGCGCGCCCATCTCCAGCGAAAAGATCGCCACGCCCGTCGACCGCTCCGGGTGCGTGGCGGCGTTCTGGGCCGACGCGAGCGCGAAAGCAGTGTTGTGTGTGACCGTCCCGTCCCCCAGCAGAAATCGGCCGTTCCCGTCGAGCGTGAAGCCGTAGTAGTTCCCCACCCCGTCGGGTTCAACCTTGATCCCCGTCACCCGCCAGTCGCGGAAGTCGGTCCAGGGGGCAGCTTGCTTGCGCTCAACACGGACTGGAATCTCGTCGACGTTTCCGTTGAATCGGACACGATGACCCTCGGACGCATGGCCCGTTTCTGCAATCCCGGCCGTTTTTTGCGTGAGTGAGGTTCGGTAGCCGAGCGTGTCGCAAAGAAACTTGATGTCCTGAGCGAGCTTTTCGCTCGACTGCGTAATCTCGTAGGTCCCTCCGTGCCCGTCGTTGAGGTGGCCGTCGCTGTCGATGAGGCCGGCCAGAAGACGAAGCCGCTTCCCACGAGAATTGCCGAGGTAAAGTTGGGGAATGTGCTTGTCGCCCAGAACGCCCAGTGCACGCAGGGCGCCCTGTACAGATTCGCGGGTGGCCATCGCTCCGCCTCGATCTCCACTCTTCACGAGGTAGGCGGGGCAGCGGCGGTGCTCGTCCGAGGCGCTGACCGTATCCCCGCGCTTTTCGGCAATCTCTTGGAGTCCCGTGCTGACCTCGTCGTCAGTGGTGTAGATGCGGGCGTTGTCCGACTTCCCGTCTCCGAGCCAGAGACCCAGAAAATAAGGATCGAGTGGAACGGGCTGATCGGGAAACTCCGCGGCGACCTTGAACCCCTTGTTGTCATCCTTCCACTTCTCGGACTGGTCGAGGTAGTCGCGGACTGAGATATCGGCAATTGCCCCCCGGTCGCGCGCCCCCTCTTGACGGCTCTTCTTGAGAGAAAGGATGTGGCTCTCGTTCACGCGGTAGTCCATTCCCTGCTTCTGACGAACCCAGTACATCTCTTCCCGGCCGCGAGCGAGAGACCGCACGGTCCGCGGCGTCCCGTCGTCTCCCATGAGCCGATCGCCGACCTCCACCTTCTCCACGGGCTTCGTGCGTCCGTCGTACATCATCACCGGTGTGCCTTTCCCCAGGCACTTTCCCATGGAGGGGCGGGCCGCAATGATGATAAGGTCGGAGTCCTGCCAGCCGCTCGTCAGGTCGTCGAGCTTGGGGAAGCCGCTGGGCACGCCCGTGATGCCGCCGTCCTGGCCGTGGATGGTCTCGAGGCGCTCCAGGGTGTCCTTCACCACCTCGTTCATCGGGGCGGCGGCCTTGCGGAGCTGGTTGTCCGAGATCTGAAAGATCTTGCTCTCCGCCTCGTCGAGCAGCTCGAAGGCATCGGCCCCCGGGTCGTAGGCCTTCTGCACGACCGTCGTCATCGTCTCGATCATGCGGCGGAGCAGCGACTTCTCCGCGATGATGCGGGCGTGGTACTCCACGTTCGCCGCGGAGGCGACCTGTGTGGTGAGCTCGGTCAGGTAGTAGGCGCCCCCAATCTCCTCCAGCTTGTCGCGGCGCCGCAGCTCCTCGGTGAGGGTGACGAGGTCTACGGGGTTGCCCCGCTCGAAGAGGTCCTGGATGCAGCCGTAGATGCTCTGGTGCTTGCTCTCGTAGAAGGCATCCGACGGAAGGATCTCGATGGCCTGCGGAATGGCCTCCCGCTCGATGAGCATGGCGCCGAGGACGGACTTCTCCACGTCAACGGCCTGCGGCGGGACGCGCCCCGACTGCTCGTGGACCGCCTGGGCCTGTTCGCGCTGCTGCTCGCCCGTGCCGCCTCGCATCTTTTCGAGGGGGTAGGACGACCGGGACGACTCGTCAATATTGAACCGCTGGGAGTCGTCGTTTTCAGCCATGAACGGAGGGAAAAAGACTTGGGGAGAAAAAAAGACGCATCCGCTCGCAGGGTCCAGAGGCCGGGAACACTCCTCGGACAAGGAGACCGGCGCGGGGGCGATCAGGTTTCGTCCGTCAACCTTCGTCCGTCAACCTTCGTCCGTCAACTGGTCGTAGCGGGTACGGAGCAGCTTGACGTCCTCCCACGTCGGCCGCTTCCACTGCGAGTTACGCAGGAGGGCGGCCGGGTGGTAGGTCGCCATCAGGGGGATGCCGTAGAAGTCGTGCTCCTGATCCCGCAGGTTGGAGAGGGAGGAGCTCCGATCCAGAAGCGTGTTGCCGGCCACCTTGCCCACGGTGAGAATGATCTTCGGACGGAGCAGCGCGATCTGCTTGTAGAGCACCGGCAGGTGCGCGTCGATTTCTTCCGACTTCGGGTTGCGGTTGCGAGGGGGGCGGCTTTTCAGGATGTTGGTGATGTAGACGTCCTCCCGCTCGAAGTTGATCGCGTCGAGAATCTTATCGAGGAGCTGCCCGGCCCGGCCGACGAACGGTTCGCCCTCTTCGTCCTCGTTGCGTCCGGGCGCCTCCCCGATGATAACGAGGTCGGCCTCCGGGTCCCCCACGCCAAAGACGGGGTTTTCCCGATCCTCGTCGATGGGCACGAGCACGTTGTCGGCGAAGTACTGCTCCACCTCCTCCAGCGTGTCGGCGTCCTTGTACGGGGCGTCGTCGGGGATGAGGGCCTCGATGCGCTCCGGGGGAGGCAGGGAGGGGTCCTCGGCGGGGTCTACCTGGTTGCCAAACAGATCGTAGTTGGGCATATCGGGATCGGGTCCAGCGTCGTCGGGGGCAGTGTGTGAGGGCGTGTCGGTTTCGGGAGGGGGCGCGTCGGGCGACGGAGACGGTGTGGCCTCCGTCGCATCCTCCGCAGGGGGCACGGGAAGCAGGTCTCCGTGGAGCGCACGTTCGTGCTCAACGATGGCCCGCAGCTCGCGGAGGAGGTCGTGCATCGGATGGGAGAGCGGTCGTAAAAGCTACGTGGTTTGCTCGTGGCGGGCGGCCAGTACGCGGTCGAGCAGGGCCTCGGCCACCTCGGCCTTCGGCATCCGGGGGAGGTTCTCGGTCGCGCCGTCGGGCCGAAGGAGCGTCACCCGGTTCGTGGAGGCCCCGAAGCCGGCCCCGTCCTCCGTCGGGTCGTTAACCACAACCCAGTCGAGGTTCTTCTCGTCCCGCTTGCGCCGGGCGTTGTCGAGGAGGTCGTCGGTTTCCAGCGCGAATCCCACGAGGACCTGACCGGGCTGCTTGTGCTCCCCGAGGGTTTGTAGGATATCGGGGGTGCGGCGGAGGTGCAAGACCCGGTCGTCGTCCGTCTTCTTCCGTTTGGAGGTCGACGGGTCGGCCGGGGCGTAGTCGGCCACCGCGGCGGCCATAAACACGTAGTCGGCGTCCGTGCGCCGGGCCTGCACGGCCTCGTTCATCTCCTCGGCCGTTTCTACGGGCACGACCTCCACGTCCGGCGGGGGGGAGAGGGCGGTGGGCCCCGTCACGAGCGTCACCGACGCGCCGCGCGCCGCCGCGGCTTCGGCCAGGGCGTAGCCCATCGTTCCCGTCGAGGGGTTCGTGAGGACGCGGGCCGGGTCGATGGGCTCGCGGGTGGGGCCGGCGGTCACGAGCACGTCGTGCCCGACCAGGGACGCGTCTTCGTGCGTCTCGGTCTCCGTAAGCATCTCGGCCACACGTTCCAGAATGGCCTCGGGCTCGGGCATTCGACCCTGCCCCACGAGCCCGCTCGCGAGCTCGCCGTGGGCGGCGGGCATCACCTCGTACCCGATCTCTTGAAGCCGCTCCAGGTTGTCCTGCGTCGCGGCGTGTCGGTACATGTCCCGATCCATGGCCGGACACACCAGAAGCGGGCAGCGGGCCGAAAGGGCCGTGGCCGTGAGCATCGAGTCGCAGAAGCCGTGGGCGAGCTTGGCGACCGTCTGGGCCGTGGCGGGGGCCACGACGAAGAGGTCCCCCCACTGGCCCAACGTGACGTGCTTCGTCCACGCCCCCTCCTCATTTTCCGGAAAGATGTCCGTCAACACCTCTTTCTCGGAGAGCGTCCCGAGTGTGAGCGGCGTTACGAAGCGCTCGGCGTCCGGGGTCATGAGCACCTGCACCTCGGCCCCGGCCTTCTTCAGGTGCCGCACGAGCGGCGCGGCCTTGTACGCCGCGATGCTGCCCGTGACCCCCAGCACCACACATCGTCCGGACAGGTCGAGGGGGGTGGGCATTGGGGGGAGCGGAGCAACGAAGAAGCAACAGGCCGGTCGGTGGGTCCCTTGCCCGCGAGCCCGCAGGGGGGAGGATCACCCGCCGGATTCGGGGACGGGGCGACGGCGGATCGTTCGTCTGGGAGCACGGCCCGCACGCGCAGTCCGTCCCCCCGCACGGACGCACGACTGGACGAGACGAACGGGCGGACTACTCGTCGTCGGGCTTGCGGTAGTAGATCTTGTCCTCGAGAAACTCGTCGATGGCGACCTCCGTCGGCTCGGGCTGTTTCTCGTACTCGAGGGAGACCTTCTCCTGCTCCTCCTGCATGCGGGCGTCCTCCATTTCCGGCCCGAAGCCCTCAAAGTAGGACAGCTTGTCGTCCAGCTCCGAGCGCGTATCGGAGGCCACCTGCCGCGACCGCTTTGACAGAATGGCGACGGTCTCGTAGAGGTTGCCGGTCTTTTCGGCCAGCTTGTCCAGGTCTAACGTTTCGATTGCCATGGGTAGAACGGGGCTACTTCGAAAGAAGGTGAGGGCCCGAGCGGTGGGCGCCGGTGGCGTGTGCGGCCTTGTGGGCACGTGTTCGAAGGGACGACCGTCCGGTCTCGCCCACGGGTGTACCCTGTGCCTGCCGTCACGAACTCAGAAACTGACGAATTCGGGTGAGGGTTTCCTCGACCGCGGTGTCCAGGTCATCATTCACGACCACCGCATCGCAGTCGTCGGCCCGATCCATTTCCTGCTCGACCCGGTCGAGGCGGTCCTGAAGCGACTCACGGTCCTCGGTGCCGCGTCCTTCGAGCCGGCGCCGCAGCTCGTCGAGGGACGGGGGGGCCACGAACAGTATGAGGGCGTCGTCCCCGAAAATGCGCTTGACGTTGAGGGCCCCTTTCACGTCAATGTCGAGCAGCACAGGCCCGTCGTTGGCCTGGTCTTCGACCTCCGAGCGGAGCGTCCCGTAGAACTGATCGGGGTACACCTCTTCGTACTCGAGCAGATCGCCGGCATCGATCCGGGCGCGAAATTCCTCCGGGGAGAGAAAGTGGTAGTCCACCCCGTCCGTCTCGTCGGGGCGCGGGGCCCGCGTCGTGGCCGATACGGAAAACTGCATGTCCGGCATCGCCTCCAGTACCCGATGGGCAATGGTGGTCTTGCCGGCGCCGCTCGGGGCCGTCAGTACGACGATGTTGCGGTCGGGCATCGTGCGTTGAGGGTTCAGTGTTCGGGGTCGAGGATTGGGGGCAAACCGTCTTCCGGAACGCTCAACGCCCAACCCTCAACGAATTATTCCACGTTTCGAATCTGCTCTTTAATCTTTTCGATCTCCTCCTTCATCTCCACCGCCTCCCGGGAGATGGTTTCGTCGTCGGCCTTGGCCCCGATCGTGTTCGCCTCCCGGTGGATTTCCTGGGTGATGAACTTCAGTTTGCGGCCGGACGGCTCGTCGGCGTCGAGGGCCTCCCGAAACATCTTGAGGTGGGAGTGGAGGCGGACGCACTCCTCGGTCACGTCGAGCTTATCGGCGAGGAGGGCCATTTCGGTTTCGAGGCGGTCGGCGTCGAGGTGCTCGTCGTCGAGCAGCTCCCCGAGGCGATCGCGGAGCTGGGCCTGCCGCTCCTCCACGCGGGCCGGGGCCCGTGCCTCGATCGCGTCGAGGTGCTCGTCGATGGCGCGGGTGCGCCGTTCCAGGTCGTCGCGCAGCGCGTCGCCCTCCTCGCGGCGCATCGCCTGCAGGTCGTCGATGGCGGCGTCGAGGGCCTGCGTCACGGCCGGCCATGCGCGCTGAATTTTGGCCGCCTCCCGCTCCTCCTCCCCCGCAAAGATGTCCTCAAACTCCAGCAGGTGATCGATCCGAATCGGCGCCTCGATCTGTGCGGCCGCGGCGAGCTGTTCCAGGCGCCGCTTGTGGTGCATCGCCGCGTCGGCGTCCACGTCGACCGGCAGGGGGTCCGCACCCTTGAGCTCGGCGGAAACGTTGACGTCGAATTGGCCCCGCTCGAAGGCCTCCTTCATCTGCATCCGCACGTCCGACTCCGCCTCGGGGAGCGGGTCCGGGAGGTGGACGAAGACGTTGAGGTGGCGCTTGTTCGTCGACTGGATTTCTACGGTCGCCGAGGCGTCCTCGGTGCTGGCGTGGCCGCGCCCGAAGCCCGTCATGCTACGAATCATAAGGGGGAGGCGGAAGAACGAGGGGGAGCGCGAATAAGGGGCCCATTTTCGAAATCCCGCCTTCCGGGCGGAAGACGGGGACTGGGCGTGCGGGACGGAACGGGCCGCGGGACAGACGGCGGAGGGGGAGGGATTCGAACCCTCGGTACCGTAAAACGGCACACTCGCTTTCCAGGCGAGCACCTTCGACCACTCGGTCACCCCTCCAAAAATATTGGGACGGGAGCGAGGAGGGCGACGATGTCGCCCCTCAGTCCTCCCGCGCGTCGCGTCAGACGTCCATAATCTGTTCGGTTTTCTGCTCCAAGAGCCCCTCCACCGTTTCGGTGTGGGCGTCGGTGATGTCCTGAAGGTCTTCCTCGGCGCCGTAACGGACATCTTCGGAGAAGTTCTCCGCCTCGACGACATTCTGGATCTCGTTCTTGGCGTCGCGCCGGATGTTGCGGATCGAAATCTTCGTTTCTTCGGCCCGCTCGCGGCTGGTCTCCACGAGCTCCTTGCGCCGCTCTTCGGAGAGGGGCGGGATCGGAATGCGAATCTTTTCGCCGTCGTTGTTCGGGTTCAGGCCCAGGTCGGCCTTCATGATGCCCCGCTCGATGTTTTCGATGGCGCTGCGGTCGAACGGCTGCACGACGATGAGGTCGGGCTGCGGCGCGCTCACGCTGGCGACCTGCTCCAGGGGGGTCTGGGAGCCGTAGTATTCGACCGTCACGTTTTCGAGCATGGCCGGGGAGGCCCGTCCGGCGCGAATCGTGCGCAGCTCCGAACGCATGTACGAGACCGACTCCTCCATCTCTTCGTCGGCCTCGTCCAGAATGTCCTGAATGGGGTCGTCGGGCATGGGCGACAGGGCGGTTGGTGAGCGAGAGAATGGGGGCGGGAGGGGCGTCAGGCCGGCACCCGTTCGGTGGACGCCCTGGCCTCGTCCCAATGCACGTGGGTGCCCACGGTTTCTCCTTCGAGGAGGCGCCGCAGGTTGTTCGACGTGCCCATGTTGAACACGACGATGGGCATCTTCGACTCCTGGCAGAGCGTGAGGGCGGTCATGTCCATGACGCGCAGGTCGCGATCGATGACTTCCTGTCCGTGGATCTGTTTGAAGCGCTCGGCGGAGGCGTCCTCCTCGGGGTCTGCGGTGAAGATGCCGTCCACGCGGGTGCCTTTCAGGATCACGTCGGCGTCGATCTCCAGCCCCCGGAGGGCGGCGGCGGTGTCGGTCGTGAAGTACGGGTTGCCGGTGCCGGCCCCAAAGATGACGACCCGCCCCTTTTCGAGGTGCCGGATGGCGCGGCGGCGGATAAACGGTTCGGCGATCTCCTCCATCTTGATGCTCGACTGCAGGCGTGTGACGAGATCGACCTGCTCGAAGGCATCCTGGAGCGCCATGCCGTTGATCATGGTGGCCAGCATGCCCATGTAGTCCGCATGAGCCCGTGTCATGCCCTCCATGGCGTGCTCCACCCCCCGAAAGATGTTGCCGCCCCCAATGACGACGGCCACCTCGGCCCCGGCCTCGACGGCGGTCTTGACCTCGTTCGCGTAGGTGCGGAGAACGGCCTCGTCGATCCCAAACTCCCGGTCCCCCAACAGGGCCTGGCCACTGAGCTTCAGCAGCACACGCTGGTGGTCGAGGGATGAAGTGGATTCGTCGTCGGGGGAAGCGCTCATAAGGGAGGCACCGTCAGGTGCGTGTTCGGGTTCGCTGTGCGGGCGTCGGACGACTCCCCGCTGGGGAAGGGGAACAGGGCCGAGACGGCTTGGGAAGACGAGAGGAATTGCATAGCGGTCCGGTGCGGGCGCGAACCGATTGCGGCCCGACGCGGGGCCGACGAGAGGCGACACGCCCGCATCGTCAGTCGCCGAGGGCGTAGCGCGTGAACCGTGCCACCGACAGGCCGGCGTCGTCGAGCATGTCTTTTACCGACACCGACGAGTCCTTCACGAAGGCCTGCTCCATCAATACGTGGTCCTCGAAGAACCGCTCGAGCTTCCCCTCCACAATGTTGTCGATCACGTGCTCGGGCTTGCCCTCGTTGACGGCGGCCTCGCGGGCCACTTCGCGCTCTTCCGCCTTCACCTCGTCGGGCACCTCGTCCCGGGTGACGGCGATCGGTTCGAGGGCGGCGACCTGCATGGCGACGTCGCGGCCGGTCTCCTCCGCCTCGCCGTCGCCGTGCACCTCCACGAGCACGCCGAGCTTCGAGCCGGGGTGGACGTACGAGATGATCTGGCCCTCTTCACTCTCGAGCACGTCGAAGCGGCGAATCGTGAGCTTCTCGCCGATGCGGCCGGTAAGGGCCACCAGCTCTTCTTCGATCGTCACGTCGTCCTCGTAGGGAAGGCTCTCCAGCGCCTCCAGGTCGTCGGGGGTCTCTTCGAGCACCCGCTCCGCCGCCGTGTCGGCGAACGACTGGAAGTCCTCGTTGCGGGCGACGAAGTCGGTTTCGCAGTTGATCTCGACGATGGCGCCGGCGTGGCCGTCGTCGGACACGGCCGTCACGACGAGGCCCTCGTCGGCCTCCACGGCGGCACGGTCGTCCGCCACCTCCTGGCCCTTCTTGCGGAGCAGGCTGACGGCCTCGTCGAAGTCGCCGTCGGTCTCCTGCAGGGCCTCTTTGCAGTCCATCATGCCGACGCCGGTGGCGTCGCGCAACTCTTTTACCTGTTTGGCAGAAACGCTCATGTCTCGTCGGTTGGGGAGGGATCGGGTGAAATGGGCAGCGCGGGGAAGATGGAGGGGGATGCGGGCCCTACGCGGCCGCCTTTTTCTTCTCTTCCTTCTTCATGCGGCGCTCCTGCAGGCCTTCCTGGACGGCGTCCGTGAGGGTCGACGTCACCAGCTCGATCGAGCTCAGCGCGTCGTCGTTCACCGGAATCGGGTAGTCGATGTTCTTCGGGTTTCCGTTGGTGTCGACCATCGCGATGATCGGAATGCCGAGGTTGTTGGCCTCGCTCACCGCAATGTCTTCCCGCTGCACGTCGACGATGTAAATGGCGCTGGGCAGGTTGGCCATGTCGCGGATGCCGCCGAGCGTCTCCTCCAGCTTCTCGTGCTCGCGGAGCCGCATCAGCTTCTCCTTCTTCTTGAGCTTGTCGAGCGTGCCGTCCCGGTCCATCCGCTCGATCTCTTCCATGCGGCGGATCGACTTCCGGATCGTCTGGAAGTTGGTCATGGTGCCGCCAAGCCAGCGGTCGACCATGTGCGGCATGCCGCACTCCTCGGCGTGCTCGCGGACGATGTCCTCGGCCTGCTTCTTGGTGCCGGCGAAGAGAATCTTCTTGCCGCGCCGTGCAAACCGCCTGGCCGCCTCGGCCGCCTCGTCCAGGAGAACCTGGCTTTGCATCAGGTCGATGATGTGGATGTTGTTCCGCTCCATGAAGATGTACTTCTCCATGCGCGGATTCCACCGGCTCGTCAGGTGGCCGAAGTGGGCCCCGGCCTTCAGAAGCTCCTCGATGGTTGCGCGATGAGAGGTTTCCTCCTCCGAGGCCGCCTCCGACGCGTCGTCCCCATCGTCCGTGTCTTGGGGCGCGGCGTCAGGGGCGTCTTCGTCAGGGGCGTCTTCGTCAGGGGCGTTCTCGTCGGGCGCGTCTGCATCGGCGTCCGCAGCGGCTGCCTCGTTCGTGGAGTCCGAAGCGGGGGCGTCCGGAGTTTGAGGGGCGTCTTCGTCGGGGGCGTCTTCGTCCTGAACGTCAGGGGTGTCCGTAGTCGTCTCGTCAGCCATAGTAGAATCTACAAATGCGTGGGAGATTGGGTTTGCACTACTACGACCGTCGCCTGCGCAGCGAAACCACGGTTTGGGGGATGGGGCGTGGGAGTAGAACGGCGCAGGATCTCCTGCGCGCCGCTCCCACGCACCTGTGCTTTCAAACCCAGGGCGCGGTCAACCCACTGTCGCATCGGGCCGTATGGTTGATTGGTGCAGCGTTGAACGGCGGGGGCCGGGCGCTGAACGAATCCCGTTCGGGGCGCGGCGCCGCGCCATTCGCGACTGTCTAACGCTTGCTGTACTGGCTCTTCTTCCGGGCGCCGGGCTGGCCGTACTTCTTGCGCTCGACCATCCGGTCGTCGCGGGTCAGGTAGCCGGCGTCGCGGAGGGGCGCGCGCAGCTCCTCGTCGTACTCAACGAGGGCGCGGGCAATGCCAAGCCGAATGGCCTCGGCCTGCCCGGTGAGGCCGCCGCCGGAGGCGTTGACCTTCACGTTGAACTGACCAATCGTGTCGGTCGCGTCGAAAGGCTGGTCGAGGGTGCGGCGGCGCCAGGCAACCGGAAAGTAGTCCTCGGCGTCTCGCTCGTTGACGACGAAACTGGAGCCGTCGCCCGGGCGCAGATACACACGCGCCGTGGAGGTCTTACGGCGCCCAATGGCCTGGTATTGGGTCATCTTGGGCATAGGAACGGAATCGGGATTTCGGAAAAGTGCGTCGGCAAAAGGGCAGGCGAACCGCTACGCGTTCTCAAGCGGCTCGGGCTGCTGGGCCTCGTGGGGGTGGTCCGGGCCGGCGTAGACCTGCAGCTTTTTGAACGTGTCCCGCCCGAGGGGCCCGGTGGGCAGCATGCCCTCCACGGCCTCCTCAATGATGTATGTGGGCTTGTCTGCGCGCATCTCTTCGGGGGAGTGGGAGTGATCGCCGCCCGGGTACCCGCTGTACTCGTGGTATTCCTTCTGCTGCTCCTTCCTGCCTGTGAACCGGGCCTTGTCCGCATTCACCACGATCACGTGGTCGCCCGTGTCCACGTGTGGCGTGAAGGTCGGCTTGTGCTTGCCGCGGAGCACGCGAGCAATTTGGGAGGCAAGGCGGCCCACGACCCGGTTCGTGGCGTCCACGACGTACCAGTCGCGCTCCACCTCGTCCGGCTTGGCGTTAAAGGTCTTGAAGCTTTGCGTGTCCATCGGTCGGAATCCGTCGGTTGGCACAGGTCCGGAGGACGAGGCGGATGCACGAAGTGGTGCAACACCACGAGAATGCCCCGCAAGCACCGCAGGGCCGAGAAGCCCGCCGGGGGCGGAGGCATCGGCAGCGTGCGAGATGCTCTTCGGCGCCGCGTCCCCACATCAAAAGATTTATTGCAGTCACTGTCGCACGGATGAGGGCGGACCAGGTTTTCGCGCCCCGAAGGGATTCCTGTAATCTTGACGGAGGTGGGGGCGGAAAGAGGGGGGCGAACCGGGAGAGGCCCCGCCGAAGGTCGGGGCGAGGAGGAACTCTGACCGGGGGGGATCATTCCAATTGGGCTTCATAGCGTTGACTGAATGGTCCCGCTCGGTCGCATGTTGACCATCGACATCACGTCCCTTTCGACGGGCATCCACCATGTGGAGTTCGCCCCTTCGGCGAGCCAGGCCGACCTGGACCCCACCACGTTCAGCGACGTGCAGGTCGACGCGGAGCTGCAGTACCACCGCGACCGCATTCTGGTGAAGATGCACGCGACGGCCACGGCCGAGCTGACGTGCGATCGTACCCTTCAGCCTTACGACGAGGCCCTGGAGGGCCAGTACAACGTGCTCTTCGGGCCGCCGTCTATGGTGGGGCAGGAGGGGGACGAGTTTGAGGAGGTGCGGCCGCTCGACGCCTCCGACCGGGAGATCGACCTCACGGACATGGTCCGCGACACGCTGCTCCTCGCCATTCCGCAGCGTCGCATTGCCCCGGGGGCCGAAGACGAGCCCATTGAACGAGAGTTCGGGGGCACGGACGACGCCAACGAGGACGACAGTGCCCCCGTTGACCCACGCTGGAGTGCCCTGGAGGAGCTGAAAGACGATGAGTAGCGCCGTGCTCCCTCGTCAGGCCAGCCCCACCGGTATAAATTCTACGCGAAATGAGGCCCGGCTTCTGAACACCGACGGGGATCCTTCCATCATACGGGAGCCTTTGCCCGAGGTGCTTGGCGGACTTCCGCCACGAATTCGACGTTCATTGTCCCGACGACCCTGAGTCATGGCTGTCCCGAAACGACGACATTCGAAGTCGCGCACCCGAAAGCGCCGCTCGACCTATTACAATGAGCTGGAGCCCCCCCAGCTCATGGAGTGCAACAACTGCGGCAACCCGAAGGTGATGCACCGGGCGTGCAAGCACTGCGGCCACTACCGCGGCCGTCAGGTTATCGAGCCGTCCGACGAACTGATCGCGTAGGGGGCGGAACGGGCAGTCGCCCGGCACCCCCACCGATGC
Organism: Salinibacter pepae; assembly: GCF_947077775.1. Classification (NCBI taxonomy): domain Bacteria; kingdom Pseudomonadati; phylum Rhodothermota; class Rhodothermia; order Rhodothermales; family Salinibacteraceae; genus Salinibacter; species Salinibacter pepae. The sequence goes on from NZ_CAMTTE010000001.1 coordinate 1,935,821, forward strand.
GGCCCGTATTCGGGGCCGGCTTCTCCCATGCGTCGCGCGTCCCGCCCGGGGGGGGCTGCTTTTTTGTCGGGTCTTCGTTCCGAACACGGAGGCGCGTCCGGCGATTGTCTCTGCGTACGCCTATGTTTGCGCCGGAGTGGCGCCGCACTTCTGAGGGGAACAGTGCCCTCTCTTCCGGCGAGGCGACAGGCGTTTCCCCGGCACGCATGTTCTGGCAGACACACGGACGGTTCGTATGGCAGCATCGCGTATCGCAGTGGACGCAATGGGGGGCGACAACGCCCCGGAAGCAGTCGTGGAGGGGGCCATTCAGGCCCTCCACCAGACGCAGGGCGAGCTGTCGGTGCTCCTCGTGGGCCCCGAAGAGCGGCTCCACGGCCTTCTGGCGTCGCGCCCGGAGGCTCCTGAGGAGCGGCTCCGCATTGTCGATGCCCCCGAGGCAATTGGCATGGGGGAGACGCCGTCGACCGCCGTCAAGCAGAAGCCCAATTCGTCCATCCACCAGGGCCTCGCGGCGCATCACGACGACCACGCCGACGCCTTCGTGAGCGCCGGCAACACGGGCGCCATCATGGCGGCGTCCATGTTCATCCTGCAGCGCATCCCGGGCGTGGAGCGCCCGTCGATTGCCGGATTCTTTCCGACCCTGAAGGGGGCCTCCGTGGTCCTCGACATCGGGAGCAACGTCGACTGCAAGCCGGCCCATCTCCTCCAGTTTGCCCGCATGGGCACCGTCTACGCGCGGCAGGTCCTCAAGACCGACCCGCCGTCGGTCGGGCTGCTCAACATCGGCGAAGAGCCGGGCAAGGGCAACGAGCAAGTCAAGGCGGCCCACGAATTGCTCCGGGACGCCGACGATGTGCACTTCGTCGGCAACGTAGAGGGGGGCGACCTGCTTTTTTACGCCGCCGACATCATTATCTGTGACGGGTTTGTCGGCAACGCCCTCCTCAAGTTTGGGGAAAGCATGTCGACGGTCCTGTCGGACATGTGTCAGCAGGAGATGGAGCGCCAGGGCCTCGCCCCCGACGAACAGAAGCTCGTGGCGGGGGTGCTCGACGAGGTGCGCGAGGGGTTCGATCCGGAAGCCTTGGGCGGAGCGCCGCTCCTCGGGGTCAACGGAAATGTGCTCGTGGGGCACGGGCGCTCCACGGCGGACGTGATTGCCCAGATGATTCACTCGGCCCGCACCATCGCCACCGAGAACGTCGCCCACGCCCTGGAAGAAGCGTTCCAGTCCTCCTCCGCATAGTGCCCGGGCGGGTCCCGTCTTCTTCGCACTGTCCGCTTGTCCCATGCCTTCCCTCTCGTCCGCTTCCCCGCAGGCCGCCATCACGTCTGTCGGCCACTACCTTCCCGAGACGCGGCTCACCAACGGCGACCTGGAGGAAATGGTGGAGACCAGCGACGAGTGGATCCGCACGCGGACCGGCATCCAGGAGCGACGCATCCTCGGCGACGACGGCAAGGCAACGGCCTTCATGGCGACGGCGGCCGCCCAGGAGGCCCTCGACAGCCGCGGCATCGATCCGGACGCGGTGGACCTGATCGTCGTCGCCACGGTGACGCCCGACATGTTTTTTCCGTCCACGGCCTGCCTCGTGCAGGACAACCTCGGGGCGTCCAAGGCGTGGGGCTTTGACCTGTCGGCGGCGTGCAGTGGCTTTATCTACGCCCTTACGACCGGGGCCCAGTTCATCGAGACGGGCCAGGCCGAGACGGTGCTCGTGATCGGGGCCGACAAGATGAGCTCGATCGTCGACTACACGGACCGCACCACCTGCATCCTCTTTGGGGACGCGGCGGGGGCGGTGGTGCTGGAGGCCGACGAGGAGGCGGGGCTCCACGACGCGGTCCACCACGTCGACGGGGAGCACAGCGAACTGCTTCGCATGCGAGGGGGCGGCAGCCTCAACCCGCCGACCCACGAGACCGTCGACGCGCACATGCACTACCTCCAACAGGAGGGACGGCAGGTCTTCAAGCTCGCCGTGAACCGGATGGCGAACGTATGCAGGGAGGTGCTGGACCGCAATGGCCTCGACGCGGCGGGGGTGGACTACCTCGTGCCACACCAGGCCAACCAGCGCATCATCGACGCGACCGCGAAGCAGCTCGGGCTCTCCTCCGAGCAGGTCATGGTGAACATCGACCGCTACGGCAACACCACCGCCGCGACGATTCCGCTGTGCCTGTACGACTGGGAGGACGAGCTGGAGCGGGGGGACGACCTCATCGTGACGGCCTTCGGCGGCGGCTTGACCTGGGGCGCCGGCCACCTCACCTGGGCCTACGGTTGACGGTGAGGCAGGGGGCGTCGGCCGTTCGCGCCCCCTTCAATCCCGAACGCGACTCTCGAACCTTGCGCTTCAACAGTGACATGGCGACTGCATTTCTGTTTCCCGGACAGGGCTCGCAGGCCGTGGGGATGGGGCACGAGCTCTACGAACAGCACGACGAAGCCCGCGCCTGCTTCGAGGCGGCCAACGACCTCCTCGACGTTGACCTCCTCTCGTTGATGTTTGGGCTGGGGGCGGACGGGGACGAGGCGGAAGAGCAACTCAAGCAGACGGAGATCACGCAGCCGGCCCTTTACACGCACAGCCTGGCGGCCATGGCGGTGCTCGAGGCGCACGGCCCGGCGCCCGACATGGTGGCGGGGCACAGCCTTGGGGAGTACAGCGCGCTGGCGGCCGCGGGCGCCCTCTCGTTCGAGGACGGCCTGCGCGTGGTGCGCCGGCGCGGGGAGCTCATGGGCGAGGCCGGCGAGCGGCGCCCGGGCCGCATGGCGGCCGTGCTGGGGGCCGATACGGCCCACGTCGAAGAGGTGTGCGACGACGTCTCCGCGAATGGGGACGGGGTGGTGCGGCCCGCGAACTACAACGCCCCGGGCCAGATTGTCATTTCCGGCGACGTGGGGGCGGTGGAGCAGGCGACGGAGGCGGTGGAGGGGCGCGCCATGCCGCTGTCGGTCAGCGGGGCCTTCCACTCGCCCCTCATGGAGTACGCCCGCGATGGGCTCGCGGAGGTGCTCGACGCGGTCCCCGTCGAGGCGCCCCGCTGCCCCGTGTACCCGAACGTGACGGCCGAGCCGACGACGGACCCCGATGAGATTCGGCGCTGCCTGAGGGCACAGCTCCTCTCGCCGGTGCAGTGGGCGCCCACGCTTCGCCGCATGCAGGAAGACGGCGCCGCCCGCTTCGTGGAGGTGGGAACGGGACAGGTGTTGCAGGGCCTCGTGGGCCGCACGCTGGACGACGGGGCCGAGGCGATGGGGGCCGGCACCCCCGGCGAGATTGCGCGTCTGACGGAGGCGTAGCCACGGGCCCGGGCGGGGAACGCGTGTCGGGGGGACGAGTGCTACACCTCGCACAGTGCAGATGCTGAATGCCGGTCTCCGTTCCAACCGCCGCGATCCCATGGGTGCGTTCGCCCTGCCGCCTCCCCGCTCCTCGCTTCGCTGGCTCCTCGGGGCGTGCCTCGCCGCGATGGCCCTCGTGGGGTGTGGCGGGGGCAACACCTACTCGGTCGACGAGGGCAACATCTCCCAGCGGTTCCTGCCGGCGGAACGAACCGTGGATCACCATCCCGACTCCGTGAGGGCCCTCACCATTGCGGCGGCCGACGGCAAGATCCAGTTCGAGGTCGAGCGCGACTTCGAGTCGCTCACCGAAAAGTGGTCCGCGAGCTTCCAAAACATCGGGACGGGGCCCAGCATCCGAGACCGCACCTACGCAACCTTCTGGAGCCTCGAGCTCTCGCTCATGTCCCTCCAGCCGGAGAGGGGGGTACTGTCCCTGCGTGAGGAGCAGGCCCGAGACGTTCTCGACGAGCGGCGCAAGGAGTACGCCGAGACAATTCACATCGACGTGTACTGGTTCGTCGGGCGGGGCAGGGACGGCATCATCACAGGGCCCAGCGCCCGCACGGAGCTTCACGTGGGCGGGAATACGTACCGTCCCGTTCAGTCGGACCACGGCCCCCTCCGTGAGGCCTTCGTGGCGGGCGGCGAAACCGCGCTGTATCGCCGCAACTCGCTGTACTTCTCCCGGCGGGTGGAGGGAACCGATATTCTCGCCGACGCCTCCGGCATGAAGCTCCGCGTCCGCCGGACGGGCGGGGGCGGACGGCAAGAGTTTGCCTGGCGGTGGGGCGAGGGAAACACCGCCCGGGGCCTGAACGAGGGCGTCCTTGAGGACGCCGTCGGGCGCTCCTCCCGGCGATGACGAGACCGGTTCTTCGCCGGCGACGTCCTCACGGCGACGTCCTCATCTGCCGGCGGACCCTGACGTCGGTTCCCGACCGGCCCGACCGACTGTGTGGACCGCGTGCAGCCTTGCCTTTCTGGACGGGAGTGCCAATCTTCCGAAACTGGCGGGGCCTCCTCCTCACCACACTGCCTACAGCACGCAATCCTCCGCACCATGCAGGTCGACCTTCACGGCTCCACGGTTCTCGTCACCGGCGGCACGCGCGGCATCGGCCGTGCCCTCGTTGAGGCCTTCGCCGAGGCCGGGGCCCACGTGGCGTTTACGTTCCGCTCGTCGACCGACGCGGCGGCGGCCCTCGTCGAGTCGCTCGAAGAACAAGGCACCGAGGCGCTGTCGCTGCAGGGGGACGTGGCCGACCTCGACGCCGCCCAGGCCCACGTCAACGCGGTGACGGAGCACTTCGGGTCGCTCGACGTGCTCGTCAACAACGCCGGCATCACGCGGGACGGGCTCCTGCTCCGCATGGGGGAGGACGACTGGGACGACGTGATCGATACGAACCTGAAGGGCACCTTCAACTTCTGCAAGGCGGCGTACATGCCCATGATGCGCCAGCAGAGCGGCTCGATCGTCAACATCTCCTCCGTCGTCGGGACCACGGGCAACGCGGGCCAGACGAACTACGCCGCCTCCAAGGCCGGCATCGTCGGCTTCTCGAAGAGCCTCGCCAAGGAGCTTGGGGGCCGCAACGTGACGGTCAACGTGGTGGCGCCGGGGTACGTGCAGACCGACATGACCGACGAGCTCGACGAGGAAACGCGGGCCTCCATCCTCGACGCGGTGCCGCTCGATCGGCTCGCCACAACCGAAGAAATCGCCGAGGCGGTTTTGTTTCTGGCGGCCCCGGCGTCCGACTACATCACCGGGCACGTCCTGCAGGTGAACGGAGGGCTCTCGATGTAGGCACGACCCCGCCGCCGCCGTCCCCGCTTTTTTCATTCCGTTAAGGAAGAAGAGGATCGATCACGGGCGGGCTCACGTTGTATTTTGCGTTGTTTTGGCGTACCACTCTTCTTGTCTTTGACCGGTCGTGCGACGGAAACTGCTCGACGCCCGGCCGGAGGGTTTCATCCTGCCTCCTTTCGACGTTCCCGAAACCTGACCCCGAGTCGTTTGCCGCATGGCTGCCGATATTTCGCAGAGCAAGTACACGAACGTCATCGACCTGACCTCTGAGGCCCAACAGGAGCGGCGGCGCGACGAGGTTGGGTCGGAGCTGCGCGAGCCGGACCCGCCCCTGGACGAGGTCACGGTCGACGAGCTGTCCGGGCACATGGAGCAGGCGGTGCACGCCGCCGGCTGGACGGAGCTGATGGACGTGCAGCGGAAGGCCATCCCCTATACCCTCGACGGGCGCGACCTGATCGTGCAGTCGCAGACCGGCTCGGGCAAGACCGGCGCCTTCCTGCTGCCGCTGTTCGACCTGGTGAACCCGGACAAGGAGGAACAGCAGGTCCTCCTCCTCACGCCCACCCGGGAGCTGGCGCGGCAGATCCACGAGGAGTACGAGCAGATGAAGATCGCGACGCCGCGCACGAACCGCATGGAGGCGGTGCTCATTTACGGCGGCGTCGGGTACCAGCCGCAGATCGACGGCCTGAAGAACGGCGCGCAGGTCGTCATTGGCACGCCGGGCCGCATCCTCGACCACATCAAGAAGGACAACTTTGACGCCAGCACCCTCCGGATGCTGGTGCTCGACGAGGCCGACGAGATGCTGTCGATGGGCTTCTACCCGGACATGAAGGACATCGTCGAGCACGTGCCGGGGGACCGGGTCTCGTACATGTACAGCGCCACCATGCCGCCGAAGGTGCGGTCCGTGGCGCGCGAATTCCTGGACGACCCCGGCTTCCTCTCGCTCAGCACCGACAAGGTGAGCGTGGAGGAGAACGAGTACCGCTACTACCTGGTCAACCCGATGGACAAGGATCGGGTGATGGCGCAGCTCCTGGAGCTGGAGGAGCCGGAGTCGGCCCTCATCTTCGCCAACACGAAGCGGGAGGTGAGCTACCTCAACAAGTTCCTCTCGAACAAGGGCTACGACATCGACGAGATGTCCGGCGACCTCTCCCAGCGCGACCGGGAGGAGGCGCTCGATCGGCTGCGCGAGGGGAAGCTCCGCCTGCTGGTGGCGACGGACGTGGCGGCCCGCGGCATCGACGTGTCCGACCTGAGCCACGTCTTCATCTACGACGTGCCCCAGGACCACGAGTACATCATCCACCGCTCCGGCCGCACGGCGCGGGCCGGCGAGGAGGGCACGACGATCGTCCTCTCCACCCACGAGGACGAGTACGAGCTCAAGCGGATGGCCAACACCTACGACATCGAGCTCGAGAAGGCCGAGCTGCCGGCCGATCCGCACAGCGAGGCCCGTGAACTGCTCCAGGAGCGCTACGCCGACGCCGATCTCTCGACCAACGGGGAGGAGCCGGGCGTCGAAGATTTCATTCCGCTCGTGAAAGAGCTTTCCGACGAACAGCCGGAGCTGCTGGCGTCCATCATCACGGAGCTGTACGCCGAGGCGAAGACCGAGGACGAGGAGGCCGAGTGATCCGTGACGCGTGATGTGTGAGGGGCCCACCTCCTGCGGCCCCGCACCCCCTTTCACGCATTAGGTCTCATGTTTTACGCCTCACGCCTCAGTCGCGAGCACCCGCTCCGTCTGCCGATACGCGATGAAGCCGCCTGCGGCGAAGATGACGGCGTAGATGCCCAGCGGGGTTTGCGTCTGCGCGATGGCCTGGTAGGCCAGGGCCGAAGCCCCGGCCGCGACGCCCCCGGAGAGAAGAAAAACAACGACGTGCAGAACCCATCGGCCGAGCGCCTGGCCGGGCGTAAGTGAGGAGTCGGACATGGGGCCGCATGCTGGTCGAGAACAATGATGGACCGTGAACCTACCGGGGCTCCGGGATAAGCGCAAACGGCCGTGCGACGGAGGAGCACGGGGCCACCGGCGGCGCCCTTCCGCTTCGATCTTCGTTGCGAGATCGTCACCCTGAGTTTAAGCCCGACTGGGGGGTGATTTTGTTATACTGTTGATGGACGTGTTGACGAAAAACTGCGTTCCGCCAGACGGACATCTTTTCTATCTGGGTCCGAATTTTCGCTTCTCTCGGGCCTCGTGTCCTCAATCTTTCCCTTTTTCGGGGTGTCATCGCGTCGCTCAATCGGGCCCCGAGCCCTGCCTCAACGTCCAGAGTCGGCACGTTTTGGGTTCAACTGCGGGCACGGTGGGAGACGTGAGGCACGCTCGCGTCGATCTGAGTGGGCAGTCCCCTTGCCGCGGGCAACGAGATCGCTCTGAGCGGGGCCGAGTGCGCCCCTTTTTCTGCATGCTGGACGGCCCCGGCGTAGGAAGGCCCCTCGTTTGCCCTCCCGCGACGGACTGCAGTCTCACCCATCCGGGCCTGGGGACGAGGGACTGAGCGTGGCTCCCGGCCCCAACTGCGGTCGGGGGGCGGGCGCTGCCGCGGACGAATACGAGGCGCTCGTTTCAGTTTTGCGCTGCCGGGCGCCGGGGCGACCCCGGCACGATCGGGGCCGGCGGGCGTCGCCACTTCGCGTCCAGCGACCAGCGCCCGCTCCCGAACGTGCACACGAGCAGCAGCAGGAACAGCACCAGCGCCGAAAACTCCAGCGACTGGTCCGCCGACAACAGGCCGTCCCGCCAGTGCACGAGAAAGACGGCCCCGACGAGGACGGGCAGTTGGACGAGGGCAGCGAGGCGCGTATAGAGCCCCACGGCGAGAAGGGCGCCGCCCACCAGGTGCGCCGCGATCACGTATACGGACAATCCCGTGAGTCCGAGGCCCGGCTCCGTGGCGCCCAGCAGTTGTTGCAGCCCGCCCTCCGTCATCAGCAGGGCAAGCCCCCGAAAAAACAAGCCGGTCCCCAGGTACACGCGGAGGGCATCGAGAACGAGGTCGCGCTGGGCTTCAAGACTGCGAAGCATAGACGAGAGGCGTGGGTTGGCGAATACGGCGAACAGGTTTGTAACAAATGACCGCCGGGGGACGATCCGTCTCGGGCTGGATGGGGGGCGGAACCACTTTGCCGGACCGGGGCGTGTCAGACCCCCTGCCTCGCACACAAGTCCATGCACTGCCGATCCGTCCGCAATGGGTGAGCACGCCCCGCCTCGATCGCTCCAGCAGCTTCGGGCCGAGTGGCGCGAGCGGCTGCAGACGGCCCGCGACCGCGCCGCCGCTCAGGTTGACGACATGGGCCTTGCGGACCTGCGGGCGCTCCGGGCGACGATTGGGGAAGAAATGGAGCGGGTGGAGGACCGCCTTCCCGATCCGGGCCCCGTCGAAACCAAGGGCCCGATGACGGCCGAGCAGCAGGCCGAGCACGTCCAGGCGGCCCTTCAGTACCACGCGCTGCAGGTGCGGAAGCAGCTCGTCGCCCACGAGTTGCGGCGCCGCGCCCTCGGCCCCGCCGCGGTGGAAGGGGAGATTGGGGTGCCTCCCACCACCCGACACTACGCCACCCTTGCCTGGGACGTGATGGGGGAAACGGACGTGGAGACCACCGCGGACGTATATCGCGAGGTGGCCCGTCGTGCGGAGGAGGATGTGCACCTCACGACCGTGGAGATGTGGCTGCGGGAAAAGAACCCCCACCATCCCGAAGAGACGGACGGCCGCTGGACGGAGCTCCGTCGGGCCGTGCTCCTGGCGTCCGCTTAGGAGCCCCGACGGGATTGTTTTCGGGATCGGCCCGGCCCCTCACGGGGCCCCGTCTCGGCCTGCGGCCCCTTCTTCGATGTACCCCAGGAATCTGAGAAGCGCCCCGAGCCCCACCAGAAGCCCCGCGCCGACGAGCCCCATCGCGCCCAGGGTCGTCTGGAGGTCGTCGCCCGGCCCGGCCATCGCCAGCAGCACGAGGCCGCCCACGCTGATCAGCAGGGCGAGGCGGGAGGCGACGTTGTGCACGGGCCGGGGGCTGAAGAACGAGAGGGAAGAAAAGGGAGCCCGCAATAAAAAAGCCCGCCCTGCGGGGCTGGCTCACTTTTCCTGTTAATGCCTCACTCATCATAATAGCAAAATTGCCCCCCGGGTTGTCAACCCTTTTCGTTTTGGGTTCGTGAAAACGTAGTTGAATACGTGTGAATAACGGGGGCGACCATGCGACGGGGCCTCCGAACCCCGGGAGAAACGGGTTCCGAACACGAGACCGGCCCGACCGTGAACCGCCGTGTGTCGGTCCTTTCGGCACCCCTCCCTCGCAGGCGCCCGACTGTCTTTCTCCGCATCGAATACGTGTTATGGACGAGCGCATTCAAGAGCACGCCCGCACTCTTCTCAACTGGTCGACGGACGTTCAGCGCGACGACGACGTCGTGATCGCGGCCGGCCCGGAGGCCCACGACCTTGTGGTGGCCCTGCACCGGGAGCTCGGCGACCGCGGGGCGAATCCGACGACCCTGTACTCCTCGGGGGAGGCCTCCCGGGCGCACCTCAAGGCCCACGACGGGGACTTTTCGCTGCCCGAGCACACGCTCGCCCTCTACGAGGCGTGCGACGTGGCCATCCACGTGCGGTCGTCCCCAAACCTGGCCGCCCTCAACGACGTCCCCGGCACGCGCCTCGCGGAGCGCTCCCGGGCGCACAAGCCCATCATCGAGGAGCGCCTGTCGAAGCGGTGGTGCCTCACCCAGCACCCCACGAACGCGCACGCCCAGGCCGCGGACCTGCCGCTTGGGGCGTACCGCGACTTCGTCTACGGGGCCATCCTACGCGATTGGGCGGCGGTTGAGGCGTACCAGGAGGAGCTCCGCCGGCGGCTCGAAGACGCGAGCACGGTGCGTGTGGTGGCCGGGGAGACCGACATCCAGATGAGCGTGGAGCACATGCACGCCATCAACTCCGCCGGCCGCCACAACATGCCGAGCGGGGAGGTGTTCACCGCGCCCGTGCCCGACAGTGTGGAGGGCACGGTGCACTTCGACAAGCCGCTCATTCACCAGGGGCGCGAGATGGAGGGCGTGCGCCTGCGCTTCGAGGGCGGCGAGGTGGTCGAGTCGGCCGCCGAGCGCAACGAGGAGGCCCTCGACGACCTGCTCGACACCGACGACGGGGCGCGGCGCCTCGGGGAGCTCGGCATCGGGACGAACCGCGAGATCGACCGGTTCACCAAGAACATGCTCTTCGACGAGAAGATGGGCGAGACGGTCCACCTCGCCCTCGGGCGGGCCTACGACGCCAACGTGGGGGAGGGGCAGACCGGCAACGACAGCGCCGTGCACGTCGACATGATCCTCGACACGAGCGCCGGCCGCATCGAGTTCGACGGGGAGGTGATCCAGGAGGGCGGGCAGTTCGTGTGGGAGTAGCGCCTCCCCGACGCGTCTCGAACCGAGCCCTCCGGCGCCGTGAGTGAGGGGGGAAACGGCCGTGGCACGCGTCCAGGGGGCATGCCGGCCGTCCCGAACGCGCCTTCAAAAGCTGTCTGGTGGACGGACGTTCGGCCGAGATACAGTGGGCGCCGCCCCAGAACGTCCGCCCCTCAGCCTTGCAGTTCTTAATGTCCCCCGCATGACGGCGATAACAGAACCCCGGACGTCCCCGCCGGGGGTCCGGTTCACTTCTTGGGCGTCCCCGTTCGAGGGGGACGACGAATCAACCTGGACGCGTCATGCACCTTTGCAGTCTCAACGTGCCCCGCTCGCGGGGCGGCCGTCTCGTGCTCCTCGGGGTTGCGCTTTTGCTCTCGGGCGCCGTGGGCACCGCGCAGGCCCAGCACCTTGACCACGGGTTTTACGGCAAGCTCGGGGCCGGCCTCTCGGGCTACACCGGCGACCTGGCGGGCCCGCCGGCCGGTGCGCCCCAGGACTTCGGCGCCGATGCGATGGGGCGTCTTCCCCTGGTGGCGGTGGGGGAGTTGGGGTACCAGCTGTCGCCACGCTGGGGCCTTGCCCTGGGCGGGCAGGCCGGCAGCTACGTGTCGGTGGGAAACGTGGCCCCCGCGACCGACTCGTACCGCCGGTACACGTCTCACCTGCTGGGGCGCTACACCTTCGGCGCGCCGGACCGGCGGGTTGCATTTTATCTGGACGCCGGCCTCAACGTGACCGCCGGCGGGCCCACGCACACCGGAATCGGCCCTTCCGTGGGGGGCGGCATTGACATTCGGGCCGGCCGGGCCGTCTCCCTGTACGTCGAGTCTCGCCTCCACGCAACCGCTCCGGACGACGCGGTCGACGGGACGGGGGGCGGCGCGGAGGGATGGTCGTTCGACACCGTCAACCAGCCCCTGGGGTTCGGGCTCCGGTTCAGCCTCACGACGCCGACCGCGCCCGAGGTCATTGCGCTCGACGCCCCCGCGGAAGTGCAGGCGGGCACGACGGCCACGTTCACGGTGACGATCAACGAAGACGAGGCCGCCCGCCCGCTCGACCGCCGCTGGCGCCTGGGGGATGGAGCGGAGAAAACGGGCCGGACCGTCATGCACACGTACCGCCGGCCAGGCACGTACCCCGTAACCGTCTCGGCGCACAACGAGGCCGGGGAGGCGACGGCGTCGACGACGATTCGGGTGACCGGTGCGTCGGACCCGGCGGCCCCCTGGATCGTGTCGCTGACCGCGGCCCCCAATCCGGTCCCGGTCGGCGAGCCCGTCCAGCTTCGCACGGCGGTGGAGGGGGACGGGCCGTTTGACTACCGGTGGACGGTCGGGGACGAGACCGTCGAGCGGGGCCCCGAGCCCACCTTTACGTTCGAGCAGCGGGGCCGGTACCCGGTCCGCGTTCGGGTGTCCAACGACGTCGGCACAGAGACGCGCGCCATGACGGTGCACGCGGGGCGGCGCGGGGCCCGGTCCAGCTCGGGCGCGGCCCCGACGGCCGCGTGGGCGATCGGGGTGGCCTCCATGCGGAGCCGGGCGGGCGCGGAACGGATGGCGCGGCGGTACCGGGAGCGCCTGGCCGACGCCGTGCCGGGGGCCGTGCGGATCGTCGAGCACGTGCTCGACCAGACCCGCCACTTCCGGGTCGTCGTGGGCCGCTACGAGACCCAGAACGCCGTGCGACGGGCCCTCGAGGAACACCAGCGGGCGTTGCCCCCGGGCGCATGGGGGGTCCAGCTTGAGTGACGGCGCGAAGAAGACGTGGGCCGCGACACTGAGTACCGGGAAAAAGAAACCCGCTGGGCCTGAGGTCGACTCTGATCGGACTCACTCGGCGTTCGCTCGAAGGGGCCCTGAACGCCAGGGAAACTCCGAAGAGAAGAGTGGGCGGTGCTGGATTTGAACCAGCGACCCCCTGCTTGTAAGGCAGGTAGTCAGATGAGCGTAGTCAACTGACGCGCATAGGTTTACACAGAAAAGAGAAACCCCTCTTCTGCTAATGTTCTGAAAACGGCCCTTCTAACGGGTACTAACTTCGGGAATTAGGGGTTATCCGTCGCGTTGGGGCCGAGGAGACTACGGCCCGATGTAGGATTGGACCACCTAATTCGTTGCAGACCGTCATCACGTTGGCGGCCTGATGGTTGGGCGGTCGAAATGCGCTACTCTTCAGCGCCAGTATCTTCGTCCTCTTCGTTGTCTTCGAGCACGCTCCGCGCTGCCTGCATCGGAGAAACGGGCGGAAGCAAAAACTTCCCATATGGGGTTTGGCTCGTCATCGTCGCCAGCTCGTTTCGGGCCGCCCCGTAAAGCATCGAGATGCAGGACGACAGCGTGTGGGCCAGGTAGTCGTTGTCTGCGTTCTCATCGTCAAACAACTGGGCTGGGGCTGCACGCTGAAACATTCCGGAGAGCCGGAGACGAATCCGGTAGGTGCCCTTAGCGTCGTCCTCATCGTTGACAAGCACCGTGAGATTGAAGATGAACGCTTCGTCGGGATGGTCGACCTCTTCGACGTCTGCTTCCGGCGGGACTTCCGGATCCGACCAATCCACATCGATGCTCACGGTTGGTTCTTCTTCCAAAATCTCCTCCGCGCGCTCGGGGGCGAGGCGGTATGCAGGATCAACCTCGAAGTGATATTCTTCGGGAACGTAGTCAATTAACTGTATCGGAGGAGGCATAGAGCGTAGAGCTTTTGTTTATGCGGCAGGATCGTCGTCGACACCACTTGCTGGAACGGGACCGAGGTCTACGTTGACAGTGGTGTCAGGATGGGTCCTTCTTCCTGCTTGACTACTCCAGGCAGCCATCTGGTCATCGCTACGCTGAGTGGTCCCCCCATCCAAAGCCAGACGCTTCGTCTTCGTCGGAACGGACTCTACGTCGGGACGGTCACGGTCAACGAGGGCGACCTCGACGCTCTTATCAAGGGCTAGAGCGACGGTGACGAGCCGCTTAAGGGAAATATTCTGGTCACCACTCAGAAGCTGAGACACGGCACTCTTCGAGACATCGAGCTCGTTCGCAAGCTCCTCCTGCGTCTCAAAGCCAGCCTCTTCCATCGCCTCCGCAATCTGCACGGCCACGTCGAGAATGAGCTCCTCGGCAATGAAAGTGGGATCGTGCTGAAGGTCTCTCCAATCGTCGGCGAGCCAGTCAGCGACACGGACAGTGCTTTCGTTGGGCATAGTCGGTGGTCGGTTGCGTGCGTGGTATTTGCGACCAGCGGGAAGAAGACTACTCAGCGTCGAACTTCTGCCTGTAGTACTGTTCCCGAAGGTGAATAAAGTGCTCAATTTCCCGGTCCGGAGTCTCATCCGTCTGCTTCCGGTACCCATGTGTGAGGATCAACCGTGAAGGTCCCTCGTCGGGTACGGGTTCTTCCTCGAAAAAGAAGACGCGAATGCCTCCTTTCCTAATCTCGGCAACTTCTGTTCCATCATAGTCCACCCAGGTCTTGACGACGTTTGTTTTCGCGAGTTGCTGATACCCATGCTGGGCGATGCGTTTGCAGGCAGCCAACAGTTTCTTCCATTCGGGTGGGGATACCGAACGGTCACTTATGGACGGATCGTCGCGCACTTCGGCTGCCATCGGTCCGGTGGCACGCTGATCGTCGACCCAATCCTGAAAAGTGCGCGTGCCTTCGCGGATGTAGTGGATCTCATGACGGGATCCTTTTAGGAGACAGTCGACCACGGGCGTCGTCGTGTTCGCAATTAACCTATAGCTTAACCCAATGTCGAGTTCCCGATCTCCGATTCACAAAATCCCCCCGGAGAAGCGCTGAGGGTAGGTGTGGACGGAGGGAGTAGGAAGATTCTGTTCCGTCAGGCAGTTGCGTCGGCGGGCACGGCGTCTGGTCGGTCTACGCTCGCATCCTTTAGCGCGGCCTTCAACAATTGTTCACCGTGCTCGGCTGAGTCTGAAAGAAGGTCCTCAAGATCGTTGCAAACCGAACGGAGGGGGGTTGCCTTCTCCAGGATGCGTTTCTGCTCATTCAATGGAGGAATTGGGATAGCTATCGATCTTATCTTTCCGACGCTAAGATTGTAGAGACCGCTGGTTGTTACTGCTCTCTGCTTCATCTCCTCAATTCCGTAGGCGGAGTTGAGGTAGAGCATGATGTATCGGGCCATGTCCGTCTTGATCGAGCGACACCGGATAAGGTGGTTCTGATGGACACAGTCCGGAATCTCTTCTCTCCACATCGCACACCGCCCGATTTCGCTCTCACTCCCGTTACCCTCTACAACAAGGATGTCTCCGTACTGGAGGCGCCACTTCTCGAGGTCGCCTTCGTAGAGTTCGAAGTGCTTTATCTCATCGAGCACGAGTTTATTTCTCTGCACGTTTGCGACTCGGAGGTAGGGGTAGGGATTATTCTGCGGTTCCCGATCTGGGGTTTTCTGTATTCCACCACGTATTTCGCAGATGTCGTTAACTCTACTCCACTGCCATCCCGGGGGTAGTTTGAACGGTTCGTCCTCTACTGGGGATGAGTCTTTCGGCTTCCGAATCTCCCCCGCATCGTACAGCCGCTGCTTCTCCTCCTGAATCTGCTCCAGCAGCACGTCAGCGGGTGTGTCAGCCGGGTCGCGCTTCGTGAGGCGGCCCTGTACGGCGAGCTGGAGGATCGTCTGCCGCAGTGCGTCGACGCCCTCGGGAGTGGCGGTGACGGTGTCAAAGTGCTCGCGGACGCGTTCCCACGCCGGGCGTAGCGCCTCCGCATCCTCGGCGGACTGGAGCGCTTCGGTGGCGGCTGTGCCCACCTGCACCTGAAGGGTGCGTTCGCGCTCCTGCTGCTCCTCCAGCGCGTCGCACTCGTCCATCAGCCGGTCTACCGCCTCGACGATGCGCTGTTGCTCTTCGAGTGGGGGAAGGGGAAGAAGACTTTGCTCGACATATTCGCGAGGCACACGTTTTTGCCCGGCCGTGCCTGTCATTCTGCTAACTCCTTCCTCGATAAAACCCTGAGACTGAAAAAAGGAGAGCACAAACTCCGGAAGAATGGTACCCGCAAGCGGTCGGAAGACGTAAAGCTCAGTCGTGCCAGCACCCATCCCATTCTCGAGATCCCGAAAGACCGTTGATTTCCGGTTCTGGAAGCATGGGGTGATCTTAGCGAGCCCGACATCTCCCTCCATGAAGTGAGTGTATCCACGCCGGATCTCGCCCCAGGGCCGTATCTCTGTTGTGTGACCATCACCGACGCCGTCCTCAATCCGCTTCATCGGAACGAAGGAAGCCTTCGTATCCTCGTCGGCGTCGTGTCGCGGGTTCACTACTCCGGCACGCTCCAGTTCGATTGAAATCCATCCATTCGGAAGCGACTCACCATTCTTCGCCAGTTCCGGCAGTTTGGCTTGCGACTTGCGAATAGTGCCATCATCGTAGAGCCGTTTTTTCTCACTTCGGATCGGGTCCAGAAGCTCCTCGGCAGGTGTATCCGAAGAACGACGTTCCGTCAGTCGTCCCCGGACGGCCAATTGCAGAATGAACCGACGCAGCTTGGGCACGCTCTCGGGCGTGTCCATCAGCAGGTCGAACCGGTCGAGCAGGGTGCGTAGCGTCATGCGAGCGTTTTTTGAAGTGCAGATTCCAATTCGTCTTTCAGCGACTGGCGTGTCGCGTTGATTTCCTCTTGGAGGGCTTCGTACCGGGCCAGCAGCTCGTCGGGATCGGTGATCTCCTCGTCGTCCTCGTGCGGGTTGTCGATGTCGAGATTGTAGTCACGGTCCTCGATCTCCTCGACAGGGACCTTCCAGGCGTACTCGTCGAATTTCTCGTTCTCCCGGTCGTCCCACCACTCTTGTTCGAGCTCGAACTCGTCGAATTGAAGCGGCTTCGTCTTCGTGTACTGCTTGTAGCCCTCCGGCAGCGGGTGCTCGAAATACCAGACCTCGTCGGTCGACGGCCCCTTCTCGAAGAAGAGGAGGTTGGTGTTGATGTTCGTGTACGGTGCGAACACGCCCTTCGGCATCCGCACAATGGTGTGTAGGTCGTGCTCCTCCAGAAGCGTTTCCTTTAGGCGCGTCTTTACGCCCTCGCCGAAGAGAAAACCGTCCGGCAGCACAATGGCGCAGCGGCCGCCGGGCTTCAATCGCTTGAAGGCGAGTGCCAGAAAGAGGTCGGCCGTCTCGCGGGTGCGGTACTCCTGCGGGAAGTTGCGCTCAATGCCGTCGGGCTCCTTGCCGCCAAACGGCGGGTTGGTGAGAATTACGTCCACCTTGTCGGAGGGCCCGTACTGGCGGAGCGGCTGGGCCAGGGAGTTATCCCGTTTGAGCTTTGGGGCCTCGATGTCGTGCAGGATGAGATTCGCCATCGCCAGCATGTACGGCAGCGGCTTCTTCTCGATGCCCTGAATGGTGCGCTGAAGCTGGTCGCGCTCCTGCACCGAGTCGACGCCTTTGCGCCGCAGGTGCTCGATGGTGTCGACCAGGAAGCCGCCGGTGCCGCACGCCGGGTCGAGCACCTTTTCACCCAGCTCCGGGTCCACCTGCTCAGCCATGAATCGAGTGACGGGGCGCGGCGTGTAGTACTCGGCGGCGTTGCCCGCGCTCTGGAGGTCACGGAGGATCTTCTCGTAGACGTCGTTGAAGACGTGCCGCTCCTCCTGCGACGTAAAGTCGATCTCCTCCAGCTTGTTGATCACCTTCCGCAGCAGCGTGCCGGACTTCATGTAGTTGTACGAGTCCTCGAATACGCTGCGCACGATGAGGCCGCGCCGGTTGTCTTCGTCGACCTCTAGGTCGCTGAGCGCTGGAAACAGCGTCTCGTCGATGAATTGGAGGAGGTCGTCGCCAGTCACGCCTTCCTCGTCGGCGGCCCAGTTGCGCCAGCGAAGATCCTCCGGGATGGGCGATTCGTAATTGTCGCGGATCAGCTCGAGCTCCCGGTCGCTGGCGTCGAAGAGCTTCAGGAAGATCATCCAGCCCATCTGCGAGATCCGCTGGGCGTCGCCGTCGACGCCCACGTCCTGCCGCATGATGTCCTGGATGGACTTTACAACAGAGTCGGTGGCCATAGGGGATCGTGTTGTGGAAGATGCGTTGCTCGGTGTGTCGTCGAAAAGGTTTTGCTGCATGTCAGGCAAAAGGTACCCGTAGAAGGTCAGAAATGGTACCGATCAATGGGGCACTACGCCATCTGGTACAGCTGGTCCTCCAGCTCACGGACGGCGCCGTCGAAACGGTCGGCCCCGCCAAAGCGCTGCACAATTTCGACCGGTCCGCCAAACTGGTTGAGGGGATCCACCTTGAGCACCTTCTTCTGCTCAATGTTCTCGATGCCCTCGTCGGCGTACTTGTCGAGCAGGGCGTCGAGCACTTCGCGGGCCTCCTCGCCGTACTGGTCAAAATAGTCGCTCTCACGCACCTTCTCCGCTCGTTCGCTGCGCGTGAGGGGCTCGGCATCAAACGCCACGTGGCAGATGAGGTCGAACGGGTCGAGGTCCTTGTCGACCTCCTGTCGTAGCTCATCGATAAAGACGCCCTGGGCCTCCAGTTCGTCGATCACAGCCTGCTTACGGTCGGCTCGGTTCCACCGCTGGAGGAAGTCGTCGAGCGAGGCGAATTGTTCGCGCACGTTTCGGCGGGTATAGTCCGTGAGGCTCTCTGTCACGAGGTCGCCCTCGGGCGTGTAGTACTTCACCCGCTCGTTGACGACCTCTACCTCCACGTCGTCCACGTAGTACTTGCGGCCCCTCTCACCGTCGTCATCGTCAGCAGTGATCTCGTCGAGGTCGTCTTCCGGCGGCTCGCCGTCCGTGGACACATTTTCGTCGTCGGGCGGGACCGGGCTATCGTCCGGACCCGGCTCGTACTCCTGTTCTGGCGTGCCGTCGAACTCCGGATCGGCAAAGTGCCGGGTCACGCCGCGGAAGTCCATAATGGTGAACGACACCTTGTCGAACTCCTCGCGGATGCGGGTGCCACGCCCGATGATCTGCTTGAAGTTGGTGGTGGACCGAATATTCCGGTCGAGCACGATGAGTTCGCACGTTTGCACGTCGACGCCCGTAGAGAGCATCTGCGACGTCGTGGCGATCACAGGATACCGGCTCTCCGGGTCGATGAAGTTGTCGAGCTCCCGTTTGCCTTCGTCGCTGTCGCCGGTGATGCGCATGACGTACCGCGAGTCCTCGTCAACGCGCTCAGGGTTTTCGTTAACGAGGGCCTGCCGCATCCGCTCGGCGTGCTCGATGTCCTCGCAGAAAACAATCGTCTTCGAGTACGGATCGGTCTCTTCCAGGTACTCCGTAATCTTCTCGGCTACGCGCTTGGTGCGCTCGCTGAGCACCAGGTCCCGGTCGAAGTCGGTCCGGGTGTATTCCCGGTCCTCGATCTCGCGGCCGTGTCGGTCACGCTTCCCTTTTTCCGGACGATAGCCTTCCAGGTCGCGGTCCAATCCCACGCGAACGACGCGATACGGCGCCAAAAAGCCGTCGTTGATGCCCTGCTTCAGGGTGTACTCGTACACCGGATCGCCGAAGTAGTAGCGGTTCGACACGTCTTCGGTCTCCTTCGGCGTGGCCGTCATGCCGATCTGAACGGCCGGCTCGAAGTATTCCAGAATGTCCCGCCACTCTGAGTTGGCCTTCGCGCTGCCGCGGTGGCACTCATCGACGATTACGAGGTCGAAGAAGTCCTTCGAGTACTCAGTATAAATGTCGTCATAGGTATCGCCCCCGGTCACAGCCTGGTACAGGGCCATGTAAATCTCGTAGGCCTTCTCCGGCTCGTGATTCCGGATCTTCGTCATGCGCTCCCCGAACGGACGAAAGTCGTTCGTAATGGCCTGGTCGACGAGGATGTTGCGGTCGGCCAGGAACAGTACCCGGCTCATCTGACCCGACTTCCAAAGCCGCCAGATGATTTGGAAGGCGGTGTACGTCTTGCCTGTGCCCGTCGCCATCACCAGGAGCAACCGGTCTTGTCCCTTGGCGATGCGCTCGACAGCCCGGTTCACAGCCACACGCTGGTAGTAGCGAGGCGTTTTCCCGTCGACCTCCTTGTAGTAGTCCTGAAGCACCACATCCTCGTCTTCCTCGTCCAGTCCTTTCCACTGGCGGTACCGATGCCATAGTTCATCGGGGGACGGAAACTGGTCGAGCGGAATCCGACGCTCCCGCTCACCGCCCGTTTCCGTGCGGTCGTGCTCCAGAAAGGCCTTGCCGTTGCTGCTGTATACGAACGGCACGTCCAGGTCGCGGGCGTGCTCTAGGGCATCGGCGTAGTCGAGACCCTGTTGCATGCCACTACCCAGTGGCTTCGTCCGCTTCTTTGCCTCAACGACAGCGAGGGGGATGTTGGGTTTGTAGAACAGCAGATAGTCCACCTTTTTCTGACCGCTACGGCGGTACTCACCACGGGTCCGTCGCGTCACGATCCGCCCATCCGTGAAGGAGTATTCCTCGCGGATTCGTTTCACTGGCCAGCCTGCGTCTTTAATCGCCGGCGTGATGTGACGGGAGCGCGTCTCCTGTTCGGTCAGCTGGCCCATCGGGTGCGGAGGTGAGCATCAGGAAATGACTTCAAGAGATGTCCGACGTATATCTCTCGGCGGCATAGCAGTTCGGACACTACGAAAAAAGCCTAACATCGATGTCAGACATACTGCCCGCCATCGTCAGACCAAACCGTCCCTAATTACTCACACTCCACCCATAAAACCCAACGACCCAGGACCGACCGGAGTGAGACAGTGGTGGTGTCATAACCCCCTCGTGGTCCTAAAGCCGTTGATCTGAACAAACTGGCACTGATGCATCTGATCGAGTCTTCAAAGGTGTGAAGGGAGCCCCTCTCAATGCCGATTACCTCACTGAGCGGTTTCGTTACTATCGGAGGTTAGCCGACCTGCCTGAGGGGGGGGCGTTTCACACCCTCCGTCACACGTGTGCTTCACTCCTGGTGATGGAGGGGACACCAATTCATACAGTGAAAGAGATGCTACGACACTCCAGGATCGAGGTGCCCCAGAACTATTCGCACCTCGCTCCGGAGAAGTTTAAGAACCAAATCGAAGAGGGTATGGACGACGTTGCGCTTCGCCTCGATGAGTGAGGCCCTGTTCGGAAGTGTTCTGCAAATGTTCTGAAAGTTGTGTCGCCAGATGTCATTACGTGGCAAGACCACCAAATAGAAAACGCCTCCCGAACGGCCGTAGGCGCCGCTGAGAGGCGTTTGAGGGGGTGGGCGGTGCTGGATTTGAACCAGCGACCCCCTGCTTGTAAGGCAGGTGCTCTAAACCGCTGAGCTAACCGCCCGGAACGAGTTGAGGGTCTCGCGTTGAGGGCTGACTGAGAGAACCCCCAGCCCCGAACTCTCAACCCTGAACCCTCAACCCAAAACAAAAAGAGACGGAGCGGGAGACGGGGATCGAACCCGCGACCTTCAGCTTGGGAAGCTGATGCTCTGCCACTGAGCTACTCCCGCATCAGAAAGCCAACCTTTGAAATGTGAGGACGGGCCGTCGGTTCCGGCGCGGCGGCCGGCACCTCCCCGCGTCTTGACTGTGTCTTTGTCGCCCGTGGGCAAAACAAGGCGACGCCCCCGCCGTTAGACCTCGTTGCACAAATTTTCTTACGCATCAACCGCGCAGCCGTCATGCCGAAGCGCACCTACCAGCCCAGCCAGAAGAAGCGCAAGAAGAAGCACGGCTTCCTGGAGCGCATGAAGACGAAGGAAGGCCGGAAGATCATCAAGCGGCGCCGCAAGAAGGGCCGCGACAAGCTCTCGGTGAGCGACGAAGACTCCGGCAAGCCCGTGTAACCGGAGACGCCCGTGTCCGACGTTCCCGACCGCGTCGAACAGCGACGCCTCACGTTTCCCCCGTCGTACCGCCTGAAGCGACGACGCCTGATCCGGTCCCTCTTCGACCGGACCCGCGACGACGTCCGGACGGTCGCGGAGGGCTGCGTGCGGCTCCTGTACCGCGTCGTGGACCGGGCGGCGCTCGGGCACGACGTGCCGCTTCAGGTCGGGTTTGCGCCCGGCCCCCGTGCCGAGAGTGGCGTCGAGCGCAACCGGATCCGCCGGCTTCTCCGAGAGGTCTACCGGGTGCACCAGTACACCCTGGTAGACCCTTTCGTATGTCGTCCCGAGGCACTCATCGTCATGATTCTGTTCCGGGGCGCCCCCGAGCAGGCCGACGACGGCATCGGGCGGGACCTGCCGCGGGCCCTGCGGCGCGCCGCCGCCTCGCTCGATGAGCGTGCCGACTGAAGGCGCCGCGCCGGCCGTGACCATTCTACGCCGATTTTGAAACGGCCCCGGGCACGTTGCGCCCGGCCGCTCGTTTCCTCTCCTGTTACATCGGCCCTGCCGTGGCCCGGAGCCCGGCCCCGCACGCCCGGCTCCGGCCCACGATGTGAGAACGCATTCACCAACCCGTCCCTGTCCCTTGGCTTCTCCGCTCCGCAACAACCCCGAGCCGGAAGACCAGCGCAACGTGATCATCGCGACCATCCTGGTCGCCGTGATCATGTTCGCCTGGATCTTCTGGTTTAGCCCGTCGCCCCAGCAGCAACAGTCCCAGCAGGCCGCGGGCCCGGCCGATACGACCGAGCAGACCGACCCGTCCGCCCCGGCGGCCGACACGGGGGCGGACGACGCGCCGTCCGACGCGGCGCCCCCGTCCACCGCGGACGCGGGGACGGACGCCCCGGAGCCCGAAGCGGATCAGCCGGAGGCCCCGGCCCCGGACTCCGTGACGGCCGCGGCCCTCCAGGGCACGCAGCGCAGGATTGTCGTGGAGTCGGACCTGTACACGGTCGTCCTCTCCACCAAGGGCGGGACCATCGAGCGCTTCACGCTCAAGGAGTACAAGCAGTTCAACCAGGAGGACCCCGTCCAGGTCGTCGACACGACGGCGGGCGGCACCCTCTCGCTGTCGTTCACGACGCCCACCCGGCGCCGCGTCGACACCCGGTCGCTCTATTTCTCGGCCGACACCGAGGCCGACACGGTCCGGATCGAGGACGAGTCGAAGACCCTCACCTTCGAGGCGCAGCTCGGGGACGGGGCGCTCCGCCAGTCCTACACGTTCCACCCGGACGACTACGACCTCGGGCTTGCCATCGAGCAGGAGCGGCCCCGCAGCTTCCTCACCAGCGACGGGTACGAGCTGACCTGGCACGGCGGCATGCCCTACTCGGAGGGCGGGGAGGAGGACGAGCTCCCGTACACGGGGCTCTTCGCCCGCAACGGCGAACAAATCCAGAGCCTCACGCTCTCGGACGCGAACCAGAATCAGAAGCGCATCGAGGGGGACGTGTCGTGGATGGCCGTGAAGAACAAGTACTTCACCGCGGCCGTCATGCCGGACCGTCCGGAAACCGCCCTGGGGGCCTCCCTGAGCGGCCGAAAAGAGGGGCGGGCGACCAGCGAGGCCGCCTTCAAGGACCTCACGGGCCGGCTCCAGATGCCCCTCCCGCGCGAGACCACCCACGTCGACAACTTTCACCTCTACGCGGGCCCGATCGACTACTACAGCCTGGCCGACTACGGCCGAAACCTGTACGGCATGGTCGACTACGGGTGGGACTGGTTCGAGTGGATGACCAAGCCGCTCGCCGAGTACCTTTACATCCCGATGCTCACCTACCTCGGGGGCGGGCTGCCGTCGTGGCTCTTCGGAGGCGGCCTCCCGTACGGCATCATCGTCATCCTGATGGCCGTCCTCATCAAGACGGTCGTCTACCCGCTCACCAAGTCGTCGTACCGCAGCATGGCGCAGATGCGGGAGCTGCAGCCGAAGATGCAGGAGATCAAGAACAAGTACGACGACGAGCCGGAGAAGCAACAAGAGGAGATGATGCAGCTGTACCGCGAGACGGGCGTGAACCCGCTCGGGGGCTGTCTGCCCATGTTCCTGCAGTACCCCATCCTTATCTCGCTGTACCAGTTCATCCCGAAGTCCATCCAGCTCCGCCAGGAGAGCTTTCTCTGGGCGGCGGACCTCTCGGCGCCGGACAAGATCCTGCAGCTGCCGTTCGAGATTCCGTTCTACGGCGACTACGTGGCGGGCTTTACGCTCCTGATGGGACTGGCCATGATCGTGACGATGCGGGTGCAGTCCACCGGCGGCGCGGCCGGCGGGCAGGCGAAGATCTTCATGTACGCCATGCCCGGGGTCATCTTCTTTATCTTCAACCGGTTCGCCTCGGGCCTGAGCCTGTACTACCTCTTCTACAACATCGTCACGGCGGCCCAGCAGAAGTGGATCAACATGCAGCTGGAGAAAGAAAAGGACGACGACGGCAACCTCATGAACGGGCGCTCGGACGGGGAGGACGAGGGGGAGCAAGGATTCTTCGCCCGGCTCATGGAACGGGCAGAAGAGGCGCAGAAGCAGCAGAGGTAAAGCGGGACGGCTGAGCGGTGGGGAGGGGACCGATCGCCGCGGGGCTGTCCTGCACAGTCCGTCCGGCCCCCCCGGATCGTCGGCCCGGTGTTCGTCATTGAGGAAAGATCCGTGGACCGAGGTCGTTTGGGGCCGTGGCGCCCTGAGGGCGACGACCGATCGACTCTCTCTTCACCGGTCCCACGTTCCACGATGAGTCAGAGTGACACGATTGCGGCCATCGCGACGGCGCGGGGGCGGGCGGCGCTGGCGGTCGTGCGCACCTCCGGGCCGGCCGCCATCGAGATCGTCGACCGGTGCTTCCGGGGCGACGCCCTGGCGGACGCCGACAGCCACACCGCCCACGTCGGGGTGTTGACGGACGAGGCGGGGACCGACATCGACCAGGTGGTGGCCACCGTCTTCCGCGCCCCCAACTCGGCCACCGGCGAGCACGTCGTCGAGGTGTCGTGCCACGGCGGCGACCTGGCGCCGAAGCTGGCGCTCCAGAGCCTGCTCGACCACGGGGCCCGCATGGCCGAGCCCGGCGAGTTCACCGAGCGCGCGTTTCTCAACGGCAAGATGGACCTGGCGCAGGCCGAGGCGGTGGCCGACCTCATCGACGCCACCTCCACGAAGGCCCATCAGGCCTCGCTTACCCACCTCAAGGGCCGCTACTCCGACCTGCTCGGCGACCTCCGCGAGGAGCTGCTCAACCTCTGCTCGCTCGTGGAACTGGAAATCGACTTCTCGGACGAGGACGTCGAGTTTGCCGACCGGGAGCGCCTGGAGGCCCTGCTGGACGAGACGGAAGAGATCCTCGGAGACCTGCTCGACACCTACCCGACGGGGGAGAAGCTGAAGGACGGCGTGCAGGTCGTCATCGGCGGGCGCCCCAACGCGGGCAAGTCCACCCTCCTGAACGCGCTGGTGGGCCACGACCGCGCCATCGTCAGCGAGACGCCCGGCACCACGCGCGACGAGATCGAGGCGGAGGCGGAGATCGAGGGCGTGCTCTTCCGCTTCGTGGACACTGCGGGCCTGCGCGACGCCGCCGACGAGATCGAGGCGGAGGGCGTGCGCCGCGCCACCGAGTCCATCGAGGCGGCCGACGTGCTCTTCTACCTCTACGACCTCACGGTCGGCCTCGACTCGCAGGAGATCGCGTTTCTCCAAGACCTCGCCGACGACGGGTCGGACGTGCAGCCCGTCCTCATCGGCAACAAGGCCGACCGGGCGCCCGACCTGCCCGTCGCCACCCTCGACGGCCTCACGTCGCTGAAGCTCTCCGCCCTGGAGGCGCGCGAGGACGCCGACGCGGTGCAGCCGCTCCTCGACCACCTCACCGACACGGTCGCCGAGCACCTGAGCCGCGCAGAGGCGTCGCCGGTCGTCATGAACCAGCGCCACCGCCAGCACCTCCGGGACGCCCGCGACGCTGTGCAGCAGGCCCGAGAGGCGCTCGACGCGGGCGTCTCCGGCGACATGCTGACGCTCGACCTCCGCGCGGCCCTCCAGGAGCTGGGCGCCATCACCGGCGAGATCACGAACGAGGACGTGCTCGACCAGATTTTCTCCCGCTTCTGCATTGGCAAGTGAGTCCGGGGGAGGGGCAGCACCGCGAGCGCAGGAGCGCCGGGCTGTGCGTGTCCGTGCCGCCTCGGCTAGCCAGACCCGGGCCGGTCCGTAGGTTCTTTCTCCAAGCTGCGTCCCGCTCGTGACCGCCGGCATTTGGACCGACGAGGTCCGTGTTCGCTCGTACGACGTAACCCCGCAGGGCACCGCCTCTGTCCTCGCCCTTGCCGACTACTTCCAGGAGGCGGCGGGCCGGCATGCGGCTGAGCTCGGGGTGTCCATGACGGACCTCCGGGCCGACGGGCAGGCCTGGGTGCTTGCGTTCATGCACATGCAGGTCGAGCGCCTCCCGCACCAGAACGAATCCATCCGAATCGAAACGTGGCCCTCGGGGCTCGAAAGCGCGTCTGCCCACCGCGAGTTCGTTTTCCACGATGAGGAGGGGGCGATGCTTGCGGGCGGGACCAGTCGCTGGTTTGTGTTCGACGTGGACCGGCGACGTCCGGTGCGGCCCCCTCGCGTTCTCGCCGACATCGAGGGGCCCGATCGCCCGGGTCCGATCGACCAGGATCTGGATGCCCTCCCGGCGCCGGTGCACACCGACCGCGAGCAGACCTTCACGGCACGGTACCACGACCTCGACCTGAACCGGCACGTCAACAACGTTCGCTATCTGGAGTGGGCGCTGGAGACCCTGCCCGCCGCCGTGCTCGACGAGCGACGCTGCCTCGGGTTCGCCGTCCAGTTCGAGGCGGAGACCAGACTCGGAGACCCGGTGCGGGCGTCCGCCGAGCAGATCGAGGACGGCGGTACGCTGCGCGTGCGCCACCGCCTGGCCCAGGCCGAGTCGGATCAGACGCTTGCCCTCGTCCGAACGACGTGGCTGTGAGCATCCCTCGCGTGCGGCGCGCCGCCCCGGGACGAGACCGTGTCCCGTCCCCTCGCCGCCGGCCGCCGAGCGCGCTCCAAGTCCCTGCGGACTCCGGAGGCAGGGCCCCGAGTTGCAATGCAAAAGGCCCGCACCGGACGTTGGTGATGGGGACGGTTGGGCCGCGCGAGGCGGTGCCGACGACGCACGCAGGTTGGCCTCCGAAACAACTTTTGCGTCCAGGGCCGTGAGGGCCTGTCTTCTTCCATACCCATTGGACCCATCGTGACGTCGAACCAGCCGGACTCGCGCACCTCTTCGTTGACGGATGATGAGTTGCAGTGGACGCGACTGGAGGTGGCGTTCACCGCCGGGATTGTCGGCTGCCTCCTGTTTGCCACCTGGCAGCTCGGGGACCTGCTGGCGCGCGACTGGCTTGCAGGGTGGGTGGGAGAGAGCGAGGGCCGCGAGGACCTCGTCTACTACGGCGTGGCCTTCACGGCGGCCCTCGCCGCCCTCGGGGGGACGACGCGGTCGTTGGCCCACGCGGGCCGATTCCGCCGCACCGTGGGGCGCTCGCTGCTCTGGTACGGTGCCCTGCTGCTCATCAGTGCCTCCGGAATGGGGGCCATCGAATACCTGCCGGAGGTGGCGGCCGGGCTGTTCGGGGCGGGGGTGCTCATCGCGGCCGTCTACGTCCTGCAGCAGCGGTACTTCACGCGGGAGCGCATCCGCCGCCGGCGCCTCCGCAACGACAACTGTCCCCAGTGCGGGAGCGATCTCCGTCCCGAGGCCCACCACTGCTCCCGGTGCGGGCGTCGGGTGGGGGAGGACTGTCCCGAGTGCGGGGGCTACCTGGGCCGCTCCGATCGGTACTGCGCGGACTGTGGACGGGAGCGAGCGGAGGGGGCGCCGTAGCCCGGACCGCCTCTGGCCGGGCCGACGAACCCTCCCGCCTCAGCGCTGTTCTCGAAGGAGCGCCGCGATCGGGCCGCCGCTCCGCCGAGGCAGTCTGCCGGCTGCCCGGAGCCCCACAGAAGCGCCGCCCTGATCGATCTGTTCTTTCCCTGCCTCCGTCCTGCCAGCCCAGACGCCTTCGGCCGATGCCCCGCCAACCCGAGCCTGGAAATGCTCCTGAAGAACACGCGCCCCGCCGCTTTGGCCTTTCTCAGTCCCGGCGCTGGATATCTGCGTCCGGTCTCTTGGCCTGTATTCTTCTCGTTGGGACGGCCTATGCCGACGAGGGGGCGGCCGGGAAGTGGTCGGAGCTGGCCCTAGATGCCGGCATCGTGGGCGGACTCGTTCTCGTTGTTTTCAACGCCTTCCGGAAGAGCGTCCTGGTGGGCGAGAACGAGATTCGAAAGGTCCAGCCGCTGTGGAGCGACCGGTCTGTGCCAACGAGTGAGATTCGGCGGGTCCACGTTCCGACGATCGAAAACGGCCTCTGGCTCTACACCGACCCGGACGGAAATCCGGCGCTGACGATCGGCGGGGGACTCGAAGCCCCCGAGGAGCTTGAGGAGCTGGTGATTCAGCACGCCCCCTCCGACACAGCGGTGACGGGGCTGGGGCACCGGGCAAACGGCTCGTCGTAGACCGGCCTGCACGCTCTTTGGTTCGAATCCACTGCGTGGGGAGATCGCCCGAAGAAAGGTTCACTCAGTATGGCGTTGATCCCACACGGTCTTGCGGAGGTCGACCTGCCAGGCCGGGAAGGCCCCCGCCCAGCCCCCAGACGGCTCGCGACGACATCGCGCCCGGCTCCCCGGTGCCGTGACGGGGCCCGCTTGAGGAGGGAGACAATCGAAGGGAAGAGCAGACACGTCCATCTAATTTTCCGCTGATCGAGTCATGCCACCCGATCCGCTTCGTCGCCTCGGGCGTCTTGAAGAGGGCGGCTTCCGCCGCCTCGCCGCCCGCCTCGCGCTCCTCCGGGCCTACGCGCGCCGCCGGGACACAGAGGGCCTCTCCGACGCCCAGGCCCAGGCGGCGATTGCCGAGACCTTCGACCAGCGCACCGCCGCGGTGGACGACTGGGTCTACGACGTGTACGACTCGGTGACGGCGCGCACGCTGCGGCGCTGGGCCCAGCAGTTTCGGGAGGAGGGGCTGGAGGGCCTGATCGACAAGCACGGGCGCCGGAGCAAGCGCTCCTACGAGTCGTACTTCGGCGCGGGCTCGGAGCTGCGCAAAATTGCGCTTCACTACCTCGCCGACCATCCGGACTGTACGAGCACGGAGCTTCTGGACGAGCTTGCCCAACACGTCGACGACGACGCGCTGCCCACCCGCCGTACCGTGCAGCGGTTTCTGAAAAAGATGGGCGGTTAAGTGTGGCGGTGTGGACGTGCAAGGCGGTTGACGATGGGTGGATGATGCATGTTGCGTGACATGTAGGGGCGACTGCGGGGCTGCCCTGCTCGACGAGGAGACTGGGCCGCTGACGTGGGGAAAGTCGCCGAGGCGGGGTGCGAGGAGATGTTTCAGACAAAGCACGTGTCGTGCGAAGCACCGATGTGTTGTCGTCTGGAAAAATCACGTGTCGTCCCCTGCGGAGCGTGCCTGACCGGCGGTTTTTGGGTGTTCGCCGGTCGTCCCGCGGGCCGGGCGGGCACACGGCGGCGGGCGGTTCGTTGAGGGGAAGTGCCGGGTATAGGCATCCTCCTTTACAGGCTTCTGCTTTCGACCACGGGTTCAATTGTCATGCATCAGGATTACTTCGAGCACGATGTCATTGTGGTGGGCGGGGGGCACAGCGGCAGCGAGGCCGCGGCCGCGGCGGCCAACATGGGCGCCGACACCTTGCTCATCACGATGAAGCTGGCGGACATCGGGCAGATGTCGTGCAACCCCGCCATCGGGGGGATCGGCAAGGGGCACATCGCCCGTGAAATCGACGCCCTCGGCGGCATCATGGGCAGGGCCACCGACCGGGCCGGCATTCAGTTTCGGATGCTCAACAAGAGCAAGGGGCCGGCCGTGTGGGGGCCGCGGGCCCAGTGCGGGCGCCGCGCCTACGCCCGGGCCATCCGGCAGGAGCTGGAGGCCATCGACAACCTGAAGATGCGGTCGGACATGGTGAAGGAGATTCGGACCGACGACGCGGGGGAGACGGTGACGGGCGTGCGCACGAACCTCGGAAAAGAATTCCGCGCTCCCTGCGTGATTCTCACCACGGGCACCTTCTCGAACGGCGTGATCCACGTGGGGGAGCAGAACTTCGGCGGGGGGCGCATCGGGGAGAGCGCCTCGCACGGCATCACGGGGTGCCTCCACGACCTCGGCTTTGAGAGCGGGCGCCTCAAGACCGGCACGCCGCCGCGCGTGGACGGGCGCTCCATCGACTACAGCGTGATGGAGAAGCAGCCGGGCGATCCGGACGCGACGGCCTTTTCCTTCCTGACCGACGACCTGCCGTCGGTGGAGGAGCAGCTTTCCTGCTGGCTCACGGACACCACGCCCGAGACCCACGAGGTGCTGCGCACCGGCTTCGACCGGAGCCCGATGTTCACGGGGGCGCTCGACGCGGACGGCCCGCGCTACTGCCCGTCCATCGAGGACAAGATCGACCGCTTTTCGGAGAAGGACCACCACCAGCTGTTCATCGAGCCGGAGGGGCGGGACACCCACGAGGTGTACGTCAACGGCTTCTCGTCGAGCCTGCCGGAGGAGGTGCAGTTTGAGGCGCTGCGCACCGTTCCCGGCATGGAGGAGGCGCACATGCACCGGCCCGGCTACGCCATCGAGTACGATTTCTTCCCCCCGTACCAGATCGAGTACAGCCTGGAGACGAAGTACGTCGACGGCCTCTTCTTCGCCGGACAGATCAACGGCACCACCGGCTACGAGGAGGCGGCCGCGCAGGGCATCATGGCCGGCATCAACGCCGTGCAGAAGCTGCGGCAGGCCGACCCGATCGTGCTGAAGCGGTCGGAGGCCTACATTGGCGTGCTCATCGACGACCTCGTGGCGAAGGGCACCGACGAGCCGTACCGCATGTTCACGAGCCGCGCGGAGCACCGCATCCTGCTGCGCCAGGACAACGCCGACCAGCGCCTCACGGAGCTCGGCCACAAGCTGGGCCTCGCCTCGAAGGAGCGCCTCGACCGCACGCGGGAGAAGGAGCGGGCGATCGATGTTACACGTGAAACATTGGCCGACACGACCGTCAGTCCCCAGCAGGTGGACGACTACCTGCAGTCCGTGGGCACCTCCACGCTCGACCAGCCGCGGCCCGTGATCGAGCTCTGCAAGCGTCCGGAGGTCGACTCCGAGGCCCTCCTCCGCCACGCCGGCATCTACGACGAGGTGGTGACGGAGGCGCCGGGCATGCTCAGCGCGCCGCGCCTCATCGAGATCGACCTCAAGTACGAGGGGTACATCGACCGGCAGCAGGACATGGTGGAGGAGATGGAAGAGAAAGAGCGCTGGCCGATCCCCGACGACTTCGACTACCACGCGCTCGACAACATCTCCATCGAGGCCCGCCAGAAGCTAAGCAAGGTGGAGCCGGACAACCTGGGGCAGGCCTCGCGCGTGCCGGGCGTCCGCGCCTCCGACATCTCCGTCCTCATGGTGCTCCTCAAGAACGAGGGCGTGGAGCCGATGTCGACGGACCGCGACCTGAACCTCGACGCGATGGGGGGCGACGGGCAGTCGTTCGGTGTTTCACGTGAAACAGCGGTCGAAGTGGGGTAGTGCGTATTTCGTGTTGCGTGATGCGTGACGCGTGGTTCGTGACGGGTGATGCGTGATGCCATGAACTCTCCGACCGGTCGGTGACCGCCTCTTTATGGAGAACATTGCCTGGAACCCCTTCAAAAGCCTCACGACGGAGCAACAGGAGCAACTCGACCGCTTCCAGGAGCAGCTCCTTCGCTTCAATCAGCGCGTCAACCTCATCTCGCCGGAGACGGAAGACGCGTTTCGGACGCGGCACCTGCTGCACTGCCTGACGCTCACCGTCCGCGATTTTGCGGACGGCTGCACGATTGTCGACTGGGGAACGGGCGGCGGGTTGCCCGCGATTCCGCTCGCGATCTGCTACCCGGAGGTGACCGTCGTGGGCGTTGACTCGGTGGGGAAGAAGAGCCGGGCCGTGCGCACCATTGCGCGGCGGTTGGGGCTGGAGAATTGTTTCACGTGGAACGGGCGGGCGGAGGAGTGGACGGGCGAAGCCCACTACTCGGTCTCCCGCGCCACGGCCCCGCTGGCCGACCTCTGGGCATGGCACCGCCGCGTCGCCGTGTCGCCCGACGACACGCCGAGCAATGACGCGTGGCCGCCGGGTCTTCTCGCGCTCAAGGGCGGCGACCTGAGCGACGAGATTGCGGGCCTCCGTGCCGCAGATCCGGACGTGACGATCGAGCGGCACCCGCTGGAGAAGATTCTGGGACGGAACGGCTTCTTCGGGGAGAAAGAGATTGTGGGGGTGCGCAGCGCACCGTCCTCGTCGCAGCGTTAAGCGGCCGCCTGTTCGTCCTCCAAGTTGTACAGCGCCTCGGGCGCGAGGTCGGCCCCGTTGGGCCAGGCAACGGTCGCCATTGTCTCGTCGAGGGACACCTCGCTGAATCGATCCGGATCGCGGAGGGGCTCGAACACTTTCCCCCAGAGGAGGGGACGAAGGGTTTCCTGTTTCGCGGTTCCGTCGTTGAAGGCGACCTTGAGCGAGTAGGTCCCCACCTGCTCCATCTCGGTCACACGCAAAATCTCAGGCATTTCAGGCGAGCGGTTCGATACTGTAGAATGCTGCAGGTGCGAGGCATTTCGAATGAAAAATTGAGGGCTGGGGTCCGTTCTACCGTACATGATAGCCCTTTCAACCTCCTTCTTCGACCCTCGCAGTTCCGGAGAGAGCGGCTGGATCGCTTCAGGACGCACGACCACGCTCCTCGGATGGGACGACTCCGTTGCGGAAAAGAGAGGTTGTAGCGGTGCGGTCGTAGCGATATGTTTGCTGTGCGAACTCGCCGGGGCTCGTTTCACGTGGAACGTCGCGTTGCTGGTCCCCCCCGCGGCTCCTTCATCACCCGCTCACGGCTATGCGTCGCGCAATGATCAATACCGCCCTCGGGCTCGCCGTCGGCTACGCGGCGATCGCCGGTCTCGCGTTTGCCTTTCAAGATCAGCTCCTCTTTCAGCCGAGCGATCGCCTCCGCGCCACGCCGGACGACGCGGGCCTGGACCACGAGACGGTCCGCCTCGACACCGAAGACGGCGAGACGCTCCACGGCTGGTGGATCCCCACGCCCGATGTTTCACGTGGAACGTTGCTCTTTTTCCACGGCAACGCCGGAAATATTTCGGGGCGGCTGGAGAGCGTTCAGCAATTCCACCAGCTCGGCCTCAACGTGCTGATCGTCGATTACCGCGGGTACGGGCAGAGCACCGGCGCGCCGTCGGAGGAGGGCATCTACCGCGACGCAGAGGCCTGCTGGCGGTACCTGACAGAGACAAAAGACCGTGCGCCCCAGGACGTTGTGATCTTTGGGCGGTCGATGGGCGGCGGACCCGCGACGTGGCTCGCAGCACGGGAAAAACCCGGCGCGGTCATTCTGGAGTCGGTGTTTACCAATGTGCCCGACGTGGGCGCGCACCACTACTCCTTTTTCCCGGTCCGCGCCCTCGCCACGAATCAGTTCGACAACGAGTCGCGCGTATCACAGATCGACGCCCCGAAGCTCTTCATCCACAGCCGCGGGGACCGGGTCGTGCCCTTCAAGCTTGGGCGACAAGTGTTTGCGGCGGCTGCCGAGCCGAAGCAGTTCCTGGAGATCGAGGGCGGGCACAACGACGGGTTTCTCGTGTCCGCCGACAAATACCTCCGGACGATCGGCAACTTTCTGGAGGAGAATTTGGATTCGTGAATGGAGGCCTCGGATGCGTGAAAGAATGTGATTTTGGGTCCGAAGGCGCTGAGTTTTCGGAACGACTATTTCCGAGGGACCAAACGGAGAACTCCGGTCTTCATCTATCGTTTATGCACTAGATTATGTATTCCGTTCAGCGATCTAAAGTCCGCTATGCGACACAGCGTGTCGATTCGGGACGAGATTGGAGAGGAGGTTGAGGCAGTAGCCGAGGAAGAGGGCCTCTCTATCAGCGAGTTTTACGCTCGGGCAGCCGAATCCTATATGAAACGTCTCCGTCGCCGCCGGGCTATCGACGAACTCGACCGACGGGCCGGCATGGTTGACGCACACGGTGACCTCAACCAGGTGCTTGGCGACATTCGGAAGGACGATCCGGAGCGTCCGTAGCCTCAGCCAGTTTCCCGACTCGTCAGCGTAGACGCCATGCGACGCGGATTCGACACCGGATACTTCGTTAAGTACGCCACCGGGGAGCTCTCGGAGGCCCACCGTCAGGCCCTCCGAGATTTAGTTGGAGACGAAGAATTGGGCGTCGCCAACGCACTGGTAATTTACGAGCTGAGGAAGCTGGGCTACCGTGGCGTTTTTGACGAGGAAGATGCCGAGTGGCTCGTCAACATCGTCGGCGATGCGTGTGAGATGGATCGGGTCCTCTCAAACTCGTTTCTCGATGAGGCGGCGCGGCTCTCGCACGGCAACAACTTGTCGATGGCCGACGCGATGATGCTCGCTACGGCCCTTCGGCACGACGCGGACGAACTGTACACCACGGACAGCGATCTTCTCGCTTACGAGGG
Source organism: Salinibacter pepae (assembly GCF_947077775.1). Taxonomy (NCBI): domain Bacteria; kingdom Pseudomonadati; phylum Rhodothermota; class Rhodothermia; order Rhodothermales; family Salinibacteraceae; genus Salinibacter; species Salinibacter pepae. The sequence goes on from NZ_CAMTTE010000001.1 coordinate 1,969,905, forward strand.
GCCCATTGAGGTTGTCCTGGTCTGATGCGCTCCGGAGGCATGGAGACAGAGCGTTTTGCCTCCATTCCTCCATGCCGTCCGGTCCTCCATGCCCAGGGTGTTGCACTTGGAACGCTCTCGTCCCGGCCCCGAATCAAGCCTCCACTGTCGCCACTGTCTCCGTTTCTTCCAGCAACAGCCCCTCCATGATCTCAAGCGCGTCGTTGAGCGTCGGCACGTCCTGAATGATGGCGCGCATGAGGCCGCCCTCCACGTCGTCCTTCATCACGTACTCGCGGTCGAGAAGGGTGAGCTTTTCGAGGAGCGGGTGGAAGACCTCATCGTAGAAGTACGGGTCGGCGTCCTCGCTGGGGAGGTAGAGGAAGAGCCGCTCGTTCTTGTAGACCACCTTCGGCATGCGGAGCCGCTCGCCGAGCAGGCGGAGGCGGGCGCCCGTGAGGAGGTTCTGCACCGGCTCCGGCGCGTCGCCGAAGCGGTCTTCCATCTCGTCGAGGAGGTCGACCAGCGTCGTCTCGTCCGGCGCGTCGCTGATGCGGCGGTAGAGGTTGAGGCGCTCGGTGTTGTCCCGCAGGTACGACTCCGGGATGTAGGCGTCCTCCTCCACGTCGACGGAGGTTTCGGGCCCGGGCGGCACGGCCTCCCCGTCGAACACGTCGTCGAACTCTTCCTCGCGGAGCTCCTTGACGGCCTGGTCGAGGATCTTGTGGTAGGTTTCGTAGCCGACGTCCTCGATGAAGCCGCTCTGCTCGGCGCCCAGCAGCGAGCCGGCGCCGCGGATGTCGAGGTCGCGCATGGCGATGTCGAACCCGCTGCCGAGGTCGGAGAACTGCTCCACCGCCTTCAGCCGCTCGCGGGCGTCGTCGGTGAGGCCGTGCACGGAGGGCACCAGGAGGTGGCAGAACGCCTTCCGCTGCGACCGCCCCACGCGGCCCCGCAGCTGGTGGAGCTCGGAGAGCCCAAAGTGCTCGCCCGCGTGGTTGATGATCATCGTGTTCGCGTTCGAGATGTCGAGCCCGTTCTCGATGATGGAGGTGGAGACGAGCACATCGAGCTTCTCGTTGACGAAGTCGAGCATTACGTCTTCCAGCTCGCTCGCGCTCATCTGGCCGTGGCCCACGCCGACCCGCACGTTTGGGACCATGGCGCGCACCATCTCGGCCACCTCGTGGATCGTCTTGACGCGGTTGTGGATGAAGAAGACCTGCCCCCCGCGGCTCGTCTCGTAGACGATCGCGTCGCGGATGACGTCCTCGTCGAAGGTGTGGATCTCGGTGTTGATCGGCTGGCGGTTCGGGGGCGGCGTCTCGATGAGCGACAGGTCCCGCGCCCCGAGAAGCGAGAACTGGAGCGTCCGCGGAATCGGGGTGGCGGTCAGCGTGAGCGTATCGATGGCCTCCCGCACCTTGCGGAGCGTCTCCTTCGTCTTCACGCCGAAGCGCTGCTCCTCGTCGACGACGAGGAGCCCGAGATCGTCGAACGTAATGTCGTCGGACGTGATGCGGTGTGTGCCGATGAGGATGTCGACCTGGCCCTTTTCCAGCTTCTCGAGGACCCTGGACTGTTCGGCCCGGGAGCGGAAACGGGAGAGCACCTCCACGTTCACGGGAAAGCGCTCCATCCGCTCGCTGAACGTGTCGTGGTGCTGCTGGGCGAGGATGGTGGTGGGCACGAGCATGGCCACCTGCTTGCCGTCCTGCACGGCCTTGAAGGCGGCGCGCACGGCCACCTCGGTCTTGCCGAAGCCGACGTCCCCGCATACGAGCCGGTCCATCGGCACCGGCGCCTCCATGTCGCGCTTCACCGCCTTGGTGGCCTCGGCCTGGTCGGGCGTGTCCTCGAACTCGAAGCTCGCCTCCATCTCGCGCTGCCAGGTCGTGTCGCTGGAGAAGGCGTAGCCGTCCGACGCCTTCCGCTTCGCGTACAGCTTGATGAGGTCGCGCGCGACCTCCTTGACCTGATCCTTCGTCCGCTGCTTTTTCTTCTCCCACTGCTCGGAGCCGAGCGTCGTGAGGGTGGGCTGGTGTCCCTCCTTGCCGGTGTACTTGTTGAGCTTGTGGAGGGCGTGGACGTTGACGTACAGCACGTCGTTGTCGGCAAAATTGAGGCGGACGGCCTCCTGCTGGTTGTCGCGGACGGTAATCTTCTTCATGCCGTCGAACCGCCCGATGCCGTGGTCCACGTGCACCACGAAGTCGCCCCGCGTCAGGTTCTTGATGTCGCGGAGGTTCATCCCGTCCGCGTGGCCCTCCCGCTGCTTGGTGGAGGGGCGGTGGTAGCGGTTAAAGATCTGGTGGTCGGTGAAGACGGCCAGGCCCGCCCCGGGCCACTCGAAGCCCTCGTGCAGCGACTCCACGACGAGCCGCGCCCAGCCGTGGTCGATCTCCGACTCCAGCAGGTCGCGCAGGCGGGAGCTCTGGCCGTGGCTGTCGCAGAGAATGAACGTGTCGAGGTCGCGGTCGCCGTTCTCCTGGAGCCGCTTCCGCACCAGGTCCATGTCGCTGTTGAAGGACGGCTGCGGGTCGGCCTCCAGGTCGAGCGTGTCGGTGGGGGTGCCGTTGGTAGAGGACGGGCTGAACGTCCCGAACTGAAGGCGCGGGTGCCGCGTGAGGGCCGCCGCCATCTGGTCCCCGGTGAGAAAGCGATCGTCCGGTGGCGTGAGGGCCTCGGGCGTCTGTTCGGCTTCGTCGTTCTCCGCGAGCTCCGCCCGACGCTCCTCGTAGGCGGCCGCGGCCTCCTCGAACTGCGCCTGCGCACCCTCCCGCACCTGCGCCTCGTCGAGCGTCGCGAGCACCGCCTCGTCGGGCAGGTATTCGAAGAGGGCGATGGAGCCGCGGGCCGCCTCCTCGCGCTCCAGGTTGGGCACGAGGCGGGCGGTGGTGAGGCGGCTCACCGAGCGCTGCGTCTGCGGGTCAAACTCGCGCAGGCCGTCGATCTCGTCCCCGAAAAAATCGATGCGGATGGGGTAGGTGCCGGCGTAGGGGAAGACGTCGAGGATGCCGCCCCGCCGCGCAAACTCGCCGGGCGCCTCCACGAACTCGACCGGCGAGAAGTCCTGCTCCAGCAGCCGATCGGCCAGCGCCCCCAGCGCGATTTCTTCGCCGTTCTGTACAGTCAGCGTTTCCCGCTGCACGGCCTGGGGCGGGGGCACCAGCTCGCCGACCGCCGGGACGCTCGTCACGAGGATGCCCTCGAAGCCCTCCGCCAGTCGCTGCAGGGCGTCGGCCCGCTCGATGAGCGGCGTTGAGTCTGCGATCTGGTCGGGGTCGTAGGGCGTCTTCTGCGTGGCGGGGACGCGGAGGATCGCCTCGTCCGGCTCCCCGACGAGCTGTTCCAGGTCGCTTTGCAGGTACGCCGCCGCGTCCTCGTCGGGCGTCAGCACGCAGAGTGGGGCCCCGGGCTCCCGGTGGAGGTGATACAAGAGGAAGGCCGGAAGGGACCCGGCGGCCCCGGTCACGTGGAGGGCGGGAGAGCGGTCGCCCCGTTGCGCCTCGGCGGTCCAGGCGCGGAGGCGACTGACGGCCGCAGTGGTTTCGATGCGGTTGGCGATGGCGGGGAGGGACACGGGCGGCGGGGTTCCTGATTCGAGAGAATGGTCGTCCTTGAGCGCGCAGCTTCGCTCGGACGTGCCTGGGGCTCGGGGGGGAGGGCGAGTGGGCGAAAGGGCGATTCCCACATTCTAGTCGCGTGGTTCGCGCCCTCTCGCGCCGTCACCCATTCGCAGCCCCCAAACACCGAAAGCCCGACGCCGCAACATCAACGGCGGTCGGGGAGGGGAGGCAGACCCGAGTGCAGACGGCAGGAGGATTCACTTCGGAAAAATCAACGGCGCAAACGAGCGGGGTGGTTCCTCCGTCGTTATGCGTTGACGCAACGGGTGGCGAAGAGTCGCAGATGTTTCACGTGGAACGCGCGGTCGAGCGCCGAGGGGGAGAACCGGAGGGAGGGCACGTTTCACGTGAAACAGGTTGGGCACGTGAGCAGGCATTCCCCGTTCGATTTGTGTTCGCCAGTCAGTTCCCAATCCGGAGTAGTGACGGCCCCGAACCCACGGGACGCCTATGACCGTTGGGCGGCGCAGTGCGACACCGACGCCAACGACACCCGCGACTTGAACGCAGAAGTCCTGCGAGAACAAACAGTTATTGAGGAAGACGATGCCGTGCTCGGGCTCGGGCGCGGCACTGGGCTCAACACCGAGTGGCTCGCCACGCGGGTGGGACACGTCGTGACGACGGACGTGTGTGACGAGATGCCCGCGAGGGCCCGAGGGCGCCTCACTCCCGATTCGGGGACGCTGCAGACACTCGACGTGACGACGCCGTGGCCGTTCGAGGCCGTTCGTTTCGATGCCGTCGTGGCGACGCTGGTGTTGGAGCACGTGGAGGAGCCGGCGCCGGTCTTTCAGGAGGCGCGGCGCGTGCTGCGGGAGGGGGCACCTTCTACCTCGCGGAGCTGCATCCGACCCGCCAGCTCGGCGGCACGCAGGCACATTTCGAGGACGAGGCGACCGGCGAGACGGTCGTGATCGACGCCTTTTTGCATCCGGTGTCGGAATTCGTCACCGCGGGCGTTGAGGCCGGATTTGCCGTGCGGGAGATGGGCGAGTGGCGGGCGGACGGCGACGAGAGGCCGCGGCTGTTGTCCATTCGTTTTGGGGCGGGGCCCGGCGAGGCAGGCTCGTGACGATGGGATTCCCGGTGCAGTCGAAAGAGGGGGAGCTCAACAGTGTCGGGACACATTGGGGCTCCGTTCTGTAGGAGAGAACGCCTACTCCGACACCGATCTGTGAGAGCCATGCACGTCACCCGTACGCCGGCCGACGTATTGGCGACGCTCTCGCGCCGCTACCGGGAGCACTACGGCGATCGTCTGGTGGGGATCTACGCGGTGCCCGAATTTCCTTTCTCCGACGAAGGCCCTGAAGAAACAAAGGACGATGATGTGCGGGCAATCGAGATCCTCGTTATGCTACAGGGGCCGTACGATCACTTCGAGGAAACGGACCCGGTGGTGGATATCGCGATGGAGGTGACGGAGGAATACGATTGGTGGACGGGCATCTTTGCTCGTCATGCAGCACACGACGACGATCTCGCGGACTGGGCCGGAGAGAAAGGAGTGGAGCTATGAGCGAAGTCCAGGAGCGACTCCAGACTGCACGGCGGCGGGTCGAAGCGGCGCAGTGTCTTCATCGTAACGAGTTCGAGTCAGATGCGATAAACCGACTGTGCTTCGGCGTTCTGGAAAGTGCACGGGCACTACTCCTGCTCCGTGATCTCACGCCGAAGACCCATAAGGGTACCGGAATGAAACTGGGACAACACTTCCGAAACGACGTAGACGTTGGTCTACTGACAAAGTTGCGCCAAAATCGAGAAGAGGCGGACTACGATCTGTGGAAGCCGTCCTCGGATGAGGTGGAGCTGTGGCTCGAAAGGGCCGACGAATTTGTGGACGCATCGGCGCACATCGTCGGCAGGGAGTGAGGAGGGAAGCGTTACTCGTCCCCCTCAATCGCCGGCCGCACAAAGCCGTCCGTCGCCTCCAGCCGCCGCCGCGCCTCGTCCACCCCCACGCCCGCGAGGATCATGACGATGGCCGTCTTCACGTGCCCGTCGCACCGGTCGAGCACCGCGTCGGCCTCGTCGTAGTCCACCCCCGTCACCATCATCACCGTGCGGATGCCGCGCTCCACGAGCTTTTCACTGGTGCGCCGCAGGTCCACCATCATGTTCTCGTAGACCTTGCCGAGGCGCACCATCGCCGCGGTGGTAATCATGTTGAGCACGAGCTTCTGCGCCGTCCCGCTCTTCATGCGCGTCGAGCCCATCACGACCTCCGGCCCCACCACCGGGCAGATCGCCACGTCCGGATTCACGTCCAGGTCCTTGCGCGGAATGGTCGTCACGAAGAGTGTGGGGCACCCGATCGTGTCGCGGGCGTGCTCCACGGCCCCCACCACGAACGGCGTGCGCCCGCTAGACGCAATCCCGCACACGACGTCGTTTTCCGTAACCCCTTGACTTTTCAAGGCTTGGGCGCCCCTTTCGGGCACGTCCTCCGCCCCCTCCTGCGACCGAAAGACGGCCTCCTTGCCCCCGGCAATGATCCCCTGCACCATCTCCGGATCGGTCCCAAACGTGGGCGGACACTCCGAGGCGTCCACCACGCCGAGCCGCCCGCTCGTCCCGGCGCCCACGTAAAACAGGCGCCCGTCGTTCTTGAAGGCCTCGACGACAACCTCAACGGCCTCCACGACGTGCGGCAGCTCCCGGCGCACGGCGATGGGCACCTTGTGGTCCTCGGTGTTGATGACGCGCAGGATCTCCTCCACCGACGCCGTGTCGATGTGGGTCGAGTGGGGGTTCTGCTGCTCGGTGGCGAGGTCCTGAAGCTCGTCGAAGAGGGGGGATGAGTCGGGCATGCGGGGCGAGGGGGGCCATGCGGACGTGTTGCGGAGAGCGGCGCTCCTGTGCCGGATGCGTCTTCTATTGGTGCAGGGCGTCGAGCCCCAGCTGGGAGCGAAATCGAACGATGGACCAGCCGAGAAGAACCACGAGGAGCGCGAGGGCGACGGGGCCCCAGGTCCGGAGCGACGAGTCGTCGGAGGCGTTCAGCTGTAGAGGACGGGGGGACCCGTAGAGCACTGTGGGCGCCCAGAAGAAGGGGCTCAGGTTATCGGGGTGGTTCTCCAGGTACGTGAGTTTGGCCTGCCGGAGGGCCCGGTCTTTGGGCTGTCCCGCCTGGAGGTTCTGGTAAAAGCGCTCCATGAGCGCGACACTGGACCGATCGGCCGTGGGCCACAGGTTGGACACCGTGGACCGGGCCCCCATGATCCGGAAGGCATACTGCAGCCCCGACATGCCCTCTCCGCCCCGGAGGGTGCCGCGGGCGGTGTTGCACCCACTGAGAACGGCCAACGGGAGGGCCTGGTCGCGGGTTTGAAGCTCGTGGAGAAACAAAAGCCCGTCCGAGCTGGAGTCGGGGTGGAGAAGAAAGGCGTTCCGGAGGGAGGAGGACGGGGAGACGAGGGCGTGCGAGGCCAGATGCAGAACGTCGGCCTCTTGGCTGGCGGCGGCGAAGGCCGGCTCCGTCGCCTGCTCGTCGAGGAATGTCTTCGCGTTGTCGAACAGCCGGTCGAGGGCGCTGAGCTCGGACCGCACGCCGGGCAGCGGGGGCAGGGACAGGGACGAGGCCGCGGTCGTGTCGGCACGGGAGGACGGCAGGGACGGCGGGGGGCGGAGGGGATCAAACGAGGACACCCCGAAGGCCGCGAGATCGGACGAAGACGGTGCGGCATCGCCTCGTGTCGCGGCGGTGTCGGCCGCCAGTGAGGCCGACAGATCAAGCGCCGTCGGGCGTTCGTGGAGCACAAAGCGAGCCTGTTCGTGGTCGTAGCGCCCCCCCGGTGCCGCCGTGGCCAGCATTGAAAATGGCACGTGAAACATCGGCCCGTCGGGGATGACCGTTAGGGGCTGTCCGTCGGGGAGGTGCGCCGCCACGGGGGCGTAAAGACGGTCGTGCAGCGCCCGGAGCGGGCGGAGGTCGAAGTGCATCGCGCTGATGCTCCGAGACGCCTGCCGGCCCGCAAACAGGGAAGAGATGGTGTTGACGTGAGCCCGGATCGAATCCTGAGAGAGGCCCGGAAGGGCGACCGCCCGGAGCGTGTCCCCCGTCAGGACGAAGGCCGCGGAGCGAGGGGGGCGGTCGTACACGGGCCACGGGTCGTCGAGGAAGTACGAGACGAGGGCCCGATCCTGCTGGGCGATCGACGCAGCGATTTCGTCCACCGACGGCCGCGGTGCCCTTGCCGAATCGAGGCGCAGGACGCGCTGCCGGTTGGCCATGAGGCCCGCCTCGCGGGCGCGGAGGGCGGCCTCCGTGGCGTCGGACAACGAGTCGGTGCCGAGCCGGGTGCGCACGTCCGCGAGGGCACGGCCGAGGCTGTCGAACCGAGCCCGAGTCGCGGGGGGGAGCTGGTTCGCCACCCGGTTCCGCGTGTGCAGGTCTCGGAGATAGCGGGCCCGGGTGCGGTCCAGAGCGGCCAGGGCCGCACGGGGCTGGTTCTGAGCCAGAAGGGTGCGCACGAGCCCGCGGTGCACGTCGCGCCACTGGGCAAAGGCCGTTGAGGCCCACTGCGTGGCGGTAAGCGACTCCCGATACCGCTTGATCACGGCCACGCCCGCCCGGTACTGAGCCTCTGCCGCGGCCCAATTGTGCTGCAGCTCGTGCAGGCGCCCCAATCCCCGCCGGATGCGTCGCTGGTGGTCGAGGTTGTCCACCCGTTCGGCGATGGCGAGTGACGTGTTCAGCACCGACTCGGCCTCCGTCCAGCGCTCGGTCTGCATGTGCAGCACGCCGAGCTTGAGCAGGGCGAAGGCGCGGAGCTGCGCGTCGTCCCGGGCCTGGGCGTACCGGCGCACCTCTGCGTTCAGCACATAGGCACGGTCGAACGACCCTAGGTACCCGAGGCTTTCGGACAGCGCAAGCGCAAGGTCGATGCGTCGGTCGGAGGACGTGGCGAGCGAACGGCCCCTGCGGGCGAGATCGCGGGCTTGGCGCAGGGACGCCCGATCGAACTCGGTGTTGAGGGTTTCTTCCAGAAGCAGGTTGGCCTGGAGGTAGAGCAGGCGGGCCCATTCAGAGGGGTGTTCCTCGGACGTACGGTCGTGCTCGCGCGCCAGCCGCCGTGCGCGGGTGTAGTAGCGACGGGCTGACTGGTAGTCCTGGGTGTACTGATGAAGAAGGCCCACATCGAGGAGGTGGGTGACACGGAGCCCAACCTCGTGCTCCGAGGTGCTCCGGAGGGCCGCCGAATAGTGGGTGATGGACGCGGAGAGGTTTCCGATCCGGAAGTGGAGGAATCCCTGATCCTGATGGAGGGCGCGGATCCACCCCGTGCGGGTGCCGTCGGCAGAGGGAATATCGGGCTCTGATTCGAGGTAGGCGCGGGCGTCTTCGAAGGTCTCAAACGCATCGGCAAATCGGCGCAGGGCGGCGAGTAGGGCCGTTTCCACCTGAAACGTGCGCATGATGTTGCCGAGGTAGGTCCGTTCGACCCCTGAGGGATCAACGGTCCGGAAGCAAGCCCGCGCCGCACGCACTTGAGAAAGATACGCCCGTACCGTGTCCCGGGGCACGGGCGGGGTGCGGGACCACATCTGGGGCACCCCCTCTCCCCAGTTGATCGGTGGGGGCGACTGGACCGGCGCCTGACGCAGGCACGCATCCAGGTCGTCGGCCGCGTCGACCGGGGACGATGGGACGACCAACAGCGATGTGGCCAGGAGAACGACGAGCATCACCGGGGGCTAGACGGAAAGCGGTCTGTTTGTTAGATTAACAAACGCTTCTCCTCAAGAGGGACACCAACGTTCACGCTTCTTTCCACAGTGTCCGGTATCACGCCATGACCACAGCAACTGAACACCTGCGCGACGCCTTTCGACGTTCTGTTCGCTATGCAGGCGGTGGGGCCGACCCCTCGTCGGGAAGCGGTGGGGGCGGGGGGACAGGCGGCGGTGGGGGGAGTGAGGAGAACGAAGAGCTTGAAACCTAAAGACAGGCCCCGACCATCGCAAAGGCCCACGGGGGCGCGACGAAAACGAGATGGGGGGCGTGGACAAAACGCCACGGAGCGCCGGCCGCTCAAAACGATTCTGGGCGCCCGTAGAGGGAGGCCGTACACGTGCAGGTGCCGCCACAGGCGGGACAGTGAGGACGACTGTTCGTCCGGGCGTAGTAGCGCTCGATGGTGGCAATCCGCGTGAAATCGTGCTTTTCGAACAGCACGCGGCTGCCGACGGGGGCGGGCCGGTGCCACGCGATGCCGAACACGCGGGAGACGCCCCGATCGGCAAGCCGCTCCAGCCGGCGCTTGTAGAAGGCGGTTCCGACCCCTCGGTTTTCCCAGTCCGCCCGCACACAGGTGAGGTGAAACAGGCCGTTTTGGGACGCGAGCGACACGTCCAGGTCGAGCGTGTCCAGCCCCTCAAGCGTGTCCAGCCCAAGGTAGTAGCGGGTATAGCGCCGGGTGCCCACCTCCAGGAACGAGACGCCCACGAGGGCATCGTCCGGGCCGACGGCCACGAGCCCAGCGGCCGAGTGGGTCGGGTCCAGGGCCGCTTCGATCCACGTGCGACGCGTGTCGGGCGCGCCCCCGAACCGACTGGCCCAGAGCTGGTCGGCCGTGGAGACATCGGTGGGGGCGAGCGGACGGAGGCGAAACGACGAAGTATTGGGCATAAACAGCGTCGGACGCAACAAAGGAGGGCCGGCGGCGTCATTGGGGGCAACGAACGAAGGCCCCGCCCCTGCCGTAATGGTAGTCTCGGAGCTCGCGCGAGCTCCCGTTCAGGTTTTCCAGAGCTGGTGCCCCCTTCATGATTCTGCACACCCTTCGCCTCCGGTCGTTCCGGGCCCACGCGGAGAGCGAGTTCGACCTCGCCCCGTCGATCAACCTCCTCTACGGGGCCAACGGGGCGGGCAAGACGAACGTCCTGGAGGCGGTCCACTACCTGTGCCTCACCAAGAGCTTCACGGCCTCGCGGGACCGGTATGCCGTCCGCAAGGACGCGCCCTACTTTGAGATTGAAGGCCGCATCGGGCAGGTCCGCGAGGAGCCGATGAGCGTGCGGCTGGCGTACGTGCCGGGCGAGGGCAAGAGCATCTTCGTAAACGGCGCGGAGCTCGACCGGCTGGCGGACATCGTCGGCACGCTGCCGGTGGTTGTCTTCTCGCCGGAGGACTACGACCTGACGGCCGGCGGGCCCAGCGAGCGGCGCCGCTTCGTCAACAACATCCTCAGCCAGGCGCGGTCCGTTTACATGGAGACGCTCATGAAGTACCGTCGCGCGCGGCGCCAGCGCAACGAGGTGCTCCGCAGCTACAAGAAGCGGTCCGCCCCGCCGCCCGACGAGCTCCTGGCCCCCTGGACGGAAAAACTCGTCGGGCTCGGCAGCCGCATCGTGCACCGGCGCCAGCAGTTCCTGCAGGCGTTCGCGGACGACCTCGAAGAGGCGTACCGCCGCATCGACGCGGTGGCCGAGCGGCCCACGATCGAGTACGACACGATTGCGGACCTGGCCCCCGACGCGGCCCCCGACGCCATCGAAGACGCGTTCCGGGCGGCCCTCGCCCGCAAGCAGGGGCAGGAACGAGACCGCGGCACCACCCTCGTGGGGCCGCAGCGGGACGAGCTCGTCTTCCGCCTCGACGACCTGGAGGTGCGCCGGTACGGCTCGCAGGGCCAGCACCGCACCTTCGCCATGGCCCTCAAGCTGGCGCAGTACTTCTACCTGCAACAGCGGAACGACACCGAGCCGCTGCTGCTGCTCGACGACGCCTTCGGCAAGCTCGACGCGGAGCGCACCGGGGTCTTTCTCGACCTCCTCCGGTCGGACGCCGTGGGGCAGAGCCTCGTCACCGCCACGCGCCGGGGCCCCTTCGAGCCGGCCCTCAACGCAGGGCCCGCGTCGCACCGTGCCCTGCAGGTCCGCCCGGGCGGCGGGACGGCGGCGGTGACGCCGGATCCGGAGTACGCCCGTGGAGAGGCGACGGCCGCCAACGGCGTGGCGTCGGCGCCCACAGGGGCCGACGCGGCGCCCACGTCCCGCGACTGAGCGGAGAACGACGCACGTATCTTTGCCAACAAGCGACAGCTCTTTGCCAACAAGCGACAGTACGTCTCCGATGAGCAGGTCTTTGACTGCACGCCGCGCCCCCGCTCGACGCCCGAGGCCCTGGGCCCTCATGCCCGTCCTCCTCTTGCTCCTGGCGGTCGGCACCGGGTGTGTCTCGACGGGCACGAATCCGGTCTCCGGAAACACGCGCGCCTACGGGTATTCGTGGCAGGAGGAGGTCAAGATGGGGAAGAAGGCGGACAAGCAGATCCAGGGCCAGTACGGCGTCTACGACGACGAGGAGCTCCAGGAGTACGTCGACGAGGTGGCGCGGGAGGTGCTAGCGGAGAGCCACATGCGGCGGCCGAACACGCCCGAGCGGTTCCGAAATACGGAGTTTGAGTTCCGCGTGCTCGACAGTCCCATTATCAACGCGTTTGCGCTCCCCGGCGGCTACGTGTACGTAACCCGGGGCCTCGTGGCCCACCTCAACAACGAGGCCCAGCTGGCCATGGTGCTCGGGCACGAGATTGGACACGTCGCCGCCCGGCACGCCTCGCAGCAGGCGGCCCGTCAGACGTTCACGCAGGGGCTTCTGCTCGGCGGGGCCGTCGCCGGGCAGGTGGCGTTCGGGGGCAATGTGGCGGAGAACGTCATGGGGATGGGGGGACAGGCCGCGCAGCTGTTGTCCCTCAGCTACAGCCGCGACAACGAGCGCGAGTCCGACCGGCTCGGGGTGGAGTATGCCGTCCGGGCGGGCTACGACGGGGCCGAAGGGGCGGCCTTCTTCGAGTCCCTCGACCGGGTGCGGGAGCAGGGGGGGCAGTCCATCCCGACGTGGCAGTCCACCCACCCGGACCCAGGGGCACGGCAGCAGACGATTCCGGAGCTGGCCCAGGCGTGGCGGAAGAAGGTGGACAGGCCGGCCACGACGATCGATCAGGATGCGTACTACGACGCCCTCGAGGGCACCGTGCTCGGCAAAAACCCGCGTCAGGGCTTCGTGGAGGAGGGGGTGTTCTATCAGCCCGAGCTGGCGTTCCGGTTTTCGATCCCGAGCCGCTGGGACGTACAGAATCAGCCCCAACAGGTGGCCCTGGTACAGCCCGACCAGTCGGCCTACATGATCTTCACGTTCTCCGACGCCGAGACCCCCGGCGCCGCCGCCCGGAAGTTTGCCGGACAGGACGGCCTCTCGGTGCTCGATCGCCAGAGCACCTCCGTGAACGGAAACGACGCCCGGCGCGTCCTGGCCGAGGGGAAGACGCAGCAGGGGCAGGTTGTTCGCCTGCTGACCTACTTCATCGCCTACGGAGGCAACGTGTACCAATTTCAGGGAGCCACCAGCGCCGATCAGTACGATGCCTACCGGCCTGACTTCGAGCGGACGATGACGAGCTTCGCGCGGCTCACCGACTCGGGGAAGCTGAACCGACAGCCCGCGCGCATCGCGATTCGGGCGGCGGACCGGGAGGGGGGCTTCCGGTCCTTCGTCGATACGGACGCGCTGCCGTCCGACATGACGGAGGAGGACCTCGCGATCATCAACCAACTGGAGGTGGACCAGGCCGTTGCCCCGGGCCGTCCCCTAAAGCTGCCGAACTGACGGGGGGACAGCCCCAGGAGGCCTCGGGGCAGGCGTCCCTCGGCTCCCGCGAAGCCGATTCGGCCGTGGGGGGCGAGCGACATGGGCCCCGTCCCACTAACGGCGGGCCCGGTGGGGATCCTCCTCTTCTTCCGTCGGGGGAATGACGCGCCCCTCGCCGCCGACGACCATCTGGTCGTCCCGGTAGATGTACGTGCGCAGCTTGACGTGCTTCTTGTCCTCAATCTTCTCCGAGACCTTCACCTGGACGCGGACCTCGGAGCCAACCGGAACGGGGCGGAGAAAGCGGCACGAAATGCCGACGGCGATGCTGCCGTGTCCGGGAAAGTCGCGGCCCAGCACCTTTGAGATGAGGCCGAGCAGGAGCACGCCGTGGACGATGGGCCTGCCGAATCGGGAGTGTTCTTCCGCGTAGTCCGGATCGACGTGCACGGGGTTGTCGTCGCCCGTGATGTCGGCGAACTTCTTCACGTCCTCCGCCGTGACGACCCGTGTCCACTCGTGGGAGTCGCCAATCTCAATCGATTCGTAGGTGTTGACCATGGGCAGCGAGTGGTTGGAGAGGGAAAGGGCAAAAGAAGAAAAGGGCATTCCGCACTCAAGGTAGAAAGAAACGACGGAAAAACCTACCGGAGGGGGCGGCGAGACGGATCAGAACCCCGTCGGCGTGTTTAGGAGCCGGGCATCAACGCCCGAGCGGACCGGGGCGTTACTCCTGTGTGGAGGCGGGCGGCCCGTTGATACGGGACGGGAGAGTGCATCTCCGTTTTCGGTCATTCAACGCACGAACGTGATGGATCGTCTTTTTCGGGCCCTTCGGCCGTTCATCCGACGCGTAACGCAGCGTGCCGGCGGGGTGCTCGTGCTTGCCGTCCTGGCGACGATCCTGGGCGGTTACGGGGCGTCTCAGCTCTCCATCGACACCGACATCGCCAACCTCGTCCCCGAAGACTACGAGAGCGTCCAGGCGCTCGATACCCTCCAGCGCACCGTCGGGGGGGAGCGTGACATGGCGGTTGCCATCTCCAGCCCGTCGTTCGAGGCCAACAAGGCGTTTGCGGAAGATTTCATTCCGAGGGCCCTGTCTTTGAGGCGGGAGGCGGACACGAGTGCGACGTACCTGACGCGGGTCGAGTACAAGCGCGAGGTCGAGTTTCTGAAGGACAACGCGCTCTACTTTGCGTCCGACCAGGAGCTGCGCCAGGTCGAAGACTTTTTGGACGATCAGATCGCGGAGGCGAAGCGGGCCCGGCAGGACGCCAACCCGTTCTACTTCGAGCTCGAGGAAGAAGAGGGGGGGACGGCCGACACCGCCGAAACGACGGAAGAGTCCGGCGAGGCGCTGGAGGGGGTCTACGACCGCCTCATCGGAAAACGATACCCGATCTCCGACGACAGCACCACGATGGTGCTGCGCTTCTACCCGTCGGGGGCGAACACGAACATCGGCTACATCGAGAACCTGTACGCCGACACGCGGGCCCTGGTCGACCGGATGGAGCCCGCGTCGTATCACTCGGAGATGGAGGTCGTGCTCGCCGGGCGCCTGTACCGGCAGCTCGTGGAGGTGGAGACCATCTGGAGCGACGTGACGGGCTCGTTCGGGGTGGGGGTGGGGACCGTACTGCTCGTGGTCATTCTGTACTTCCTATACAAGGCCTACCGGGTGCGGTCGGGGCCGGGCTTCGACGGGCGGGGGCTGCTGCGCGAGCTGGTGCGGGCGCCGGTGATGGGCCTCGTGATCGGGGTGCCCCTGTTCATGAGCCTGGCGTGGACGGGCGGCGTGGCCGCCCTGCTGTTCGGGCGCCTCAACCTGATGACCTCGACCCTCGGGCTCGTGCTCTTCGGGCTGGGGATCGACTTTGGCATCCACTTCTACGCCCGGTACGCCGAGGAGCGGGCCGACGGACACTCGGTCGCCGACGCGGTGGAGCGGACCTTCGTCAGCACCGGCCAGGCCATCGCCGTCGGGGCCTTCACGACGGCGGGGGCCCTGTACGTGCTCGTGGTGGCCGACTTCAAAGGCTTCAGCGAGTTTGGGGCCATTGCGGGGACGGGGGTGCTCTTTGCGCTCGTCGCCATGACGGTGGTGATGCCGGCCCTGCTGGCCCTGCTGGAACGGACCGGCCTGCTCGACCTGCGGAGGGGCGCCGGGATGGAGGCGGCGCCCGACGACGCCCCGCGGCGGTATTCGGCGGCACGGCCCGTCGTGGTGGGGGGGCTCGTGGCCGTCCTCCTGGCCCTGGCGCTCGCCCCGCAGGTGGACTTTCAGTACGACTTTGGGGCACTGGAGCCCGAGTACACCGAGTACGAGCAGCGCGACCGGTACGTCGACCGCGTCAGCACCGGGGGCAGTGACAACCGCCGCAACCCGGCCTACATCGTGGCGGACAGCCGCGAGGCCGTGCCCAAGATTGTGACGGCCGTCCGCAAGAAGATGCGGGCGGATACGACCTCCCCGACCATCCTCGCGGTGGAGAGCCTGCAGGAGCGGTTCCCGCTCCGCGATACGGCCCAGGCGGCCAAGCTGGCCCGCATCGCCCAGATCCGCGAGACCGCCACGGAGAACCGGTACCTCCGGGACGAGTCGACCGACGCGCTCGAACGGCTGCGCCGCGCCGCGCAGCCCCGCGCGCCCATCCCGCTCGATCAGGTGCCCCGGTCGCTCCGGAAGCAGTTTACGACGAAGGACGGCGAGCTCGGGCGGTTCGTCATGATCTACCCGTCGGTCGGCCTCTCCGACGGACGGAAGTCGATTGCCTTCGCCAAAGACGTGGGCACCATCACGACCGAGGACGGCACCACCTACCACGCAGGCTCGACGTCGCTCGTGGCGGCGGACATGCTGATGCTGCTGCAGCGGGAGGCGCCCTGGATGATTGCCGGGACGTTCGTCATCGTGGCCCTGCTCATGTGGCTCAACTTTCGGTCGCTCCGGTGGGCGGGCCTGGCGCTCGTGCCGCTCGTGGTGGGGCTGCTGTGGATGCTGCTGGTGATGGAGGTGTTTGGCCTCATGGTCAACTTCTACAACATGATCGTCTTTCCGGCCATCCTGGGGATCGGCAACGACGCGGGCGTGCACATGGCGCACCGGTACCGGGAGGAGGGCCCCGGCTCGCTCTGGACGGTGCTGCGGTCGACGGGCGAGCACGTGACGATGGGCACGCTCACGACGATGGTCGGGTTTGGGGGGCTGCTCCTGAGCTTCCACCCCGGCCTCAACTCGATGGGCACCCTCGCGGTGCTGGGACTGGGGACCACGCTGCTGGCGGCGGTACTCTTCCTGCCCGCCCTGTGGCAGTGGCTGGAGGACCGCGGCGACGCGCCGCACGCGTCGGGGACGAGATAGGGGGCAGGACCAACGCAGGAGTGTGTCCCCTAATTTGCATTGAGAGTGTCGAGTGGGCTCGTCACGCCCTCGCCGCTCTGTTCCAGAACGTGGACGTACTGCATGGTGGTGCGCAGCTGCTCATGGCCCAGCAGTCGCTGAATGGTGCGCACGTCGGTGCCGTCTCGCAGCAGGTGGGTGGCGAACGAATGCCGGAGGGTATGGCAGGTGGCGTGCTTCTCGATGTCTGCCGCGTCGGCGGCGTTCTTGACGGCGCGCTGCACGGCCGAATCGGACCGGTGGTGGCGGCGCACAGCCCCACTGCGCGGGTCGTCCGACAGCCGGGGGGAGGGGAAGACGTACTGCCACCGCCACTCGGTCGCTGCGTTCGGGTACTTCTCCGCAATCGCGTCGGGCAGATACACGCTCCCGACGCCCTCCACACAGTCCGTCTCGTGCTGGGCCCTCACCTTTTTGAGATAGCGCTGGAGGGGGGCGTGCAGGCGCTCGGGGAGTACGGTCGTGCGGTCCTTTCCGCCCTTCCCGTCCCGCACGTGGACGCGGCCCCCGTCAAAGTCGAGCGCCTTCACCCGGAGGCGCAGGGCTTCCGAGAGGCGCAGGCCACTGCCGTAGAGAAGATGAGCAATGAGTCGGTTCGGACCGGGGGGCAGGGTCGCAAAGAGGCGCCGTACCTCCTCGCGGGAGAGCACCGTGGGGAGGCGTTTGGGGCGGTCGGCGCGGTCGAGCGGCCCGAGGTCGCCGAGCTCGACCCCGAGCACCTGTTCGTAGAGGAACACCAGCGCATTGAGGGCCTGGTTCTGGGTGGAGGCCGCCACGTTGCGCTCCGACGCGAGGTGGGACAGGAAGGCCCGGATGTCATCCTCGTTGAGGTGGCGGGGATGGGTGGTGTCGTGAAAGCGGACGAAGCGGATGACCCAGCGCACGTACGCCTTCTCCGTATGGTAGCTGTACTGGCGGCGCTGGCAGACCTGTCGTACCCGGTCGAGGAGCTTGGGGGCGTGGGGGGCGGGCCCAGGCATGGCCGAGGAAAGAGACTCCGGTCAGAGCGTATGGCTTGACAATAAGGTCGCCAATATTCAATATATCAAGGAAGTTGACATATTCCGCCAGTCGTATCCGTTTGACATATGCACAGAGCATCTCGCGTAACCAGCAATGGTTCAATGGGTTACGGGGTTGAAGATGTGCCTATGTCGAGCACCTTGATATAATTATAGGTTATGCACACAGGGTAGGAGAAAATGAGAAAGAGCCGGGCGCATGCTGTAAATGTCGTTCTCTTCGCAGTCTGCATGGGTCTCGGAGGAGGAGCTTATGCCGGGCTGCTTCCGGCGCGGATGAGCATTCTTCCCCTCTTCCCCATTCTCAGCGCCGCACTGTTTTATGGAGCAGCGTGGTGGATACAGCGCTTTCCCGCTCACGTCAATATGCCGAATCAGGCGGCATACGACGCGTTGCCGGAAGAGGAACAACAAAGGGTAGTTGCTTGCACATTACCGTTTTTCTACTGGTCGACCGCGATATGGTTGGGATTCTTTATCACGTGGTTCTCTTTCGACACAACGGCAGCCATTATCGTAGCCGTTGTGGTTGCCAATATTGCGGAGGGAGGACTGGCCGTCCGCATTCTATTTTTGAAGGCGCCGCGAAAGGTCCGCGAGCTTCAGGAGGGTGCGCAGGACAGGTCAAGGTAGAGAAATGTGCATAACCCTCCACTACAGCCGACGCTGGGCGGGTGCTCGCTTCGACCGAGGTCGACTTGCCTGCTCCTTTCGGAAGGCACCACTACCAGCGCGGCTGAGTTATATCGTTATAGCGACCCGACAGTAAGTCGATATCCTTCAACCACACACGAGGTACATGATATGAGAACCGTTGTCCCACTGTGTGTTGCTGTTGCCTTTCTCGCCAGCGGCTGCGATTTCGGCAGCGGTACCACCAGTGATTCGGAGAGGAAGTTGAGCATCACTACCGATCAGCAAGTCTACTCAACCGAAAGAGTGGTGGCACGCTTCGAAAACAATTATTCGCAGGCTGTACTGTACGACCGATGTGGAACGGCACTTTACCGCGGAAGTCCTGAGGGACAACCCTACGACGGAGCGACGTGTACACACGCGTTGACTCATACCCCTGTGCGCATCGGTGCGGGAGAAGTGTATTCTGACACGCTCGTCTGGTTTGGAAGCGATTATGCTTCGGGAACGTATCGATTCGAGTTTGACGTGACCGATACGGAAGGTGAGCCGCTGCCAAAGGAAGAAAGGTTAACGAAGGCAGTGGAGGTAGAAGATGAATGAGACGTAGGGTCGCAATAACCCAACGCTGCACCTGACGAGTAGCGTTGGTTCTTTCTGTGTCGTCGTGGCCACGACAGACGGTTGGCGACTTCGTGAAGCACTCACGCCGTAACGCCCACTCGCAGGTGAGCTATACGTTATGCCGCTCTACGATATTTAGAATAGCTCTCTCCTTTTGGTATGAAGTTTCGTTCGAACAGCAAGCCTCTGCAGCGTGTCTGGTTCGCTGGATGTGTCTTTGCCGGATTGCTTCTCCTGACAGGGGGTGCTGGCTGGATCCTTCCTATTGGTTTCAGCCTTGGGACTCTGATTGGCTACGGGGTTGGCGCTGTCGTGGTGCTTGTGTTCGCTCGAGGGCTTTATCACCGGAGTATTGTAAGCGGCATTTTGCTACTCATGGTGGCCCTGGGGCCAATCGCACGGGGAATGGTTCAATGGACGATGGGAACTGCAGAGATGGAGCAGTCTGTTGCGGTATTGATGAAAGGAGGAGTCGCTCTATCCGGGATAGGTCTCAGCATGCTAGTCATCCACACGATTTATAATCTCAGCAGTGAAGAGAGCACTCAAACATCGCGTCATAACACCCGCTTCACCTGACGAAAAGCAGAGGCGAGTTTGCTTATTTCACCCGTCGAGCGTTTTCTCTGCCTTGCCCATACTTGATGCCGTGACTTTTCGCCGGTGAGCTAACCCGTTACGAGTTCTTTTTAGTAAAAAAGTAGGCAGCAGCACAAATGGGAAAAGAAAGTAGATGGAGGTTTATTCTTTTTCGCGGTGTTTTCCTCTGGGGGTATCCCACGGGCCTGATCGCCAAATCGATAGAGCTGTTTCCACCTGGTGTGCACCTTCCAAGATTTACCTCACTGGCGGAAGTTGCGATATTTTTGATCGTCTGGGCCGTGAGCGGAATTGCGTTCGGCACTTGGATGTGGAATCAGAAAAAGAAGAGCTGCGAACTGCATCATGAGGAAGCGCCTGAGGCCTCATAACCCAGCGTTGCACCTGACCCCTCGCGTACCGCCTTTTTCCTGTGCCGCAGCTTCGTCAGACGTTTCTGCCGACTGGATAGCGCTCACGCCGGAAGGGCCGGGGCAGGTGAACTCGACCGTTATGCTGCGTGGCAACATCCGCGGGTAGCATCGGTTTTCTCTATTCCTATGGCTACCGTTCAAACCAAACAAGATCTGATTGGGCACCTGCGCCGCCACCGAGGCGATCTGCGTCGGCTCGGCGTGCAGCGTCTGGGCTTATTCGGCTCATTTCAGCGAGGCGAGTCCGACCCCGAGAGCGACGTGGATCTTTTGGTTGAGTTTATGCCGGGAGCAAAGTCCTTTGACAACTTCATGGCCGTCTCGTTTTTGTTGGAAGAAGAACTCGGTCGGTCGGTGGAATTGGTGACGCGCGAAGCGCTTAGTCCTCATATCGGTCCCCACATTCTGCAAAACGTCGAGTATGTCGAGATCGGAGACTGAATATCTTCGGCACATCCGAGATGAAGCCTGTTATTTGGGAGAGGCCAGCCGCGAGCATAGCTGAGACGACTTCTCGGACAACGAGACATTGAAGCGAGCATTTGTGCGTAGCATTGAGGTGATCGGAGAGGCCACAAAGAACCTCTCAACCGAATTTCGAGAGCAGCATCCGGACATCGAATGGCGAGCGATGGCTGGGATGCGTGACCAACTCATCCACGGGTATTTCGGAGTAGATTACGAGATTGTATGGGATGTGGCAACCGAGAAGGCTCCGAAATTGAGAGAGGCGGTCAACAGAATTCTTGAAGACCAGGATGCAGCATAACCCTGCGCTAGAGGTAACGGAGGGCTGAGGCCGTCATTGATCGAGGCCTGTTGGAAGGGACGACTTCTATGATCGGGAAGGGCAACGCCGGAGAATAGAAACTGCAGCCGACGTTGTAACTTGGCCCGAGTGAGTTCTGTTTGGTGTTTCCCGCCCCTCCGCACCTCAACTCGATCGTTATACAGCCACAAACTTTTTGTCGCGGTGACGAGTTGAAAGTACGGAATACATCTCATCACCCGGCGAGCCAAGCGCTATGCTTCGAACCTACGAAGGCATTCTTGAAGGCGACCGCGTCCGATGGGCGGGAGAAGACGTGCCGGCTGCCGATCGTCCGCTGCGCGTCCACGTCACCGTGCTTGAGGAGGAGACCGCAAAGGAGGAGCGGGGCCAGCAGATGGCCGACGCGCTCTCCAAACTGGCGGATTCTGGCGCGTTCAGCGAGATTGAGGATCCAAGCGCGTGGCAACGTACGATTCGGGAAGATCGTCCGCTTCCCGGTCGTAACCGCTAGCACATATGCTTCTCGACAGTAACCTGATTATCTATGCAGCGCGACCTGAGCATGGGGCGCTCCGCGACTTTATCGCTCGTGAGGTTCCTTCCGTATCGGTAATCAGCAAAGTGGAAACGTTGGGCTACCACGAGCTCACTGGGCAGGAGAAACAGTTTTTAGAGGAGTTCTTCAAGGCGGCCGGCGTGCTTCCGGTGTCACACTCGGCCATCGCCGAAGCGATTCGACTCCGCCAGCAGCGCCGCATGTCACTTGGCGATGCGCTTATCGCTGGAACGGCGCTCAGTCACGGCGTGCCACTAGCTACCCACAATACAGAAGACTTTGCATGGGTCGAGGATTTGGACGTCGTGGATCCGCTTGCTAACAAGTCGTAAGGCGGCTGTATAACCCACCACTGCTGCCGACGACGGGCAGGGGCGAACTTCCGGCGGTAACGCCTCCGATGCAGGTTGCGTAACTTTTCGTGCCCGTCGCGGCAGAGTTCAGCCGTTATGGCGGCTGGAAACGTGGCTTTGAGCTATTGCGTTGGTTATTTAGTCTTGCTCATCAAACGTTTCCAGCCCTATGTTCGAGCCGCTGGAGGTCAAGGCCCTTTCTGGGTATCGCATCTGGATCCGCTATGCCGACGGGGAAGAAGGAGAAGTGGATCTTTCGCATCTTGCTGGTCAGGGTGTGTTCACACTCTGGGACGATGAGCAGGAGTGGAAAAACGTGAGGGTCGCGGAAGATGGTGCGATTCGGTGGAGCGAGGAGGTCGAGCTCTGCCCGGATGCGACATACCTGAAGCTGACGGGCAAATCCCCAGAGGAGGCATTCCCGAATCTGAAGTCCACGGCTCATGCCTGAGCTCTGTCGCTTCTACGGCGTGCGGATCAAGATGTACTATGACGATCACAATCCGCCGCATTTCCATGCGGAGTATGGAGGGGATGAGGCGCTGATTTCGATTGACACTCTGGACGTGATCGCGGGAGAGCTTCCGAGTCGTGCTCTCGGATTGGTCTACGAATGGGCCGGAAAGCATCGCGCAGAGTTGCGGGAGGTCTGGAAGCGGACGAAAAATCTGGAGCCGACAGGCAAGATCGAGCCGCTCGAATAGGTCATAGGAAGAACGGTTGTCCTCATTGAGGGTGCTATAACCCCGCGATATAGCTGACGGAGAGCCGAGGCCGTGATCGTTCGGCGTCGGGCCGGCAGGATCGATTTCTGTAGTCGAGAGTGACTGCGCGATCGGGCAAACACTTCTTGGGGCGCAGTCAGTTAGAGGTCTCAGTTCTATTTAGCGGACCCGCTGCCCTCCGCAGCTAATCTCCGTCGTTATACCTCGTCACGAACAGCCAGGCTTCGTGCGTCGTATCAGTGAGGTACAAGTCTCCTGTACTGGCCTCAATCATCTACGAAAGTCGCAATCGATCTTCCGGATCGCCCCGATCTCGAGGTCGACGAGCGGTATGCCAAAGAAGCGCTCGTAGCCACTCTATACAGTAACGGCAAGCTGTCTGGCCACGAAGCCCGCCAGATTCTCGGCATGACGCGCCGTGCCTTTGAGGAGATGCTTCCGCGCTATGGGTTTTCGATTCTCGTCGACTCCGATGAGAACATCGAGACGGAGCTAAACGCGTGAGCACATCCCCTCTACGGCAGATCGTCTGTGACACCGGTCCGCTCATCTCGCTAGAGAAGATCACGGGCGGCTATCGCTTCATCGGTCGGCTCTACGCCCGGCTTCTGGTTCCGCCAGCGGTCATGGATGAATTGGTTGCCGGACAGTTCGAGACGAAAGGCGCGTACCTCCGTCATTTCGATTGAGAGCGGCCGCGGCGGAATTCGACGTGTTTCTCACGACGGATGGGGGGATTCCGTATCAGCGAAACCGATCACAGACTGGGCTCGGGATTGTCGTTCTCCGGCCACGGGGCAATCGGTTTGCGGATCTGGTGCCCGTGATGGAGCCGGTGAAGGAGCGCATTCGAGGACGTCAAGGGGGAGATGTGATCCAAGATGGCGCGATAGCCCATCACCGCATCTGAACCCGGGCTGATGCTGTTCTGGACCCGGGCTGATGCCGTTTTCGGGCGGCGCTGTCTCTCTGTGGTTGGCGACCTCGGGGCCGCAGCGCAGGCTACAGACAGATGCAGGGGACGGTTTGAGCGCCGCCCTCGGTGCGACAGAGCCCGCACGCGTTCACGCCTGCACGGCAGCCAACGATCCCCGCCGCAGTTGTCCCTGCAGTGTCGCATCCGGTGTCGTGCCGCGGATGGCAGGCGCCGTACGCGGGGTGGTCATCGCAGCGTCCGGCGGCACGGCGGGGACTGCGATCTCGCTCACCCGTCGTGTCGGTACATCTCCTCCACGTAGTCGAGGACCATGCGCTTGGCGCTGAAGGGGGCCGGCACGCCCGTCATCGCCTCGCGCATCATGTCGATCCAGTCGGTGGGCAGGCCGTCGTCGTTGCGGGTGTAGAAGGTGGGAAGGACGCCCTCTTCGAGCTGCCGATAAAGCGAGGCGGCGTCCTGTTCGTCCTGCACCTCGGGGTCGGCCGTGCCGTAGTCGCCGGTCGGCTCCGGCCCGATGGCCCAGCCGTTGCGGCCGTTGTAGCCCTCGGGCCACCAGCCGTCGAGCACGCTCAGGTTGAGCCCGCCGTGCGCGGCCACCTTCTGGCCGCTCGTGCCGGAGGCCTCCAGCGGGCGGCGCGGGTTGTTGAGCCACACGTCGCAGCCGGACGTGAGCATGCGGCCCATCTCCATGTCGTAGTTCTCCAGGAAGACGACCTTTCCCTCAAAGCCTGCTTCCTGACTGAGGGCGTAGATGCGCCGAATGAACTCCTTGCCGGCGTCGTCGTCGGGGTGGGCCTTGCCCGCGTAGAGAATCTGCAGCGGGCGGTCCGCATCGGAAAAGAGGGCCCGGGCGCGCTCCCGATCCCGAAAGAGGAGCGGGGCGCGCTTGTAGGTGGCGAAGCGGCGCGCGAAGCCGATGGTGAGGGCCTCGGGGTCGAGGTCGGGGTGCATCGGGAGGCTTTGCTCCTGCACCTTCTCCGCGACGTAGTGGAGCAGGCGTTCGCGGAGCGAACACCGGAAGTCCCAGAGCGTCTCGTCGCTTAGGTCCGCGAGATCGGTCCAGTCGTCCGGGTCCTGTGCCTCCGTGAGGTCGACGTGGATGTGGTCGGCGAAGAAGTCGCGGGCCGGCCCGGCCGTCCACGTGGGCAGGTGGACGCCGTTCGTGATCGCGTCGATGGGGACCTCGTCGAGCGGGCGGTCCGGGTAGAGGGCCTCCCACTGCTGGCGCGCCACGTGGCCGTTCAGCTCCGACACCCCATTGGCCGCCCGGGACAGCTTGAGGCCGAGGACGGTCATCGTGAAGGTCTCCGCGTGGTCGTCCGGGTGGACGCGGCCGTAGCCGAGCAGGTCGTGGGTGCTGAGGTGAATTTCGTCCCGGAATCCGGCCATGGCCTCCGAGAAGAGGTCGGGGTCGAAGTGGTCGTGCCCGGCCATCACCGGCGTGTGGGTGGTAAAGACGCTCCGGTCGCGTACCCACGTCTCGGCCTCGGCAACGTCGTCGCCCGCCGCAAGCCGCTCGCGCAGCAGCTCCAGCATGAGGAACGCGCAGTGGCCTTCGTTGGCGTGGTACACGTCGGGCGTCCCGTCCAGGGCCCGCAGCATGCGGAGCCCCCCGATGCCGAGGACGATCTCCTGGCGGATGCGCTCGTGGTCGCCCCCCTGGTAGAGCCGGCGCGTGAGGGGCCGGTACTCGTCCGGGTTGGCGTCGAAGTCCGTGTCGAGCAGGTACAGGTCGGTGTGCCCCAGCGCCACCTTCCAGGCGCGCACCGCAAGCTCGTGGGTGCCGATGGGCACCGTGACGGTCAACGGATCGCCGCCGCCCTCCGAAACAAGCGAGACGGGGTGCTTGGCCGGGTCGAGCACCGGATACGTGGCCTCCTGCCAGCCGTCGGCGTCGAACGACTGTCGGAAGTAGCCCTCCCGCAGGAAGAGGCCGATGCCCGTGAAGGGCAGGCCCAGATCGGAGGCGGCCTTCGAGTGGTCGCCGGCCAGCACGCCGAGGCCGCCCGAGTAGAGCGGCATGCTCTCGTGGAGGCCGTACTCCATGCAGAAGTACGCCGTTTCGGGGGCGTCCTCCACCTGCGGCGTCCGCTCCATGTAGTCCCGGTAGCGCTGGTAGACCACGTCGACATCGTCCTGGAAGGACGAATCGTTGAGCACCTCGTCCTTGGCCGTCGCGAGGGCGGCCCGAGGGTTGTCGTCCGACGCCCGGTATACCTCGGGATTGAGGCGTCGGAAGAGAGAACGGGCGTCGGGGGTCCAGGTCCACCAGAGGTTGGTGGCGATGGACTCGAGCTTGTCGCGCGACGTCATGTGGCCGAAAGACATAGAAGGAAGGACGATGAGCAGACGTGGCGTGTTGCGGATACACTGGGGGACCCAAAGACACCCTACGTACAAGGGTCGCAGTGCGGGACGGATTTGCCAAGTGCCTGGCGTGAAAATCTAATGACCCCCCAATGCAGAAGGAGCGGCTTCGACACAAAAAGCCAGTCGCCTGGACGGGCACCCCGACTGCTATGAACCGGGCGACGCGGGAAAGTGTCCGCGGGGCCCTGGTGAAAACGACGTACGCGGGGGCAAGAGGAAATGAAGGAGGGAAAAAGTTTCGTTTCTACACAGCTCCGGCTCCGCATACCGTTTCTGGCCGCAACGCCTGGGGGGCGCGTGGGAGAGAACCGCCGTTGACGGCCCCGCCCGAATCGGGCGGGGGCGCGTTGGCACACGTTTTTCTCTGTGTTGCCACCCATCGTCCCGCTTTATCCATCTGCCGGCGACCGGACACACATCTGCGCGCCGGCGAACCGCTCACTCGCGCCCAAGCCCGACTGTCGTCATGACTGCTCCCCCCTCGGCTGATTCCGACGGCCCCGCTGTTCGAGCGTGGGCGGGCCCCTGGGGAATGGCTGTGGGCGCCGCCCTCTTCGGGCTCGGGGGGCTGGTGGCCGGACGCCTGGCGGGGGCGGCCGCAGTTGGGTGGGGCGGTGTGCTGCTCGCCGGGGGCGGAATCGGGGCGATGGTGCTCCTGCACGGGCGTCGCCTGCGCCGGGCGCGCCGACGGGCGGCGGCCCGCATCGACGCGGCGCGCAACGACCGGGACGCGGCTCGGGAGGCGCTCGACACGGCCACCGACCGGATCGAGACGCTCGAAGAGATGCGTGCGGCCAAGTCCCAGTTCCTCGAAGAGATCAGCCACGCGTTTCGGCGCCCGCTGACCCTCACCCTCGGTCCCATCGACACCCTCCTGGAGGGCCGCCACGGGCCCCTCGGCGACGAGGTGCGGATGCAACTCCGCCTCGCGGAGCGGAACGGGACGCGCCTCTTGTGGCTCGTGAACCAGCTGCTGGACCTGGCGGAACTGGAGACCGGCCGCACGTCCCTCACGCCCACCGACGGCCGCCTGCCGTCGGTCGTGGTCCAGGGCGTTCGGTCCTTCGAGGGCCTTGCCGAGCGTCGCAACGTGCACCTCCACTTCGAGTCGGCACTCGACAATCCGACCGCCCGGTTTGACGAGGCAAAGATGGAGACGATGCTCGCGAACCTGCTCTCCAGCGCCTTCCAGGCCGCAGGGGAGGACGGGACGATTCGGGTGACCGTCCGCCCGTGTGCCGCCCCGCCGGCCGCCGAACCCGAGACGGACGGCCTCGAACTCGTCGTCGAGCATGCAGGGACGCAGGGGCATCCGCCCGCGGAGGACGATCTGTGGGGGACCCGCGATGAGCCGTCCTTCCGGACGCCGGACCGCATCAGCACGCGGCTCGGGCTGCGCCTCGTGGACGAGTTGGCGACCCTGCACGGGGGCGCCCTGCAGGTCGACCCGGCGGCCGACGGCACGGTGCGGTACGCCGTCCGGCTGCCCCGGTGCCCCCCCGGCTGCGAGAGGCCCGCGTCGGGCGCGAATGCGGGGCCATCCTCGGGCGACACAGGGACTGCGGCGCCGGACGACGGCCTCGGCCACGATCCCCTGGCGCTCTCCCGCGAGGCGCTGGCCGGCCGGGCAGACGCTTCCGCTCCGGCCCCGGAGGCGCCCGCCGCGTCGCCGGACGAGGACCGGACGACCGTGCTGGTCATCGACGACAACTCGGTGGTCTGTACCCTCGTGCGGACCCACCTGGAGCCGGAGTACCGGGTGGAGGAGGCCCACGATGGGGCGGAGGGGTACACCCTGGCCCGGACGCTGCTGCCGGACCTGGTGATCAGCGACGTGATGATGCCGGAGGTGGACGGGTTCGAGCTGTGCCGGAAGATCAAGCAGGACCCCGACATCGACCACGTACCGGTGGTGTTCCTCACCGCGCGGGCCGACCTGGAGGACAAGGTGGAGGGCCTGGACGTGGGCGCCGATGCGTATCTCACCAAGCCCTTCGAGCCGGAGGCGCTGATTGCACGCATCGAGAACCTGATCGCCACGCGGCGGACGCTGCGGGAGTCGTTCCGAGACGCGGGGACGGCGGGGGAGGAGTCTCGGCATTCTCCGGACGAGGCGGGCAACGGGGCCGAGAAGGCGAAGGAAGCACTTCCCCCGACCGCCGAGGCGGCGCCGTTGCGCGATCGAATCGAGGAGGCCATCGCGGAGCGCCTCACCGATCCGGACTTCGGCGTGTCGGAGCTGGCGGCGGCGACGGCCCTGAGCGCCTCCCAACTGCGGCGTCGGATGAAGGCGATGTACGACCGCACGCCGGTGCAGCTCATTCGCCACCGTCGGCTGGAGGCGGGGGCGCGGCTGCTCCAGGAGCGGGCGGACGTGACGATCGGAGAGGTGGCCTACGCGGTCGGCTTCAACAGCCAGTCCTACTTCTCCCGCTCGTTCCGGGAGGCGTTCGGCGTGCCGCCGTCGCAGTACCGGGGCGAGGGCGCGGCCGCGTAGCGTCGCACCTTACGTCTCGCCCGGAAGCGATACAACCCGCGCGTTTTCCGGCGGCTCCAGCTTTGACGCGTCGAACGAGCGGCGGTACGAAATGCTGTCGGCGACGGCCTCATTGCGGAGCGTATCGCCGGGCCCGTCGTCCTCGTCGTACGCGTAGCCCTCGAACCGAGTGGGCACCGTCAGGCCGTCGACGGTCACGTAGTCCTGATAGTCGAAAAACGTCTGGGGGAGGTCCGCGTCGGCCCCCACCTCGCGCCCGTAGCTTACCGTGTACCGGATGGCGTCGACCCGTCCGGTCTCCTTGTCGAGGTAGAGGACGTACGTATCGTCGGGCGAGTCGCCCACGTTCTTTCCAAACGTGACCCGCACCATGTCGTGGGGCGTGCCGTCGATCGAGTCGTCCGGGAGGGCCTCGTACCGGGCGCCGGGGTCGGCCAGGACGAACGGGATCTGCTGGAAGTAGAAGCCGGTCAGTGCCCAGAAGCGCGGGTTGGGGCGCTCGAGGGAGGCCGGCGCGATCCACGCCCGCTCCCCGGTCCAGGCAAAGCGGGCGTCCACCGGCCGGGCGTCGTCGTACGCCCCCACCGCCAAGAGGTCGTGGTAGGCGCGGCGCGTGCGGTTGTGGACGACGAGAAAGGATTTGAAGCGGAGGTCGGCCCCTTCGTTGGCGTAGGTCCAGGTGTAGGAGCTGGTCGGGGCCCGGTGCCACGCCGGGAGCCCGCCGTGGGCCTCGATGGCCCGGAGGAGGCGCTGCCCGCCCTCGTTCTGGGAAAGCCGGTTCCGGGCGTCCGCAACCCGCCGCTCCACCTCGTCCTCGGGCACGACGTTTGCCGCCGGGGACGACGACGAGTCTCCGGTGCCGCAGCCCGTCACCCCGAGCGCGACGACGAGCAGGAGCACGCCCCCCATGACGAGGCGGTGGGGCGGGGCGAGGGGAAGGGGACGAAGTGGCATGAGGGTACCAGGAGGACGAGAGAAGAAGAGAGATGGGTCACCCGTCTGCCCGCCGCTCCGCGGCGGGGCCGAGGTCGAGGCCCGCAAAGAGGTTGTTGAGCGATTCGGCCAGCGTGGGGTGGGCGAAGGGGGCAGCCCGGAGGCGGCCGACCGGCAGGTCCCCCATCATCGCCGTCTGCAGGACCGACATCACCTCTCCGCCCTCAATGCCAAGGACGGCGGCGCCGAGGAGCCGGTTTGTCGTCGAGTCGATGACCGCCTTCATGAGGCCGCGCGTCTCGTCGACCTCCAGGGCGCGGGCCACGCGGGTCATCGGCATCTGCGCCACCGTCACGTCGAGGCCGCGGCTCCGGGCCGCCTTCTCGGTCAGGCCCACGCGGCCGAGCTGCGGGTCGGTGAAGAGGGTGTAGGCGATGAGGCGGTCCTCGGTGGTGCGGTCCCCACCGTGGAGCCAGTGGTCCTGGAGCACGCGGTAGTCGTCGTAGGAGACGTGCGTGAAGGCGGGGCCGCCGGTCACGTCCCCGATTGCGTAGATGCCGTCGGCGGTGGTGGCGAGCCGGGCGTCAACCTGCACGTAGCCCTGCTCGGTGGTCGCCACGCCCGCCGCGCCTGGGTTCAGCGCGTCGGTGTTCGGGCGCCGGCCCGCGGCCACCAGGAGCTCATCGCCCGTGATGCGGGCCGGGGCGTCGTCCCCCTCCAGGTGCGCCGTGATCGTGCCGCCCGCCTCCTCGACGGCCGTCATGCTCGTCTCGTTGAGGAGACGGATCCCGTCCTCCCGCAGAATATCTTCAAGCGCCCCGGCCACGTCGGCGTCCTCACGGCCGAGGACGTGCTCGCCCCGATCGATAATCGTCACCTCCGCCCCGAACCGCCGGAACATCTGCCCGAACTCGAGCCCGATGTACCCGCCGCCGAGGATGAGCAGGTGGCCCGGCACCGCGCCCAGCTCCATGATGGAGGTCGAGGTCAGGAAGTCTACCGCATCGAGCCCGTCGATGGGCGGAATGGCGGGACGGGTGCCGGTGTTGATCACAATGCGGTCCGCCGTGAGGGCGCGGGGCCCGCCGTCATCGACGTCGCCGTTGAGCGCAACCTCCACGGTGTTCGGGTCGACGAACCGGCCGTCGCCCTCAATGAGGTCCAGGGTGTCTTTTTCTTCGATGCTGCTTCGGCTTCCCGACCGAAACATGCCGACGATGTCGCGCTTGCGTTGGCGTACGGCCTGCAGGTCGACGCTCACGTCGCCGGTCTCCACGCCGTAGTCCCCGGCGCGGCGGGCGAGGTGTGCCACGCGGGCGCTGGCGATCATGGTCTTGGTGGGCGTGCAGCCCCGGTTGACACACGTGCCCCCCACGTGCCTCCGTTCGAGGAGGGCGACGTCGTGGCCGGCTTCGGCGACGGTGCCGGCGAGGGGCCCGCCGCCCTGGCCGGCGCCGATGACGATGAGGTCGTAGGAGACTGGATCTGTCATTTTGGGAAGCGGTCGAGGGCTGAGGGAAGCGAGGAGCAGCCGGGCGCGGGCTACGAGGCGGAGGTCGCCTCGGCCCGATGAGATCGGGTGCGGCCGGTCGAGGTCCAGGTGGGGAGGAGGCGGTCTACCGCGTCGGGGCCCCACGTGCCCGCCTCGTAGGAATGCACCGGGAGGTCCGTCTCCAGGAGGGGCGTATAGAGTTGCCACGAGGCCTCCACCTCGTCGGCCCGGACGAAGAGCGTGGGGTCCCCGACGATGATGTCGCGCAGGAGCGTCTCGTAGGCGTCGGGGACGGGACCGAACGCGTCCTGGTAGGAAAAGCTGAGCTGCTGCGTCTCCAGGGGCATCGAGCCGTCGTCGCTGTTGCCGGGGGCCTTCACCTCGAAGCGCAGGTCGAACCCCTCGTCCGGCTGCAGCGTGATCAGCAGCTCGTTCGGGGCGGCTTCACAGTCGGCGTCCCGTGGCACACACGGCCCCTCGTCCGCCTGGAAGAGCGACACCGGCGCGCTCTGGAAGCGCACGGCGATCTGGGTGAGCTTGCGGGGCAGCCGCTTGCCCGTCCGCAGGAAAAAGGGCACGCCCTGCCACCGCCAGTTGGCCACATTCAGGCGCATCGCGGCGAACGTCTCGGTGTCGGAATCCGCCGGCACGTCCGGCTCGTCCCGGTAGCCGGGCACCGGCTCGCCCCCCATCGTGCCCGCCCGGTACTGCCCGAGGGCGACGTCGGCCCTGGGGTCGGGCTGCTGCACCGCGTTCAGAACCTTCACCTTCTCGTCGCGGATGGCGTCGGCGTCCATGCTGGCGGGCGGCTCCATCGCCACCAACGACAGGAGCTGGGTGAGGTGGTTCTGGACCATGTCGCGCACATGGCCGGACTGGTCGTAGTAGCCGGCCCGCCCGCCCACCCCGAGCGGCTCGGCGACCGTGATCTCCACCCGATCGATGTGCTCCCGGTTCCACATCGACTCGAAGAGGGCATTCCCGAACCGGAAGGCCATGAGGTTCTGGACGGTCTCCTTGCCCAGGTAGTGGTCGATGCGGTACACCTGGTCCTCGTCGAAGTGCTGGTGGACCCGCTCGTTGAGGCGCTGTGCCGAGTCGAGGTCGTGGCCGAACGGCTTCTCCACGACGACGCGGCTCCAGCCCGAACTCGTGTTCAGGCCGACCGCCCCGAGCCCCTCAATGGCCTGGGTGTAGATGCTGGGTGGGAGGGAGAAGTAGAAGACCCGGTTGCCGGTCAGGTTGCGGTGCCGCTCCAGCTGTTCTACACGCTCACGCAGCCCCTCGTAGTCGTTTCCCTCGGGCCCGAGGCACTGGTAGTGCAAGTTTCGGGTGCACCAGGCGTCCACCGTCTCCTCCGCGTAGCCCTGCTCGCGGAGGGCCGTCCGGGCGGCCTCCCGAAACCGCTCGTCGGTCCAGTCCGACCGGGCCGCGCCCAGCACGACGCACCGCCGGGCCACGTCTGCGTCCTGCATCAAGTGGTAGAGGGCCGGGATCAGCTTCCGCTTCGTGAGGTCGCCGGTGGCCCCGAAGATGACGAAGAGGTGGGGGTCAATCTGAGACATATCCGGAGTGCGCGTGTCGAGGTACGAACGGGATCGCGGGAACGAGAGCCGTCCCCATTCGGCGTCTGGACGACATCACTCG
Source organism: Salinibacter pepae (assembly GCF_947077775.1). Classification (NCBI taxonomy): domain Bacteria; kingdom Pseudomonadati; phylum Rhodothermota; class Rhodothermia; order Rhodothermales; family Salinibacteraceae; genus Salinibacter; species Salinibacter pepae. Next base: position 2,002,097 of record NZ_CAMTTE010000001.1, read on the forward strand.
TCGCTGGATTTGACGTCGTGCCCGCCAAACTGGTTGCGCATGGCGGCGAGGAGCTTGTGGGTGTAGGAGTCCTCCACCCGCGAGTCGAGGCGCGAGATGAGCGCGTCGGTGATGACGGGCGCCGGCACGTCGAGGTCGATCGCCTCCTTCACCGTCCAGCGGCCCTCCCCGCTGTCGTCGACCCAGGGTTCGATGCCCGACAGGTCCTGGCCCTCCTCCAGCGCGCGGGCCGTGAGGTCGAGCAGCCAGGAGCGCACCACGCTCCCGAACCGCCACGTCTCGGCCACCTGCTGCAGGTCGAGGTCGAATTTCTCCTTCGACTTCATGATGTCGAACCCCTCGGCGTAGGCCTGCATCACGCCGTACTCGATGCCGTTGTGCACCATCTTGACGAAGTGGCCCGAGCCGACGTCGCCCATGTGGCCCCAGCCCTTGTCGGGGCCGGGCGCGAGGGTGGTGAGGGCGGGCCGCAGCTGGTCGACGGCCGCGTCCGGACCGCCCACCATCATGCTGTAGCCCTCCTCTAGGCCCCACACGCCGCCGGAGGTGCCCACGTCGACGTAGTGGACGCGGTGCTCCTCCGCGCGCCCGGCGCGGCGGAGCGTGTCCTTGTAGTTCGAGTTGCCGCCGTCCACGACGATGTCGCCCTCGTCGAGGTGGGGCAGCAGGTCGCCCAGGGTGGCGTCCACGGCGTCGCCCGCCGGCACCATCATCCAGCAGACGCGTGGGGGCTCAAGCTCGTCGACGAGGCCCTCAAGGGCGGGGGCCCCCGTCGCGCCGTCGTCCTCAAGGGCCTGCACGGCGCTCTCGTCGAGGTCGAAGCCGACGACCTCGTGGCCGTCGCGCATCAGGCGCCGGCCCATGTTCGCGCCCATCTTGCCGAGTCCGATCATTCCGAGTGTCATAGAAGAGGGAAGCGTTGTTCGTGTAAAAGAGCAGTACGTGGCGCTAGGCGGCGTCCGATTCGGAAAGAACGTGATGCGTGAGGGGTGATGCGTGAGGCACCCAGAATGGACAGCCACGAATCACGTCATCCCGTTTCACGCCTTACGCGCCCCGCGCCGCAACCGCGTCGACGACCCGACCGAGCCCGGAGACGTCCACCTGCACCCGGAGCACGGTCCGGTCCGCCTCCCGGAGGGCCTGATGGTCGCCGGCGGCCTGGGCCGCGATCAGCTCCGCGAACGTGTAGTCGGCCTCCGGCACGGGCGCCTCGCCGGACGGGGCGTCCACGAGCTGGAGGAAGAGCCCGTTCGGCGGGCCGCCCTTGTGCAGCTGGCCGGTGGAGTGGAGGAAGCGCGGGCCGTAGCCGAGCGTGGTGGCACAGCCGGTCGCATCGCGCAGCGCCGTGACGAGGTCGGTGAGGGCCGCGGTCGTCTCGTCGGACGGGGCCAGGTAGGCCTGTACGCCGAGGTAGCCCGTCTCGTCGGCCGCGTCGAGCCAGTCGGCCAGCTCCCGCTCCAGGACGTCGTGATCGTCGGCCGCGACGGTGTGTGTGTCGCTGCCGGCGCCGTGCTCGGCCTGCATTGCCTCGCGGGCGAGGCGCTTGGCGGCCTCCACGTTCGGCTGGTTGAAGGGGTGGATGCCGAGCACCGCCCCGGCCGCGGCGACGCCCATCTCCCACCGGTACATCTCGCGGGCGAGGTCGTAGCGGTCGTCGAGCCGGACGCTGATGACGGGGTGGCCGGCCTCGTCGAGCGCGCTGAGGGTCTCGATCGTGTCCCGGTCCTGCTCCCCGTGGAGGTAGAAGTAGACGAAGACGCGGTCGTCGCCGTAGGCGCCCGGGTCGGCCAGCGGCTCGTCGGCGACGGGCACGATGCCGGTGTCGTCCTTGCCGGTGCTCTCGGCGATGAGCTGCTCCTGCCACGCCGGGAAGCTCTCCAGCGTCGGCGAGGTAAAGAACGTGACCTTGTCACGGCCCGCCGTGGCCAGCTCGCCGAGGGCGGCGCCGAGCTCCAGGCCCGAGTTGTTGGGCGCCTCCACGCAGAAGTCCGAGCCGGCCTCCGCGGCCCAGGCCCGATCCAGCAGCTGCTCAATGTCGACGCCCATCAGGGCCGCCGGCACGAGGCCGAAGGGCGTGAGGGCCGAGTAGCGGCCGCCCACGTCGGGGGGGGCGCGGAAGACGGCGCGAAAGTCGCGGCCCTCGGCGATCTCCTCCAGGTTCGAGCCCGGATCCGTGGTCGCCACGAAGTGATCCCCGGGCGTGTCGGTAACGCCCGCAACCCGGTCCCAGAAGTAGCGGAAGAACGACAGGGTCTCGGTGGTGGTGCCCGACTTGCTGGCGACGACGAAAAGGGTGCGCTCCAGGGCCAGGTCGTCGGCGAGGGCCGTGACGGCGTCGGGGTGGGTGCTGTCGAGCACCGTGACGTCCGGGCAGCCGTCCGCCGGGTCGAACACTTTGCTGAAGACGTCCGGGGCGAGGCTGGAACCGCCCATGCCGAGAACCACCACGTCGTCGACGTCGGCGTGCACGTCCTCGGCGAAGGCCGTGATCTCCTCGGCCTGCTCCTGCATCGACTCCGGCAGGTCGAGCCAGCCGAGGCGGTTCGTGATCTCGGGCGTGTCCTCGTCGGCCCAAAGGGTCGGGTCGCGGCGCCACATCCGGCACGCAAAGTCGTCCTCGCGCCAGGCGTCCAGGCGCTCCGCCACGGCCGCCTCGTGCTCGTGCAGGTGCAGCGAGATCGGGTCGGGCAGGTGGGCGGTGATCGCCTCACGCTTCTCGTCGAGCGCGTCCATCAGGTCGTCGAACGGAGTGGCGAACTTCTCCACGCCGCGGGCCTGGAGCGTCTCGGTGACGTCGTCAAGGTCGATGCCGGCGTCCGCAAGCTGCGCGAGCACCTCCTCGGCCCGGTCGAGGCCGTCGGTCACCGTCTGGCCGTGGACGGTGCCGTGGTCGCGGAAGGCATCGAGCGTGTCGGGCGGGATCGTGTTGACCGTCTCTTCCCCGATGAGCGATTCCACGTACAGCACGTCCGAGCGCGTCGGGTCCTTGGTGCTGGTGGAGGCCCAGAGGGGGCGCTGCACGAAGGCGCCCTGCTCGCGCAGGTCGGCAAAGTCGTCGCCGTGGAAGATCTCCTCGAAGCGACGATAGGCCATCCTGGCGTTGGCGATGGCCACGTCGCTGCCGTCGAAGTCGACCGCGTCGGTCAGGCCGCGCTCGTCGAGCCGGTGGTCGACCTCCCGCGCCACGCGGCTCACGAAGAAGGAGGCCACCGAGACGATGCCGCTCGGGTCGTCGGCCCGGCGGAGCCCCCGCAGGTAGGCCTGGGCCACCTTTTCGTAGTGGTCGAGCGAAAACATGAGGGTGACGTTGACATTGATCCCCTCGCTCAGCAGCTGCTCGATCGCGGGAATGCCCTCATCGGTGGCCGGCACCTTGATCATGAGGTTGGGCCGGTTCACGGCGTCCCAGAGGCGGCGCGCCTCCGCGATGGTGCCCTCGGTGTCGTGGGCGAGGTGGGGCGACACCTCGAGGCTCACGACGCCGTCGACGCCGGTCTCCTCGTAGACCGGCCGCAGCGTGTCGGCGGCGCGGCGAATGTCCTCCACCGCCAGCCGCTCGTAGATGGTGGCGGCGTCCATTGAGGGATCTTCCGTCAAGAACGCGGTGATGGCGTCGTCGTACTCGCTGCTCCCGCCGATGGCCTTCTCGAAGATGGCGGGGTTGGAGGTGAGGCCCCGGAGGGCATCCTCGTCGACGAGCCGCTGAAGCTGGCCGCTCTCCATGAGGCTGCGGCGGATGTAGTCGAGCCAAAGGGACTGGCCCTCGGCGCGGACGGCGCGGGTCGGGGTGTCGGCAGTTTGGGCGGTTGGCATGGGGCGGGGTCGGCTTGTTCGTGCGGAAACGACAGGGCGAACTGTGTGGACGTACCGGGGGGCCTGCGCCCCCGTCTCGCGGCAAAATTTTCTTCAATCAATGCCCAAAACGCATTACGTCCGAGGTGCGAGTGGGGTCCTTTCCCGTATCCTCGTGTCGGTGCCCGGCCGATGACCGCTTTGGCTGACGTCGTTCCAGGAACGGCCCTTTCGTCCCGAACCGAAGAGCAGCGTTACGCCGCGTCCCGGATCCCGAAGGGCCGTCTTGGCCACCACGACGGTCCGGTCGCAATCCGCATGTGCGGTCCAAAAACGGCTCCGGCGTGGGCGGGATCGTTGTGATTGTGCAACACCCCGCGGATGCGATGGGCCCGCTTGAGGACCTGATGCCCTCCTGCCCCCAATCGTCTTGTTGCCAGTGTCGTCGGGTTCGGGGGCTCGGATCTCGTCCCGGGACTTTGGGAGTGGGGGAGCCGGGCCGTCCGGTGCGGGGGCAGGCGTTTCGGTTCGCTCGAAACGAGGCCTTCGCCTACGTCGCCGCCTTCGCGCCGGTGCTGCCGGCGTTTCTCCTCCCCGGCGGCCCGCCCCATGCCCTGCGCCTCCCGGGCTGGAGGGACAACGTGGAGGATGAGAACGGGCCCGAGGACGAGAAACGGGCCCCGGGGACGAGCGCCAGGCCGTCGGCGGACGCGCCAGTGGGCTGAGCCCGGGGCGTTTTGTCTCTCGAAGGCCCACTTTCGACGATGGGGAGGGGAGGGCGGAGAAGGCTGCCTGGGGGAAACTTGCCGAAGGGATTGTGAGAGGCGATGGGAAACCCCGTGAAGTCCGGGGGGTGGGGGAACGACATACCGCCCCACAGATTACCGGAATGAACGTTCATTCAGAAACACAGCGCAGACCGAAAGCACGCAAAGAAAAGACACCGCCCGCCCTGGGCTTGGTGTTCGCCCCGCGTTTTGACCGGGGCCGTCTGCGGTGTGCGCGTGCGCCGACGCAAACGCCCCGGCGCAGGATGAGCAAAAAGAAAACACAGGCAAAAAGAAAACACAGGCGGCACTGCGACCGACGGCACCACCCTATCCGTCGCAGCACCCCTGTGCCACACGATCCACAGCACAACAACCATTTGTAGATCATGCAAACCGCAACATCGAAACTCACAGCCTCAATCGCAACCCTCGCCCTCCTGCTGGGCCTCGCCCTGCCGATGACGAGCCAGGCCCAGTCGCCCATCGACCTCGGCGTCCGGGGCGGCGTCACGCAGGCGACCTTTTACGGCGACGATGTGGCGTCTAATGACTTTCGGCCGGGCTTCACCGGCGGGGTCTTCCTGAACTACCAGGTCAATGATATCTTCTCCGTCCAGCCGGAGGTCCTCTACTCCCGGCGCGGCACGAAGAACCACTTCGACGAGTCCGGTCGATTTGACGACATTCGTGTTCGCCAGGACGTCATCGAAATTCCGGTCCTGCTGAAGCTCAGCGCCCCGACGGCGCCGGTCACCCCGCGCCTGTACGTCGGGCCGGCCCTTGGATTCATTACGAACAGCGAATTGGGCAACGGCAATGACGCCGACGACAGCTTCACCGACGTGGACTTTAGCGGCGTCGTGGGCGGAGAGATTGCCTACGCGCTGAACAAGGGCCCGCTCAGCGAGATTGCGGTCGACGGGCGGTACAACCTCGGGCTTGCCAACCTGGGGGACGCCAACAACTTCGAAGACGTTCGGACGAGTGCCTTCACCGGCACGCTGAGCCTGCGCTTCGACATCTAACCTCAGTCTCTGGCTGACGCCGCGTCCCGAGTGGACGCCAAAGGGCCGTCCCCTTCGCGGGGGGCGGTCCTTTTTATTTTGGCGGTGGGGGCTTGGGGAAAATGTTCCGATTGGGGCCCCCGGGCGCCGACGGGGGAGTGGAGATGGGATAAAGGAGGGGCGAGCCCTATGTGAATAGAGGGACGCAGCGAAACGCCCGATGGCGGCCTGGGTTACCGGAATGAACGTTCATTCCAAACCACCGACCAGGCCAATCGAAGACACACAGGGCAAACGCGGCGATATTCTCGGGGCCGGCCTTCACCTGTTCGACGAGCAGGGATTCCACGGCACCTCCATGTCGGAGATTGCGGAGGCCGCAGGCGTGGGGGCGGGGACCATCTACCGGTACTTCGACGGCAAAGAGGACCTTGTCGACCAGTTGTACGCGGAGGCGCGTGCCGCGGCCCACGAGTCGATCATGGAGATGGGCTTCGACGAAGACGCCTCGGTGCGGGACCGCCTCCGGACGACCTGGCGGGCCGTCATCCGGAACTACATGGAGTGCCCCCGGCTCTACCGGTTCATCCTGCAGTACGAGTCGTCGGCCTACCTCCGACGGGCCCAGCGCGCCCAGCCCGAAGACCTGCGGTCCCCATTCCAGGAAATCCACCAGGATGGAATAGAACAGGGGCTCTTCCCCGACCTCCCGCAGTCGGTGTACGGGTCGTTTTTCATCGGAACGGTGACCCACCTGGTGCAGGAGCACCTCAACGACGGCCCGGAACTGGACGAGGAACTGATCGACCAGTCGTTCGAGATGCTCTGGGCCGCCTACACGAAGGCGTCGGTGGACCCCAGAACCGGCTAAACGATCCGCCGCTGCGCGTGAGTGCGCCCCCCTGAAGGGGCGTGGTATTTGGTATCGCATTTTCCTGCTCCGGCACGGCATTTCCAGTCGGGTGCCGGTGTCCGTCATCGCTAATGTCTACTGTTTCCACATGGATTCCTCGACGTTCGCGGCTCGCCTGTGTGTCAACCGCTGGTTTGCCGACGTGGCCCGTCGGTCCTGGGCCCAGGGCCTCGCGATGGCCCTTCTGGGGGGGCTGCTCGGAATGGCAGCCCGTCCGCCCCAGCCCGCGGCGGCCCAGTCTGCGCCCGGCGAGGAGGCAACCGTGGGGATCGTGCTCGGCGACTCCTCGCAGGCGCACCGACGGGCCGCAAATGCCATTCGGCGAGAACTGCGATCGCTCATGCGCCCGGAGCGCCGGGTGCAGTTTCCGGAGGCGTACCGTCGAGTCCTGGACACGGGAGGCAATGCGGATCTGAAGCGCCTGTTGAGCGGCGAGACGGGCCCCACGATCGTCGTCGCCGTGGGGCTATCGGCCTCTCATCGACTGGCCACGACGTCCAGGCCGGACGTACCGGTGGTGGCCGCCCACGTTCTGGCCCCGAGCCTTCAGGGGGTGCCGAGGGCGGGGGACGCCAGCGGCGCGGCGAATTTGACGTACGTCACCGAGCCGGATCTGGTGCGTGAGAACATGGCCCTGTTGCGGTCCCTGACGCCGGCCTCGGCCCCGGCGCTGCTGGTGCCGGCCCGCATGCTGGAGGCGGCGCCCGCGCTCGCCGACCGGATGCGCCGCCGGCTCGGCCGGCAGGATTCGTCGGACGCGAACTGGCGGGTGGTGCCGGTGCGCTCCACGGCCGAGGCCACGCTGGAGGCCCTGCCCGCCGGCACGGACGCGGCCTACCTGGCAACGCCCCTGCCGCTCTCCTCAGTAGAGCGGGACCGTTTGATCTCGGGCCTGCGTGCGCGACAAATTCCCGCGGCCGTCCATCGGGGGCGTGAACTCGTGGACCGGGGGGCGCTCGCGACGGCGTCCGCGCCGTCCGTCGATCCCGTTCCCCGACGCACGGCCCTGCACGCCGCCGACGTGCTCCGGGGCGCGGCCCCCGGGTCGCTCGCCGTGGCGCTTCCGTCCCCGCGCACCCCCTACGTCAACGAGGCGACGGCCCGCCGGCTCGGCCTCTCCGTGCCGGATGCCCTGCGCCTGCGGGTGACCCTGACCGGCACGCCCGCCCCGGCGCCCACGGACTCGATCACCTACGCGCAGGCGGTGCGCCGGGGCATCGGCGCGAATGACGGGCTGGAGGCCCGGCGGTCGGGGCTGGAGGCCGCGCGCGAGGACGTGCGGGTCGAGCGGGGCGACCTGCTCCCGCAGGTGCGAGTCGGGGCGCGGGCGCAGCAGGTGGACGCCGACCAGGCCGCCGCCAGCTTCGGGGCCCAGCCCGAGCGGACGCTGAGCGGGTCGGTGTCGTTCTCGCAGACCCTGTTTTCTCCCCAAGAGTGGGGCGACCTGGCGATCGCGAAGCGCCAGCAGGCGGCCGACGCGGCCGAGGTGGAACGCTCCGAGCAGGACCTTGCGCTTCAGGTGTCGAGGGCCTACGTGTCGGTCCTGCAGGCCCGCGCCCTGGCCCAGGTCCGCCGGGGCGACCTTGCCCTCAGCCGCGAGAACCTGTCGCTTGCCCGGGCCCGCCGGGAGTCCGGGCAGGTGGGCCGCCAGCAGGTGCTGCGCTTCAAGACCCAGGTGGCTCAGGCCCGGCGCACGGTCCTCGATGCCGAGTCGCGGGTTGAGGTGGCCCGGACCCGCCTTGCGCAGGTGCTGGCCCGGTCCCCCGACGAGCTGGTGGGGGTGGCCGGGCTGTCCCCCTCCGATTCCATCCTGACGCTTCCGGAGTCGGTCTTTGCGGCGTACGGCCACACGTCGGCCGCCCGCCAGCGGCTCACCGACTTTCTGCTGGAGGAGGGACTGTCGAGCGCCCCTGAACTGCAGGCGCTCGACGAACAGATCGCGGCGGCCCAGCGGGGCGTCGAGGCGGGGCAACAGTCGTACTGGGCGCCCACCGTGGCCCTGGAGGGGCAGCTCAACAGCCGTGCGCTGGAGGGCGGGGCGGGCACCGAGTCGCTGTCCCTACCCGGGGGCCCCCCGGGCGGGGCGGCCCTCCCGCAGGCCCCCAACACCACCTGGAACGTGGGCCTCTCCCTCAGCCTGCCGCTCTTTACGGGCCTCAAGCGCGACGGGCAGATTGAGCGGGGGCGCGCCCGGCTCAGCCAACTGAAGGCCCAGCGCCGGGAGGTCCGCTCCAGCCTCGAGGAACGCATCCGGGCGCGAACCGAGCAGGCCACGTCCGGCTACCTCAGTCTGCGGGAGGCGGAGGCCGGCCGGCGCACGGCCCAGGAGACGATCGACCTCGTCCAGGACTCCTACACCGCCGGCGCGGCCGACGTGCTCGATCTTCTCGACGCGCAGGAGGCGGTCCTCAATGCCCGCCTGGCGGAGGTCGACGCCCGCTATTCGTTCCTGCTCCGTCTCCTGCAGACCGAGCGGGCCATCGCGCGCATCGGGCCCCTCCAGACCGCCGACGAGCGGACGGCCGTCCGCGAGCGCCTCCGTGCCTTCATGGACGGGAGGCGGTAGGGGACCCGCCCGTTTCCACTGTTTTCTTCACCGACGCCACCCTTCGTCGATGCCTACGTCTTGTTTTTCGTTTTCGCGCGTCTCCGTGCCACCGGGGGGCGGGCTTGTGCTCATGATTGGCGCGGCCGTGCTTCTGAGCGCCTGTGGCGCCGAGAGCGCGTCCGCGCCGCCGCTGGAGCCGCCGGTGCGTCCGGTCAAAATGCACACCGTGCAGGAGGCGGGGGCGACGCCGGCCCGTGAGTACCCGGGCACCGTCTCGGCGGCCGAGACGGCCACCCTTTCGTTCGAGGTCCCCGGGACGGTCGTCGACCTGCCCGTGCAGGAGGGCGAGCGCGTCGAGGCGGGGCAGCTCATCGCCCGCCTCGACGGCACCGACGCACAGTCGCGCCTGCAGTCCGCCCGTGCAACCCGAAACGCGGCCCGGTCGGCGTACGAGCGGGCCAAGTCCCTGTACGCACAGGGCATCGTGTCGCAGCAGCAGCTGGAGGCGCGGCAGCGCGAGTACGAGGTGGCCCGGTCGCAGCTCGAGCAGGCCCAAAGCCAGGTGGCGGACACGCGCATCACGGCCCCGTTCGACGGGCGTGTGGCCGAGAAAATGGTGGAGCTCAACGAGAACGTGGGGCCGCAGCAGGCCGTCGTGACGGTGCAGGACCTGTCCCGGATGGAGGTGGTGATCGACGTGCCGGAGCAGAGCCGGATGCGCCGCGCGCTGCAGTCGGAATCGCTTGCCGTCACCTTCTCGATGCGTCCGGGCCGTCGCCTCCCGGCCACGCTCAAGGAAATCACGACGACGGCGGACCCGCGCACCCGCACCTACGAGGCGACGCTCACGATCCGGCCGCCCGACGACGCCGGCATCCTGCCCGGCATGACGGCCCGGGCCATCGTGGGGGGCGGGCCGGCCCCGGCGGCCGACGGGGCGGGGACGATTGCAATTCCAACCAGTGCCGTCTTTTCGAGATCGGGCGAGACCGCCTCCGTCTGGGCGGTGCGCGACTCGTCGACGACCGTGGCCCGCCGGTCCGTGTCGCTCGGAACGATGCGCGACAGCACGGTGGTCGTCACTTCGGGCCTCCGGGCCGGCGACCGCATCGCTGCCACCGGGGTCCACCAGCTCAACGACGGCCAACCCGTCCGTCCACTGGAGTGACCTGAAGAAGGCCCCTGCAGCCGACCGCTCTCTTTTTACGTGTTCCGCCGTGAGCCACCATGGACATCGCCAAGGCCGCCATCGAGAACCGGACGCTGACGTACGTCACCACGCTGCTCGTGGTGGTGGGGGGCGTCATTGCGTTCCTGAACCTGGGGCGCCTGGAGGACCCGGAGTTTACCATCAAGCGCGCCCTGGTGGTGACCCAGTACCCCGGAGCGACCGCCCACGAGGTGGAGGCGGAGGTGTCCGACCCCATCGAGGAGGCCGTGCAGGCAATGGGAAAGGTGAAGGAGATCAAGTCCCGCTCCAGCCGGGGGCGCTCGACTTTGGAGGTCGAGATGAAGAGTGACGTCATCGGGGATGCGGTGACGCAGGCCTTCGACGACCTGCGCGACAAGGTCAACGACGCTCAGGGACGCCTGCCGCCCGGGGCGGGCCCGTCCGTCGTGGAGGACGACTTTGGGGACGTGTACGGCATCTTCATGGCCATTACCGGGGAGGGCTACAGCAAGCAGGAGCTGAAGGACCACGCGGAGGCCCTGAAGCGGGAGCTGGTGCAGGTGCAGGGCGTCGCGAAAGTTCGCCTTTTTGCGGACCGACAGGAGACCATCTACGTCGAGCCGAACCGCGACCGGCTGTCGAACCTGGGGATCAGTGTCGACCGGATCGCGGGAAGGCTGCGCACCCAGAACATTGTCGTCGATGCCGGGCGCGTGCGGGTGGGGGACAGCCACATTTCGGTCCGGCCGTCGGGGGCGACGGCGTCGCTGGACGACCTGCGGTCGATTCTGATCGCGAGCCAGGGGGGACGCCAAATCTTCCTGGAGGACATCGCCACGGTGCGGCGGGGCTACGCCGCCCCGCCCCGGGCCCTCATGCGGCACGACGGCGAGCCCGCAATCGGCCTTGGCGTATCGACCGTCGACGGGGGCAACGTCGTTACGATGGGACGGGCCGTGAAGGCCCGCCTCGACGCGTTAAAGGCCGATCGCCCCGTGGGCATCGAGTACAACTACATCAACTTCCAGGCCGACGACGTGAGCGAGGCGGTGAGTGGGTTTGTCTGGAACCTGGTCACCGCCATCGCGATCGTGATCGTCGTGCTGCTGCTGGCGATGGGGTGGCGCAGCGGGCTCCTCATGGGGTTTGTGCTGGCGGTGACCGTGCTCGGCACGTTTATCCTGATGTACGCGACGGACGTGGTGCTGCAGCGGATCTCGCTGGGCGCGCTCATCATCGCGCTCGGGATGCTCGTCGACAACGCCGTGGTGATCGTGGACGGCATCCTGACGCGCCTCAAGGAGGGGCGGGAGCGGGTGGCGGCCGCCTCGGAGATTGTGGAGCAGACGAAGTGGCCGCTCTTCGGGGCCACGGCCGTGGCCATCCTGGGCTTCGCCGCCATCGGGACCTCCTCCGACAGCAGCGGGGAGTTTTTGGGGTCGTTGTTCCTCGTCATCCTCTACTCGCTGTCGCTGAGCTGGGTGCTTTCCGTTACGCTCGCGCCGCTTTTGGGGGTCGACTTTCTGAAGAAGCCCGACCCGGACGAGGCGGTGGAGAGCGCCCACGACGGGCCGGTGTACACGGTCTACCGCCGTCTGCTTCAGGGGGCGATCAACTACCGGTGGGTGACGGTGGCGGTCATCACGGGGCTCATGGGGCTGTCGATATGGGGGGGCGGGTTCGTCAAGCAGAGCTTCTTCCCCGACTCCACGCGGCCGCAGTTTCTTGTGGACGTGTGGATGCCCCAGGGCACGCACATTCGGGACACCGAAGATGCCGTCAAGGAGGCGGAGCAGTACGTGCAGGGCCTCGACGCCGTCACCCACGTCAGTTCGGTGGTGGGGCAGGGGGCGCTCCGGTTCGTGCTGCCGTACAGCCCGGAGCGACCCAACGCGTCTTACGCCCAGCTGATCGTGGACGTCGACGACTGGCGGACGATTTCCAGTCTCAAGGACTCGGTGGACGCCCGCCTCTCCGCGATGCTGCCGCGGGCCAACGTGTACGCGTTTCCGTTTGTCTTTGGGCCCGGGGGCGGCACCGGGCGCATTCAGGCACGCATCAGCGGCCCCAACCCCGACTCGCTGCGGGCCATCGCCCAGCGCGTGGAGGGCATCTTTCGGGCGCACGACAACACCAAGGCCGTCCGCAACGACTGGCGCAACCGGGTGGAGGTCACCCGCCCGCAGGTCGCCGAGGACGCGGCGAGTGCCCTCGGGGTGACGCGCCCCGACGTGGCGCGGGCCGTTCAGCGGACCTTCGAGGGCACCCGCATGGGGGTGTACCGAAGAGGGGAGGACCTGCTGCCCATCATGATGCGGGCCCCGTCCGAGGAGCGGGCCCGTGCCAGCAACATGAAGAACGCGCAGGTGTGGAGTCCGGTGGCGGGCGCGTACGTCCCGATCCGGCAGGTCGTCTCCGGGTTCGAGACCGGCTTCGAGGACGGCATTGTGTGGCGGCACAAGCGCGCCCCGACGGTGAGCGTGTACGCCGACCCCATCTCGGGGACGGCAACCTCGGTCTTTCAGCAGGTGCGGCCGACGGTGGAGAAGCTTTCGCTTCCGCGAGGGTACGACATCGAATGGGGCGGCCAGTACGAGAACTCGAACGAGGCCAATGCCTCGCTCTTCTCGGCGGTCCCGATTTTCTTCGTGCTGATGGTGCTGATCACGGTGGCCCTCTTCAACGCGCTCCGCCAGCCGCTCATCATCTGGCTGACCGTGCCCCTGGCTCTGATCGGCGTGGTGGCGGGCCTGCTCGCCACGGGGGCGGCCTTCGGGTTTACGGCCCTGCTGGGCTTCCTGAGCCTGTCGGGCCTGCTCATCAAGAATGCCGTCGTCGTGATCGACGAGATCGAGATCTGGAAGCAGGACGAACCGCTCTACCAGGCCATCGTGGGCGCGAGCGTCGTCCGGCTGCGCCCGGTCATGATGGCGTCGATTACGACGGCCCTGGGCATGATTCCGCTCTTTACCGACGCGTTCTTCGTGGCCATGGCAGTGACCATCACGTCCGGGCTGCTCTTCGCCACGGTGCTCACAATGATTGTGGTGCCGGTCCTCTACGCCATCCTCTTCGGCGTCAAGCGCCTCCCGTATTCGGAACGCTAGCCGGTCGTTTGCGGGGTGACCCGCCCCGCCCGACGCGAGTCTCTGGGCCGTTCGGGGCCTTCTCGGGCCGTGAGAATTGCACGGCGCCCCAGCCTGCATCGGTTCTTTTGACGGCCCACACTGCCGAGGCGGGGGCGGCACAGAGACGGCAGTTCCGATGAGGGCCCGTGGTGCGCGGGGACGAGGTCGCATCGTGGCCAAAAAGAGACGGTGTGGATGTGTCTCTGGGGTAAACTTTTATGGACTGTCGAGTCCTCGTGGACCTGCCCCGGGAATGGAGTGTTTTTTGCTCAACCTGTGTGCGGTAGGCACCCATCTCCATTTCCGTCCGTCGCGTCGATCCCATGATCCCCCGCCTGGTCCTTTGGGGCCTGCTCGCCGTCGGCCTGCTGCCGCACTGGAGCGGTCTTTGTTCCGCGGACGCCGCCCCGACGGACAGCCTTCAATACAGGGCGCCCGCCCCCATCGCTCAGGTCCGGCGGAACGTCGATGGGGACCGCATGCCAGACCGCGTGGGCGATACGGTGGTGGTCGCGGGGCGCGTGACCGCTGCGCCCGGTGCGGTGCCCCTCCCAGAGGAAGGCGTTGGGGCCCTGCAGGACGCGACCGCGGGGATTCACGTGCGCCTCCCGGAGGCCCGGGCCCTCAGCCGTGGCGACAGTGCGCGGGTGTGGGGCGTGCTGAGGCACGAGGCGGGACTGGCCCAGATTGCGGGAATCGGCCACGAGCGCGTGGAGGCCGCCCGGCGGACGCCCGATCCGGTGCCGCTCTCGGTGCCGTCGGCCGCGTCGGACCGCCACGAGGGACAGCTCGCACGCGTGGACGGCACGATTACGGCACGCAGCGCGAACCGGGGCGGCGACTACTTCGTCCTCCGCGA